>JAOASF010000173.1 GCA_025210175.1 Crocinitomicaceae bacterium | reverse complement strand
GGCCGCAATTGATGTTTCCAAAAAGGAAGGGCATCGAAACAGAGCAATTTTAGAAACTCTTTACAGCTGTGGACTACGCGTCAGCGAGTTGGTCAATCTTCGCTACAGCGATATTTTTTACGATGAAGGGTTTATTCGTGTTATCGGTAAAGGAAACAAGCAGCGTTTGGTTCCAGTAGCACCGAGCGTTAAACGAGAAATTGAATATTATGAGGATTCGATGCGCAAGGATTTGAACATTGTAAAAGGTTCTGAAAACATTGTTTTCTTGAATAGAAGAGGCGCTCAGCTTACACGAGAAATGATTTTCACCATCATAAAAAAACTAGCTGCAGAAATTGGTCTGAAGAAAAATGTTTCGCCACATACCTTTCGTCACTCCTTTGCAACCCACCTCTTGGAAGGAGGTGCAAACTTGAGAGCCATTCAAGAAATGTTGGGACATGAATCCATTACTACAACTGAGATTTACACGCACTTGGATCAGACCTTCCTCAGGGATGCGATTCTTCAATTCCACCCTAGAAACGCCAAAAATTAGCGTTTCACCACACGCTTCGAAACAGAAAACGCTTCCGATTTCAAGTGGATCAAATACACTCCTGGTGCTGCATCGATGAGATTCAAATCGTATTCAAATGTTCCAGGTTTCTGCTTTTGCATGCCAAAATCTTGAATCAACTTTCCCTCCAAATTGTAAACAGATAATTGAAACTGCGTTTCCTTCGGCAGTTCCACCTTCAAGGTTGTTTCGTACTGGAATGGGTTGGGGTAAGCCAATAAATTGTATTCTTTCGGGATTTCCCTACCGAGGTCATCGTATTGCAAGCTCACTTCGGTTGAGTCCTGTTCAGCAATAAATTCACACATTGTGTATGAACGGGAAGGAATCCCTGCTAATACCCGTCCATTTATAGCGCCAGTAATAATTCTCACCTGATCCTCTACACCTACCCTTACTTCATCCAGGTCAACAGAGGTTTCTGGAATTTCAACAACCTCTCCCATCAACATTTCAATTTTTTCAGGTTTCCCAAGAACCTCCACCTTATTTTCAGACGGATTCAGCACCTCTTTCGGTTTCGGAACTTCTCCTTCCTCTTTCACGAATTCATTTCCGATCGTCTGGATGGTTTGAATTGCCTCCCTCTGAGGTTCGTTGTTACAGCTTAGCAAGGTAAATCCAAAAACGATGATGAGTGCTAACATGAATCGTTTCTGGAATCCGCTGTCTTTGGAAGCCAACCAAAAGTCATAATCATCGGCCAACTCTTGATTCATTTCGGCCGTAAGCCGCATACAAGGTAGGGTTTCGAAGCGTTTCATCAATCCCATAATTTCGGGCTTGGTCATTTTCGTTGCGTCAAACACCTGCTTTTCACAGGAACCACAAAACGCTCCGTTGCTATTGTGCTTCATCCCCTCCCAATTTTCTTGACAAGGTTCTTGGATTCCAAATTTGCTCATAATCGATACCTTTTGTAATATCTGAGATGCAGTACACCTCAGCATTCCATAAAGTTCAAATTGGAATCTTACTTTAAGGTATGAGGAAGTTTATGAAAAGTTTAATTACTAACCATTGATGTGGACTTTTTCAACTTGAGAAAAAGATTCGGCATCCATAACCAAAAAATAGGTACCAAGTGGAACTCCTATGAAAAAGATATTTTGAGATTGTACTCCCTGCTCGCCAATGTACATTCCTAGATTTTGAACAAGTTCTCCTTTTGAGTTAATCAACTTCAAATAAAAGCGCTCTTTAAAGTTCAGTTTTGTTGTAATTGAGGTCTAAAAACTTACTTGTTGAAAAGGGATTTCGAATTTATCAAAGTCATCTTGAGCAACCTTATAAAAACTATTTTGAAAACTCAAGAATTCGTTGACACTGTTCTGAAACATTTCAGAAAAAATGGAAGGATACTTTGGGTCTTCTATGAAATAATCTGATTCTTTCGGAAGTACACTTCCTGAAACTATATCTCCAATCCAAAAAAGTTCTCTAAACTCCACTTTTTGTTCGGATTTCGATGAAATAGGCTTAGAATCAAAGGTCTTATTTAAAGTATCAACGTGATTCGAATCAATTGAAAGAGTTTCCTCGGGCAATTTCACCAATTTTGAATCAGATTCAAATCCCTCCAAACCTTGTATTGTATCTTCATCCAAAACTTGAAATGCAAATTCTTGAAAAGGTCTCCATTCATTTTCTAAATAGGTGTTATTTAAACCAAATATACCCAAGCCAAACACCAGAAAAAATGCTAACCAAAAACGTCCATGGGGATTAAATGATTGTTGAAGGAGCCAAGCATCAAAATCCGCAGCTATTTCTTCGTTCAACTTAACGGTTGTTCTTAAGCACGGAATTTCAGCAGATTGATACATCAATTCGTATACCTGTTTCTTGGAAAACCTCGTAACATCATGAACCTGTTTTTCGCAGGATAGACAAAATGCACCTTGTCGTGTTGGTGTCATTTTCGACCAATCTTCGTGACATGGTTTATCAATTTTCAGCCGTTGCATAGCAGTTTGCTTTTGCTTTACATCTGATAACGTAAAAAAAAGAATATAGTGTGCTTATTAGAACCAATTGCCATTAACAATTAGCACATAAACAACTGATTTAAAACAACATATTCGTTGGTTAACGGTTAAGCTGACAGATTGTCAGAAAATTTACTGATAGGATTTCTCCAACTCATTCGACACAAAAAAGATATAATCCGCCTTCCCTTTGTACTTCTTATCCCAAGCGTAAGCACCATCGTAGGACACCACAGAAATGGTCAAAGCCTTTACCTTTTTCATTCTTTTCTGTACATACCATAAAATGCCTTGGTGGTAATCGCTGTGATAACATCCATTTAAATGAAAAACTGTCC
>JAOASF010000172.1 GCA_025210175.1 Crocinitomicaceae bacterium | reverse complement strand
CGTCTTGATCGTTGTCCCCCATGGCGTAACTTCCTGCGGGAACGTACACCATACCAAGTGGTATTTCAGGAATGTAGATTGGTCTGTTCAAAACACCAGTAAGGTGTCCAGTCCTGGTACTACAAGCACCTATGATTGAACCAATCAGTCCTAACAAAAATAGTCTCTTCATGCTACCTCTTTTTTAACATTTTCCCGTTACCAATTAACATTCTACAGGTTTCATTTAACATTGGTATAACGGTATGTTTACTCGAATAGTTACAAAGATTAGAAAAAAAAATCAAATTACAACCATCTAGGATGTTTTGATGGAGTTTTCGGTATAGGCGGTAAATAGTAACAATATTTGAGCAATATTTCGTGACTACCGCGTGAAACTTTGGCTAACTTATTTATCGTAATATCGTAGGCATAACCTACAGTAAATCCATTTTTAGACCCTCCCAACATCAATGCTATCGCATCGTTTGTTCTGAAGGTTAATCCTCCATAAGCATTGAAGGTACTTACAGGCATCAAGTAGCGAACATTCAAGTCAACCGATGTTTTCACTCCATCAGTTCGCAACAAGAAATTTCCATCCGCATCACCAGGGCCAACACTATAGGTATATCCTCCCATCAAATAGTAATGTCTTGCCGAATTATAAGTTTGAGCAAAAGCCAAACCTGCAAACGTAATTTCTTGAGAAAGACGTGGCGCATTCAAGTGAGTACTCGAGAAACCTACATAGTAGTTTTGCAAGCCTTTCCAATACAAACCGAAGTTTAGATCCAAGGAACTAGCTGCAAATCCTGTTGGCAATGAAAAATCAGGCACATCTGTTGGCGGAATCCAATCGGGATCCAAGCTGTAATTAAACAAACCTGCTCCAATTCCCACACCAAGGGTACCATAGTCTGTATAGACTGGATATGCGTAATTCAACAACAAATTGTTCTGTTTTGCAAAACCAATTCGGTCATTGTAAAAAGACAAACCAACTCCACCAGGGAACCAGCGATTGATATTTGCTTCTACGTTAAAAATCATGGAAACTGGCGCTCCCGTAATCTTATCCCATTGGTTTCTGTATACAGATGTTCCACAAATTCCCTCGTCGATTCCAGTTTCACCTGGATTCAAGCTCATCTTATCATATATAAAATGCGTCAATACCTTATCCTGCTGAGAGTAACAGTAAGTAATTGTTGTAGTTGCAAATAGTAGAATTGCATAACCAAGTCTAACCATATAAATATGTATAATTTCCGTTTTAACAAGTCACGAGAAAATAAGCTCGTAACGGGCACTAAAATAAATATTCTACGTTAAAAATGAAATATAACCGTTCATTTAGGATTTATTTTTCACAACTGCTATGCGCAAACATGAATATTTAACCTAATTTCTGGTATGTTTTCCACCACAAATCTGGAATTTCATTCTTCATCGTTCGCTGGTAATCCTCGTAATCGCATGGCACCAAATGATGTCTGAGGTATTTTTGCCCGTTTTGAGCCGGGTAAGGCACTTCCATCCACCATCTTTCGGATTTATTACTCTTGTAGAATACGATTTCCTCCTCCGAGAAATCATCCATGTGTACTGAAAAACGCATGTAATCCTTTTTGCTTCCGATTGGGAAGTCTCCCTTACGCTGGGCGTAACCATCCATGAAGTACCAGATAATTTGCGCGATGAGTGCATGGGCGTTGTCCGAATCAAAACTTGGCTGCAAGTTGAATACGCCCATCACAGACATTTTATCTGAAATTCCAGCATAACGAGAAATTTGACAAATTTGGTCCGCATAAAAACCATTTGGATTGCCTTTCTTCTCTGAACTATAATCGCTGGCTCGTATGGACTGAACATCTATTGACAGGACATCTGAATTTCTCAAATGCGGTTCTGCTCGCTTGAAATCTGCATTGAATTCTCCTAAACGACAAACGTCGAAGTAAAGTTTTTCGAACAAGTCAACCTCTGCTCTGCTATTAAAAGGTGCTTGACTACCAATGTTGGCAAAATTGAACAAGTAACAAGGTCGCTGCACCAAGAGGTGGGAAACATAATTATTGGGACCAAAGGCTTCCTCGGGCGTTCCTACATCCAAGCGGTTGTCGATGGCGCAAATGTTGACCAATTGTTCCAAATGTTCGAAGCCCTTGTAAATGCCATAAGTCAAATCTTGGCTTCCACCAATGATTACAGGAACAACCGATTTCTTGACCAGCTCCTTCACGACATTGGAGAGTGCGAAATAAGTATCCTCTATGGAGTTACCCGGGAGTAAGTTTCCTAGGTCAAAAATGGAATGTTTCCACACGAAACCAGGATACAAATCGTAAAATTCTTTTCTAAAACGGTCATCGAAGTGAATTTCTGGGACCTCATCCATGTTTCTAAACTCAGGCACATAGATTAGAGCAAGGCTATTTTTCGAAACTTCTGGGAAACCATTTTCAGAATGGATCTGAATCTTCGCTCCCAATTTTTCATCCCCTTCAATGAGGTATTCCCCGTTTACAGGAGAAAAATATATTTCTAGATCCAACATGCTCTTCTTTTTTTCAAAAGTAAAAAGGCGAGTGGCCTGTTCTTGGCGCAGAACTCAAATGATATTCATAAAAAAAAGTGGATAACTCCACTTTTCTCTTTTATTTTTTCTTTCGAACCACCTTTTTCTTCGCTGGTTGATTTTCTGAAATTTCAATACACTGTTCCAAGGTCAGCTTTTCTACTTCTACATCTTTCGGAAGTTTGAAGTTGTTCTTTCCGATTTTTAAATAAGGTCCCCAGCGTCCGTTCAGCAATTGAACATCTTCTCTTTCTGGGAACAACTTAATTATCTTGTTGGCTTCAGCTTCTATCTTGGAGAGAATTAACTCAATATCTCTCTCCAATGTAATCTACATCGGGTCTTCCTCCTTTGGAATGGACAAAAAAGCCTTGTCATGCTT
>JAOASF010000171.1 GCA_025210175.1 Crocinitomicaceae bacterium | reverse complement strand
ATACATGCCAACACTCTCGATTGGTCTTGCCTCTCTCCAGCAAACCACACCAGCCGTCGTTTCTTTAGGCTCTTTTTCTTGAATCTGCGTTCTGTGGAAAGTCTTGATATTTCGATAAGCGATATCAATCGCATTTTGCAAGTCTTTGTTGATGCGAGATGACACTTTTTCGACTGGAACGACCACTTGTTCCAAAGCACATTTGTCAAACTTCTTGGTCAAAGCAATCAATGCTTGGTCTCCATTGTTTTGCACTTCTTGGAAGATCTCATCGACCACAGCTTGCAACTGACTCAAATCTGAAGCGGGCCTTTTTGTTAACTCTTTCCAGTCTTTCTTCGCTGGATACTTTATCAGTTTCATAGGATCATTTTTTCAATTGGAACAACAAGAATTCCTTGAGCACCCAATGCTTTGATTTGGTCAATTCTTTCCCAAAACTGATCCTCTTCCACGACTGAGTGAATACTTGACCAACCAGAATCTTGCAAGGGTAGAATCGTTGGGCTTTTCATACCGGGTAATACAGAAGAAATCGCTACTACTTTGTCATTGGGAGCATTCAGCAAGAAATATTTGTTTTCCTTTGCCGCTAATACCGCTCGTATTCTAAAAACGAGTTTTTATAATAAGGCAGTTTTGTCAGACGAAAGATTCGGATTGGAGATCAAAACTGCTTCGCTTTTCACTACCGTTTCGACCTCTTTGAGACCATTCATGAGTAAGGTTGAACCCGTGGAAACAATATCGAAGATTCCATCTGCCAAACCAATCCCAGTTGCGATTTCAACACTTCCTCCAATTTCTTCCAATTCAGCATTGATTCCATTGTCGGTTAAGTACTTGGCCAAAATCCCTGGGTAGGAAGTTGCGATGCGTTTGTTATTGAAATACGACAGACCTGGGTAGTCTAGTTCTTTAGGTACGGCAATCGACATTCTACAGCCCGCAAATCCCAATGCTAGAATTTCCTCTACCTTCTTGTTCTTTTCCCAAACCTCGTTTTGACCTAGAATTCCCAAATCAGCAATACCTTGTTCGACATATTGGGGAATGTCATCATCTCTCAAAAAGAGGATCTCAATTGGGAAATTGGAAGATTGGGTTTTGAGGGTACGATCTCCGTTCGAGATTTTTATACCACACGATTTCAGTAATTCGAGCGACTTTTCACTAAGTCGACCTTTCTTTTGCAGTGCTAATCTAATTGTGCTCATTCTTTTTGAAATGGGTCTGAGCAAAATCGTGGGAATAAAAAAACCGCCTGATTTTACTCAGACGGTTTAATGTTATTTTCTTTTACTTATCTACATAGAAACACCATTACGCCTGAGGGCATTTGTAATGATGACGATGATGTAGATTGAATAAAATCATTTCCTTTTTTTGGGCAAATATACGGCCTATTTTCAATTGTGAAACAGCTTGAAAAGAAATAACACATTGATAAAGTGGCTATTTGTCCCATGGGAAAACAAAAATCCCCCGATCAAATTGACCGAGGGATTTTCTATTTCAATCAGACCTAAAATCTATGTCTTAGTGCTTTTTGCAGCATTCTTTCTTCACGCCAACGAAGTTTCCGTTCTCGTCGAAGTTTTTCATGCATTCTGCTTTTTGCTCAGCTGTACATCCTTTTTCTTCGCACATTTTCATGCACTCTTCTTTTGTAATAGATGCCATTTCTTTTCCTGAGTCTTTGCAACACATTTTCATTGTTTCATTCGCATCAGCCGTGCACTTCGCATCTTTTTTGCAAGACTTATCTTTCTTGCAAGAAGCTTCTGATTTCACACATCCAGCTGCGCTTGCAGAATCACCGTGGTGACCGTTACCCAAGATTGGAGCGATAACCAAACCTACCAAGCAAGTCAATTTAATCAAGATATTCATCGATGGACCAGAAGTATCTTTGAATGGATCACCAACTGTATCTCCCGTCACTGCCGCTTTGTGAGCATCAGAACCTTTGTACGTCATTTCTCCGTTGATCATAACACCTGCCTCGAAAGATTTTTTCGCGTTATCCCAAGCACCACCAGCGTTGTTTTGGAAGATTGCCCAAAGAACACCTGAAACAGCAACACCTGCCATGTAGGCTCCTAGAGCCTCAGCACCCATTGTGAATCCGATGATAAGTGGAGAAATGATAGTGATTGCACCTGGCAACATCATTTCACGCAATGCAGCTTTTGTAGAGATCTCAACACATTTTCCGTACTCTGGCGTTCCAGTTCCTTCCATAATTCCTGGAATTTCCTTGAACTGACGACGTACTTCCATTACCATGTCCATTGCAGCCTTACCTACCGACTTCATCGCCAATGCAGAGAATACAACTGGAATCATACCACCGATGAACAAGGCAGCCAATACATCTGCTTTGAAGATGTTAATTCCGTCGATACCTGTAAATGTTACGTAAGCAGCGAACAAAGCCAAGGCTGTCAATGCAGCAGAAGCAATAGCGAATCCTTTACCAACGGCAGCAGTTGTGTTACCTACTGAATCCAAAACGTCTGTACGTCCACGTACTTCGTCTGGCAATTCAGACATCTCAGCAACACCACCTGCGTTATCAGCGATAGGTCCGAAAGCATCGATTGCCAACTGCATAGCTGTAGTTGCCATCATAGCAGAAGCAGCGATAGCTACCCCGTAGAATCCACCCAACTCGTAAGAACCCCAGATCGCAACTGCGAACAAGATAACTGAAGAGAAAGTAGAGATCATACCAGTTGACAAACCAGCGATAATGTTTGTTGCAGCACCTGTAGAAGAGTTTTTAACGATGTCCAAAACTGGCTTCTTACCAAGAGCTGTGTAGTATTCTGTGAAGAAAGAGATCAAGTAACCAACTGCCAAACCTACCAATGTAGCGTAGAAAATGTGGCGTGAAGGGATATCTCTTGCAGCTTCACCGAAGAATTTCATTCCTTTAATAGTTTCTGGCAACATCATGTCAACCAAGAACCAACCTGCAGCAGCAGAAAGAACAATAGCAGCGATGTTACCAATGTTCAATGCTTTTTGAACTTCCGCTTCTTTCGCGTCATTGTTTTTAACACGTACCAAGAAAGTACCGATGATAGAAGCGATGATACCAACTCCAGCAATCATAATTGGCAATAGGATAGGTCCCATTCCATTGAATGAATCTGAGTATTGAGAACCTGCCGCATCCGACATGTCTTTAATAATGTAGTTACCCAAAACCATAGATGCCAATACAGTTGCAACGTATGAACCGAACAAGTCAGCACCCATACCAGCAACGTCACCTACGTTATCACCTACGTTATCCGCAATAGTTGCAGGGTTACGCGGATCATCCTCAGGAATTCCAGCTTCAACTTTACCTACCAAGTCAGCACCAACGTCAGCAGCTTTCGTGTAAATACCTCCACCAACACGTGCAAACAAAGCAATCGACTCAGCTCCCAAAGAGAAACCAGCCAAAGCTTCCAATACCATTGTCATGTCGTTGTAGAAGTTTCCTCCTTCTGTCATGAAGCTTCCAATGAAGACCATGAAGAACAAAGACAAACCAAGAACTGCCAAACCAGCAACTCCTAATCCCATTACGATACCACCACCGAAAGAAACTTTCAATGCATTCGGCAAAGAAGTTCTTGCAGCTTCAGTTGTACGAACGTTCGCATCTGTCGCAATACGCATACCGATGTTTCCAGCAACAGCTGAGAATACAGCACCTACTACAAATGCAGGAACAATCATCCAAGAAGTTGTTTCAACAACACTTGAAATCCAGAACAATGCACCTGAAGCGATTACTACGAAGATTGCCAACAAACGGTATTCGGCAGACAAGAATGCCATTGCACCTTCCTTGATGCTCTTAGAAATACCTTGCATCTTATCATTTCCAGCGCTTTGCTTTTTCACCCATGACATTTTCACGAGCATGAAAAGCAAACCAACAATTGCCAAACCGATTGGCACATAAATTAAATTAGAATTCATCCTTTTGTGTTTACATCTAAATTAGCGCGCAAATGTAGCATTTTTAATTGAAAACTACTCTATTGGTTTTTCCCAAGAAAACCTGCCGAATGAATTGAATGAAAACGGGCTGCTTGTAGAATATAATGTGGAAGACAAATAAAAGACAAAGCATAAGATGCAATTACCCCATCCATGCAAAATTTAAAAAAAGAACAAATATCTGATTATTATATATTTAACCTAAAACAAAATCCTAGATTAAAATTCAGAAATAAGAGCTCTTTTTTCTGTTGACAGGGCTGCAGAAAGGCTAGACCTTCGTTTTTTGGATCAAGGTATTCAAGTCCATTCCACCACTTTGGCGCCAGATAACTTCGCCTTTTTTAAAGAGCATTAATGTAGGTACACTGCGAATTTTGAATCGTGCAGCAACTTCTTGATTCTTGTCCACATCAATTTTCAAGATTCGAAGGCTATTGCCTTTCTTTTGTTTCAATTGATCAATCGTTGGCATCATGGCCTGACATGGTCCACACCAGGTTGCATAAAAATCCACCAAGGTTGGCGTGTCCGATTGGATGATATCTTGAAATTTTCCCATGCTGCAAATTTACAAACTCCTTTTTCAAAACACTTGGGATTGGACTTTGATCAAAGAGAATAGTAACTTCCGTTACACAAAAAGGAGAGCTCGTTAGCCCTCCTTTTTGAAATAAGATTTAAAAAAATTGTAAGGTATTACTTCACCACAACCAGCTTGATCACCTTGCGGAAGTTGATACTATTCACCTCTAGCAAATAGCATGCCGCAGGAAGGTCGGCTGCAATCGGCAAGGCGAATTCCACCAATTGATTTTGCTCTGTTCGTTCAGTTTGCATCACAACCTCTCCTTGTAAGTTTCTCAAAATGAATTGAACAGGTTCGTTCTCTGCTGTATATGAAATTTTCAATTCTGATCCACTTTGAACAGGATTGGGTGCCACATTTAAAGTTTGTGCAACGGATGCATCGAAGTTCATGCCAAGTGTTCCAGTCACATTGATATTGTCGACGTAAAAATTATTGGAGTAATCTGAGGCCGTGAATTCAATTTTAAAACGCGTGTTTTCATCCAATCCAGAGGCTGGGAAAGTTCGCGTTATGGTCTTCCACTCACTAGCTTGCGTTGGTTTGTAATCATAGCCGCTTGCAAAACCACCGGTCAATAAATCAACTCCGGTTACCGCTTGCCCCAAAGGAGTCCATGTTTTACCACAGTTTCTGGAGAAAAGCACACGTACTTTCTCTGTCATGTTGGCCGTACTCTGCGTATTGGTGGCGTAGGCATAATCAAACGAAATGGTCACGTTTTGAGAATAACGCAAATCAAAAGCCGGTGTAATCAAGGCATCTACTGAACCTCCCAAACGACGGTAGTAAAAATAATCTGCCGAATATGGCGCTGCTCCAGCTACATTTTTGTAGTTATTCAACTTAAAACTCTTCGAACCATTCACTCCTGTACCCGAACTTAAAGCAAAACGCGCTTCATTTTCTTCAGGATTTTCAACACGGAACCAGTTTACATGATTCGATTCCAAATCGAAGTTGGTTGGACCCGTAACCTCCGCAAATCCATTGGTTACATTGATATAACCTTCAAAAGTCTTGGTTTCCGAGCCTGCCGCATTCGACACCGTTAAGGTTACTGTTTTCATTCCAAAAGAATTGAAGGATACCGTAGGATTGGCATCTGAGCTAGTAGCGGGACTACCGTCTTGAAAGGTCCATGTTCTGGAATCAACTGGCCCATTGTAGGACCAATCTTTGAAAGTCACTAATTCACCTATACATGTGTTTCTGCTGGTTGCATTAAAATCAGGAATGGGCTTACAAACTGGAGGTGTGGTCAAATCAACTCCTGTTGCCTGGTGATTATCCGCTGTGATTAAATTTTTGCGACCGCCGTCACCACCTTGCAAAATAGAACGCATGGCCTCGATTTGACCTTTGGTGAACATCACCGAACAGTATGAATACTCCATGTAATTTTGGTAATTCTCTACAATTGTCGGATCACAGACTTTTGCTTGATTGGTGTTGGTCGGACAAAAATTGAACCCTTTTGAAATCGGTGTGTCGGCAATTCCATCATCGCCACAAGCCACCCCCGGATCGTTGGTACTTCCCCAAACATGAGGCAGACCCAACCAGTGACCAATTTCGTGAGTCAAGGCTCTCGATCGAAAAGCATTTCCAGTTCCAGTAGAACCGATGTAATTGTTCAAAATGATGATCCCATCACGCCAGAAACCTTCGTTGTTTACAGCAGTTGGATAGTAAGCATAACCTGCCACCCCTTGAGATCCAATGGAGTTCACCACCCAAACGTTCAAATAATTTTGCCGATACCATTGATGAATCTTCGAATCATCGTCTCCTTGATTGGTCAAATGGGTATAAATGTGTTCAATTCCATTTGTACAATTCCCGAAGGGATCGACAGTTGCCAATTTGAATTCAATTCGCACATCGCCATATAGCGCCTTAAACTCTTGGATTACGGCAGAGGTATCGTTGTTCAATAATCGATAATCTCTGTTAAGAATGTCTACTTGGTTTCTTACTTGGTCATCCGTAATATTCTCATTTCCATATTGATGAAGAATGTGAAACACAACTGGAATAACGAATACGGTACTGTCATTGCTTTTCTGAAATCCATTGAGAAAAAGTTGTTTGTAGTCTTTTTCCAACTGAGGATTATCTGTATACAGTTGTTGATGTTGATGATTGGCCCCACAATTGAAATAGTCTTGCGAAAAGACCGGAAGGATTGCGAGTGCCGAAATAATAGAGAGTAAAGTTTTGTTCATTTCTAGCAAGATTTGTAAAACGAATTTAAATGCCTGCACAGGAAATCTAACCGCACTCTTCGAATGATTGCCTAAAGTGTCAAAGTCATTGATTTAACGAAATAGTTCGTCCATTCAAAAACCTGTTTACCTTTACATTCTATTCTTCTAAAAAATGAAAAAGACCTTACTACTAGCCTTCATCCTCAATTTCTGGATTCCATCCATTTTCGCTCAGACCAAGGACATTACCAAATTCGACCCCACAAAAGAATGGTATCGCAACTACTTGCGCTTTGGTTATTTCAACGAAAAGGCAGGATTGTATGACCCTCAACCTCAGGGATCTTTCGGAACTTCACAATCCGAGTACTTTACTTATTTGATTGGAGGTCAGGTTGAATATGCGCAAAACTATTATCATGCTTTTAATAAGAGCGCCGGAATCTTTGTAAAAGCCAACCTTATCACTATGGGATTCTTTTTGGGAGAAATGCATGGAACACTTATCGGAATTCCAACTCCTGGAATTGGTTTTCATTTACAAACCGCTTCAAAGTTCAGTATTCAACCTTATTTGGATTATCGATTGTTCTTTGTTACCGCAAAATCCTTTGATGGGAAACAAAAAGAAAGTGGGATTTCCTATGGCTTTCTACCAGGTATTCGCTTCAATATTGGCAAAAACTTTTTGTCCTTCGCTTATTCAAGTAAAAAGGTAACGGCACAAATCGAACAAGAGGATGTACGATTGAAATTGAAGCATTTCAACTTTGGTTTCGGATTTCGCTTCTAACTATTCCATACTTCTCAACGCTTTTATCATCTCAATTGTTAAAGGCTTTGGTGTAAAATAAGGTGAAATTTTCACCAATGATCTCATTGAATTCATACCCCTTAATTCTATTCGCACCCTGATTCCAATTCCGGATAGTATCAGCAATATCTAGTAAAATTATTTCGTAATCTTGGACCTCGTCTATTAATCAAAAATTTACCCGATTAAAAGAAACTTCAAGCCATTGGATGATCAACTCATACTGGATAAGAATAAAATCAACTGACTGTTTTGATTTGACACATCGATTCATTTCTAACACTCCAAGCCTCTTTTGTTAATTTTTTAATCCACATATTCTTCTAAATTTGCTTGAATGAAAAACGTTTTAGTGCTCGGAGCAGGCTTGTCTGCCTCCTCCCTTTTGCGATACCTTCTTCAACATGCTGAGGAAAATGATTGGTTCTTGCATGTGGTTGATCAGTCTCTTTCTTTGGTTCAAGATAAATTAGGCAATTCTTCTTTTGCAAAGGCCTACGACTTCAATGCCCTTGATTCAGACATACGACGAGAACACATTAAGACTGCCGACCTCGTCATTTCCATGTTGCCTGCACGTTTCCACATCGATGTGGCAAAAGACTGTGTGGATCTGGGTGTTCACCTTTTGACTCCGTCTTATATTTCTCCAGAAATGAAGGAATTGGATGCTGCAGCGAAAGAAAAGGGTATTCTAATCATGAATGAAATGGGGGTTGACCCAGGAATCGACCACATGAGTGCTATGAAAATCATCCATGAAATTGAAGAAAAAGGTGGCGAATTGACCAGCTTTAAATCCTTCTGTGGGGGTTTGATTGCTCCCGAAAATGACAATAATCCACTCAATTATAAATTCACTTGGAATCCACGAAACGTAGTCCTAGCTGGTCAAGGTGGTGCGAGTTGTTTCATTCAAAATGGAGAATACAAGTACATTCCCTATCACCGACTTTTCACTAGAACAGAAGTCATGTCGGTGGATGGATACGGCGATTTTGAAGGCTATGCGAATAGAGACTCTTTAAAGTACCGCAGCATTTATGGTTTGGACGATATTCCTACCATTTACCGAGGCACCTTGCGTAGACCGGGATATTGCGAATTTTGGAATGCACTCATTCAACTTGGATTGACGGATGATTCCTACAAGATGACCAACATCAAGGAAATGAGTCCACGCAAATTCTTGAACGCCTTTTTACCCTATGACAAAGAAAAGCGCGTTGAGGAAAAATTGACTTTACTTCTCCAAAACCCCATTCTCTACAAGAAGTTTGAATGGTTGGATTTCTTCAATGATGACATTCGCTTTGAAAAGCCAGAAGCTAGTCCAGCGGAAATGTTGCAAGAAATTTTGGTCCGCAAACTAACCTTGGATCCTGATGACAAAGACATGCTCGTAATGCACCATGAGTTCGAATATACATTGGGTGAAAAGGCCTACAAGGTAACTTCCCAAATGGTGAACATTGGAGAGGATAAAACCTACACGTCTATGAGTAATACGGTCGGTTTACCACTTGCTATTTGTGCCAAGATGATTTTGAACGACGAAATTCAGGAGCGCGGGGTGCAAATGCCCATTGTACCAGACATATACATGCCCATTCTCGAAGAATTAGACGAACTGGGAATCTCCTTTGTAGAAAAGGAAGTAGAAATTAAACACTAAGGAGCGGCCGGCCCTTTGTATTCCATACAAGGGTTGGCACCTACATAGCATCTTCTACGGTAGACTATTTCATACCTATCCTCGTAGGTTTTGAATTCACCATCTGGTGTATCCTTCCATTTTTGGAAACACTCTTCATTGGCATAGACATAATTGTCTCCTCTGCCTGTTTTATTGGTGTCCATAAATTCTTGTAAGCTCAACAATTTATCTGGTCGCCATAACTGGTAATTGCCCACAGGCAAAATAATCTTGGCCTTTCCATTTTCGTCTGTGGTGATGGATCCTACTTTCTCTTTTCTATTGCCCTTGTTATCAATGGTAAACACATCGAGGGTAAAATTCACCATGGGTGCCGACTTCGGGTATCGTTCACCCGGCATAGGAGCCATACCTCCACAATGTGGGGTTAAACTCGTCACCGTGATCTCCATTTCTTTCTCCACATTGGCAGCTGCGAGTTCTCTTTGATTGGAACAACCAAAAGACATACACCACAGACTTACCGCTATAACTGCTACTCTAAAAACCATCAAAATCTCTTTTTTCAACATTCTCACTCATTCTTTGATCGTAGATATCATTCATGTCCTTGCCATCGGAATCGGTCTTCACCAAAGGCAACTTGTTGAACAAAACATCTTTCACCTTTTCACCTTGATGCGTAATCAAACCAATGGTCATTATTATACTAGTAATGATAATCGGGTACAAAAGCAAACCTGGATCGAAACCTGGGATGTTTACACGAGGGTCTTTCAAAATCACGAAGAACAAAAGAACCGTAATCAACCCGCGAGGCGCAATCCACAATTCAGGGAAAAGGTTGTCCTTGGATATCAAACGCAATGCCACGTATCGCACGGCATATAAAATGGCTACAATGCAAACTCCATTCACAGCGACACGCCAATCGTAAAGGGAGCTCAATGTGATGCTAATTCCGAATAATACAAAGAAGAAGGTTCTTACCAAAAAGGCACTTTCTAGGGTCAAATTATGGAAATCATGCAAGATGGGTTTCACCGCCTCCCGATCGAAAAACTTGGCAAACCTGCCGGGGAAAAAGACATCCGTATTGTTCAGCACCAACCCGAAAGCCAAAATAGTCAATAGAGAAGAAAGGTGGAAGTATTTTCCTAAGGCAAACATCAAAAGCAGTACCCCAATGATCAAAAATAGTTTTACCTGCATTTTTAAATGTTGAAACAGATAAACCAATCCATAAGCGACAACGATCGACATCAAAATCGTCGCAAAAATGTTCGACATGATTCCGCCAAATGACGTTCCGCCTGCCGTTCCTTCTTCGCCCAGCATGAAGTAAAACACCATAATCCCAAGGATATCTGAGAAGGTAGAATCGTAGACCATGAATTCGCGCTTCACACCTCTCAAGGCTCCAACCGACGGAATAATGATGGCGCTCGACATGATACTCAGAGGCACGGCATAAATCGAAGCCGTATAAAAATGTGTTCCCGGGAAAATGTACATGAACAAACCTGCGATCCCGAAGATTCCACCCGTCAAACTAAGAACTGATACAGAAAGAGACTTTAGCAAAAGGCCTGCTTTTCTTCGTTCCAATTTCAAATCCAAAGCAGCTTCCAAAACGATCATCACCAAACCGATGTTTCCAAGAACCTCGAGCAAGCTATCGATTCCCAAATCCTTATCGCGCAACTCCGTCATGTTCATCACTCCTTTGATCCCCATTCCCAAAGCAATAAGCAAAAGCACACTCGGAAGATTGGTCTTCTTCGAAATGATATTAAAGAAGAAACTCAAGATGATAACACTTGAGACCATGATGATTAATAGATACGGATTCATTCCTCGATTTTAAGATGTAACCAAATATACTAAATCATTCGCCAGAAAAAAGGAGGTAAAACCCAGCTTACAAACGTTGTGCTGTGAATCGATGCTTGACCCTTCACAACTATCTGACAATCAAATTCAGAACGCACTTCTTTTCCATTTTAACGGGAATTAACCCTTTCTACAACTGTGAAAATTGTGCGAAATACGTACTTTTATGTAAAATTTTTTACGAAAATGGAAGATGTGAAAGCAACGATCGATGTCCAAGGGATTTTGTCCAAATTGGGAATCGAATCTTTAAATAACGGAGCTTCTACAGGAGCGCTTTGGATGGAAACGAATGGTGAAACGATTGTATCGTACTCTCCAGTTGACGGAAAAGCCATTGCTTCGGTGCAAGCTGCAACCCCTGAACACTACGAACAAGTTATTCAAACAGCTCAAAAAGCCTTTGTTGAGTGGAGACAAATTCCAGCACCTAAACGCGGAGAAATTGTTCGCCAATTGGCAGAGAAAATTCGTGAGTACAAACAGCCACTTGGTGAATTGGTTTCCTACGAAATGGGGAAATCCTTGCAAGAAGGTTTGGGTGAAGTTCAAGAGATGATTGATATCTGTGACTTCGCTGTTGGATTGTCGCGCCAGTTATACGGTTTGACCATGCACTCTGAACGTCCAGGTCACCGCATGTACGAACAATACCATCCACTAGGTATCGTCGGAATTATTTCTGCCTTCAACTTCCCGGTTGCCGTATGGAACTGGAACACAGCCCTTGCTTGGGTATGTGGAGACGTTTGTGTTTGGAAACCATCCGAAAAAACGCCTTTGACGGCTATCGCATGTCAGAAATTGACACAAGAGGTTTTTGCAGCCAACGATGTTCCAGAAGGAGTATCGAATTTGGTAATCGGTGGAGCTGACCTTGGAAAGGTGATGACAGAAGACACGCGTGTTCCGTTGATTTCTGCAACAGGATCTACGCGAATGGGTAAATCCGTTGCTGCAACAGTTGGAGCTCGTTTGGGTAAATCTTTGTTGGAATTAGGAGGAAACAATGCCATTATCATTACACCGAATGCGGATTTGAAAATGGTTATTCCAGGTGCTGTATTTGGTGCGGTTGGAACTGCCGGACAAAGATGTACATCCACTCGTCGTTTGATCATTCACGATAGCATTTACGAGCAAGTAAAAGCTGCTTTGGTGAAGGCTTACGGTCAATTAAAAATTGGAAATCCTTTGGATCAAAACAATCACGTAGGTCCATTGATCGATACGATGGCTGTTGAGATGTACGAAAGCGCATTAAAGAAGGTGGTAGAAGAAGGTGGAAACATCGTAGTTCCTGGAAAAGTTTTGACAGGAGAAGGATACGAAAGTGGCTGTTACGTTCAACCTGCCATTGCAGAGGCAAACAACAACTTCAGCATCGTTCAACACGAAACCTTTGCGCCGATCTTGTACTTGATCAAATACAGCGGCGACATTCACGATGCCATTGCGATTCAAAATGGGGTTCCTCAAGGATTGTCCTCAGCTGTAATGACGAGCAACTTGAAAGAGGCAGAAGCATTCTTATCATGTGCGGGATCTGACTGTGGAATTGCCAACGTGAACATCGGAACATCAGGAGCCGAAATCGGTGGAGCCTTTGGAGGTGAAAAAGAGACCGGTGGAGGACGCGAATCGGGTTCGGATGCATGGAAGGTTTACATGCGCCGTCAAACGAATACGATCAACTATTCAGACAGCTTGCCACTCGCGCAAGGAATCAAGTTTGAATTGTAAATTTTAAAAGTCTTAGTTTATTGGAAAGGCATCTCGTAGGAGGTGCCTTTTTTGGTTATTGAATTTCTTTATGGATTAGGTCTCAAACCAAAGAGAAGAGTATATATTTAGATGCATTGAAAAACATTGAACCTTTGATATGGTTGATGAAATTCCTTTATGAGAAAATATAATAGGATAAAAATATAGTAAACAATACCACATGGAAGCAAAAGCAATACTGTTCTATATCGTAACTATTTTAACTACGACAATCCTTGGTATCAAAATGATAAAGGACAAGATCAAATCAGGTAGAAACAATCCACGCATCAATAATTATTCACGTTATTCATATGGTATCAGTCTAGTACTTTTTAGCTTCTTTAATTTGATTTTGTTTTTATATCAACTCGCGAAAGTTTAAGGCACTTAAGAATCTAAGCAATGAAAAGTAAAAAATTGGTTTATGAGTCACCGTTAAACTATCGTCAATCACGATGGCATTTGATCGTTTTATCTCTCAAGTATCCTTCACTTATATTTGTCATTCTCTTTTGCCTTACTTTATATCATGACGGGACCAATTTTAGATTTCTTTTTTATTATCCAATCTTTTGTTTCTTAAGCTATTTGCTCCTCTTCTTAATCAAAAAATTTTATCTACTTCGTCTAGAACAAGATGAACAAAGTTTAACTGTTACTTATATTAGATATAGACAAGTTAATCACTTGAAAATTGAAAAGGGGAAAAATATTACTTATGAAATAAGGCCTAGTTTCTATTTTGGTGACCAATTAACAATTTATGTAGATGGTGAAAAACTTTACACGAATTCGAGCATCCGTTTGGAGACCTTCTTTTAATTTCAAAAATTATAGATGAATTTCTTTAATGGATTATATACACTAATAGATCTTCAAACCTCTCAATTTGAAAGCAGAAGGTTCAAAGATTTGTACCTGATGATCATTGTGGTTTCTTCAATTGCGACTATTACTAATGTTTCATTCCAATTGATCGCCGATTACTTTCCACATTCTATTTTAGCATATATAGCTTTTGGGCTGGGATTGGTCTATCATGGTTATCGATTAAATGTCAAACCCTATAAAAAAGTACAAAGCTTAGCCAATAGGGTTCCATCTTTTGTTGCTTTGCTACTTGTTCAAGGATATACTATTTTATGTGTTTATATGTTCTATTTAAGTTTGTATTGGTTGTAATGAGTCATTGTGTGCCCCATTATCCATTTTCATTGTTCACAAAGTATAAAAAGCTCAAACCCCAATCCTGAAATAATGAACACCATTTTTAACTATTAAAACACTTTAAACACAAAAAGAGAAGCTCAAACGAACTTAATTTTGGTTACTCCATTTCTTTAAAAATATAAGTCTCTCGAATACTATCTGGTAAAATAGTTGACTCGTTTGAAAATATAGATACAAGGTGAGTTGCTTCAAATTCGGTATCTCTTTTATCAAATGGTTTTGTTAACTTAAAAAGAGTACTATTGAGAATAAACTCCATTTGAACTTTATTTCTAGTCTCTCCAGGGTAACTTACAAAGACTGATTTTGAATGTTCCTTATAATAAGAACTAGTGTCAATTTTAATGCCTCCATGTGCCCAATAATAAAAGGTCGTGCGCGAACGATAATGTTCTGAATCTGAAACTTTAAAAGTTAACTGACAACCATGATTTTGTGTCGCTACAAAGTCAAGGTAGCAGTAATCAATACCACCTATTAGTGTCACAATGGAATCATTCGGGTAATAAATTGTAGCTCTGTAATCTGTTAATTCGAATATTTTATCACTAAAATTCCTTATTAAATTTTGTCTACGTTTCTTGCAAGAGGATAAACCCAGCATGAGTATGCAAAGGATTATGAGTGAATAGTTCAGTCGCATAAGGTTGGTTTGTAATCAGGGTGCAAAAATAAGGCTTTGATGGGAATTTAAAAAAACAAAAAAGGGAGCTCAAACGAACTCCCTTTTTTACAATGTATATGTCTACTAAGCATTCAATGCTTCTGCTCCACCAACGATCTCCAAGATCTCGTTTGTAATAGCCGCTTGACGTGCTTTGTTGTATGACAATTTCAAACTCTTTTGCAATTCTTTTGCGTTGTCTGTTGCTTTGTGCATCGCCGTCATACGAGCTCCGTGCTCAGACGCGTGTGAATCCAATAACGCTTTGAATAGTTTAATCTTCAAAGACTTCGGAATCAATTCAGCAACGATTTCTTCTTTAGATGGCTCAAACAAGTAATCTCCTGCCGCTTTACCGTCCTCCTGAACTGCAGGAACGATTGGCAAGAATTGCTCTGTTTGGATCGATTGAGACGCTGCATTCAAGAAGTGGTTGTATACCACAACAATGCGATCAAAAGTACCAGTCAAGAACAATTTCATCAACTCTTCAGCTACATCTGTGTTCTTTTCAAACGACAAGTCAGAGAAGATATCCTCAAGCGGAGCCAATGTATCGTTTACGAAATAAGCTGGAGTTCTTTTGTAAACATCCTTCACCTTTTTACCTAAACAAAGAACTTTTGGATTAGCATCCTTGTATTCAACATTCACCAAGTGGTTCACACGTTTGATGACGTTGTTGTTGAAACCTCCACACAAACCACGGTTTGAAGAAACTGCAACAATCAATACGTTTTTAACTGGACGCGCTTCCGAAAGTGCATTTTCAGAAAGATCCAAAGTTGCACTCAAGTTCCCCAAAATCTCTTCCAATTTCACTGCGTAAGGACGCATTTGCGTAATTGCATCTTGCGCTCTTTTCAATTTAGCCGCAGATACCATCTTCATTGCAGAGGTAATCTGCATGGTAGATCCAACGGAATTGATTCGGTTTCGTATTTCTTTTAAGTTCGCCATTTTTTAGTTCTGAGTTCAGAATTCAGAGTTCAGACTAGATCTCCGTATTCTTGATAATTGTAACCAAAATTTTTATTAACTCTTCGTTTTGATCAAACAAGGCTTTGGGCACTGGACGAATAGTTTGTTCTATAAGTTCCAACCAATATTTTGTTTCATCAGCTTCTTTCAGCGCTATCTGAAGTTTATGTCTAAAATCTTTTCTCGATTCAGCTCTTTGAGCTTCTCGAATGTTGGCTCCGATTCCAGTTCCACTTCTAACGAATTGAGAAGCAATTTCGTAATGTCTCTCGTTGATGACTTCCTCTCGGAACTTGATAACCTCAACTGCAAAGGCAAATGATTTATCTTGTATGTTACCTCCTAAGGACAAAACTTATGTAAAAACCCAGGGTTCAAAATCTTAACTCTGAACCCTGAACTCTTAATTCTTAATTAGTACTTCGCAGCGATCTCCTTCGCTACTTTGCTCAACACGTCTGTCAATTCATCTGTGTATTTACCAGACTTCAATCCAGCCAATACATCAGCGTGTTTTGCAGCAAGGTAATCCAAGTATTCAGTTTCGAATGCTTTTACCTTATTTACTGGTACGTTTTGGATCAATCCTTTTGTTCCTACGTAGATGATAGCAATTTGCTTCTCTACTGGGAATGGATCTCCTTCACGTTGCTTCAAGATCTCTACGTTACGAGCTCCTTTGTCCAATACAGACTTAGTTGCCGCATCCAAATCAGATCCGAATTTCGCGAACGCTTCCAACTCACGGTATTGTGCTTGATCCAACTTCAAAGTACCTGCTACTTTCTTCATTGATTTGATCTGAGCGTTACCTCCTACACGAGATACAGAGATACCTACGTTGATCGCTGGACGAATACCCGCGTTGAACAAGTCTGTCTCCAAGAAGATCTGACCGTCTGTAATCGAAATTACGTTCGTTGGGATATAGGCAGAAACGTCACCTGCTTGTGTTTCAATAATTGGAAGGGCTGTCAATGAACCACCACCTTTTACTTTACCTTTCAAAGAATCTGGAAGGTCATTCATTTGTGCTGCAATAGCGTCATCGTTGATGATTTTCGCAGCACGCTCAAGCAAACGAGAGTGAAGGTAGAATACGTCACCTGGGTAAGCCTCACGACCTGGAGGACGACGCAACAACAAAGAAACCTCACGGTAAGCTACCGCTTGTTTTGATAAATCATCATATACGATCAATGCTGGGTTACCCAAGTCACGGAAGTATTCTCCGATCGCTGCACCCGTCATTGGAGCGTAGAACTGCATTGGCGCTGGATCAGCAGCGTTAGCCGCTACTACAACTGTGTAGTCCATTGCACCTGCATCTTGTAATTTCTTAACGATACCAGCTACTGTTGATCCTTTTTGACCTACTGCAACGTAGATACAGAAAACAGGCTCACCACGATCGTAGAACTCTCTTTGGTTAATGATGGTATCGATACAAACTGTTGTTTTACCAGTTTGACGGTCACCAATCACCAACTCACGTTGTCCACGACCTACAGGGATCATCGCATCAACTGCTTTTACTCCTGTTTGCATTGGCTCAGTTACTGGCTCACGGTAGATAACCCCTGGTGCTTTTCTTTCGATTGGCATTTCGAAAGTTTCACCTTCGATTGGTCCTTTACCATCAATTGGGTTACCCAAAGTATCAACAACACGTCCTAACATTCCGTGACCTACTTTCACAGAAGCAATACGACCTGTACGTTTTACAGTATCACCTTCTTTGATCTCAGTTGAACGTCCAAGCAATACGGCACCTACGTTGTCTTCTTCAAGGTTCATCGCAATTCCTTGCAAACCACCGTCGAATTCGATCAACTCTCCAGACTGACATCCAGTCAATCCGTAAATACGCGCGATACCGTCTCCGACTTGAAGAACTGTACCTACTTCTTGTAATTCAGCTTCAGATTTAAATCCAGATAGCTGCTCTCTCAAAATTGCAGAAACTTCTGCCGGTTTCACATCTGCCATACTATGGTAAATTGCACTAAGTTATTTAGTGTGTTAAACTTTGTTTTAATTTATTGATTTGACTAGAGATTGATGCATCAATGCGACGGTCACCCATCTTCACGATGAAACCTCCGATGATCGAAGGGTCAACTGTTTCTGTTACCTCCAAAGTACCTTTTACAGATGCTTCAACTTTTGCCAAAATATTACTTTTTGTACTTGCGTCTAGCGCTACTGCAGAAACGATTTCTACAGGTACAATTCCTTTAAATTCTTTCACTTGCGCTTCGAATGAAGCTGCAATTTCCGGAAGGATATTCTCACGACCATTTTTCGCGATCAATTCAACGAATGACATCGTCAAGGTTTCGAACTGACCAAATACCTCTTTCAATACATCTACTTTCTTAGAAGCATTGATTACCGGGTTGTTCAGGAAGTTGTGCAAATCACGACTGTCCTTGTACGTTTCGTAAAAGTAACGCATATCGCCCAAAACTGCATCCACCATGTTTTTTTCAATGGCAAGATCCAAAAGAGCTTTTGCGTATCGTACTGCTGATTTCGTTCCTTTCATGGTTCGAATTAATTCATGTTAACATCAGCCGCCAATTTGTCAGCCAACGCTTTTTGTTTTTCATCAGAAGAAAGTTCTCCACGAACAATTTTCTCAGCGATCTCCAAAGAGAAAGAAGCTACTTGCAATTTCAATTCAGCGATTGCAGCTGCTTTTTCAGATTGAATTGCATCTTGAGCAGATTTCATCACCTTCTCAGCCTCAGCTTGTGCTGCAGCTTTTGCGTCTTCAATCATTTTAGAACCTGTCTCTTTCGCATCTTTAACGATTGCATCACGCTCCACTCTTGCTTCTTTCAACAAGTTTTCGTTTTGTGCTTGCAAAGCTTTCATCTCCGCTTGCGTTTTTTCAGCCAATTCCAATGAATCAGCAATTTTTTGCTCGCGTTCGTTAACTGCTCCCAAGATTGGTTTCCAAACAAATTTCGCTAGAATAATCAATAAAATAGCGAAAACTAAACTGGTCCAAAATAAGAGACCCATGTCTGGCAAAATCAAATCCATTTCTCTAAGTATTTAATGTTTGTTGTGTTTGTTTTAAAAAATTCTTGAAGCAACCAACCGTTGCTTCAAGAATCTGTGTCGAAAAATTATTTCGCGTTTCCTAGTAGACCAACTACTACACCGAAAAGTGCAACACCTTCGATCAACGCAGCCGCGATAATCATCGCAGTTTGAATTTTTCCTGAAGCCTCTGGTTGACGAGCGATCGCGTCCATTGCTGAACCACCGATTCTACCGATACCTAAAGCGGCACCTAATACTGCCAAACCTGCTCCAATTGCTGCTATACTTCCGTACATCTTATTTGTGTTTAAATAATTACTAATTAATGGTGTGCTTCTTCAACTGCTGCACCAATGAACAAGGCTGAAAGCATTGCGAAAAGGTACGCTTGTAAGAAAGCAACTAACAACTCCAATACAGAGATAAACAAAGCCATTGGTACGGACAACGCACCCCAAGCTGCACTCTTGTTAATGAAGATGATGGAGATCAACGCCAAGATGATGATGTGACCAGCCGTGATGTTTGCGAACAAACGTACCATCAAGGCAAATGGCTTTGTCAACACCCCAACCAATTCGATTGGCGTTAAAATGATCAATACAAATTTTGGAACTCCTGGCATTGCGAAAACGTGTTGCCAGTAGTGTTTGTTTCCTGAGAATACGGTCACCAACAAAGTACAAACCGCCAAGGACATGGTCACTGTAATGTTACCAGTCAAGTTGGACCCCAAGATTGGAATCAAACCAAGCAAGTTTGAAATGAAGATGAAGAAGAAAATCGTCAACAAGTAAGGAACGTACTTCTTGTACTTGTGCTCGTCAATGTTCACCTTAGCGATATCGTCGCGAACGAACAATACGATTGGCTCAATAAACTTCGCAATACCCTTCGGCGCAACTGCTCCGTGTTTCTTGTAGTGACGAGCTGTAGATAGGGTCAACAACAAAATCACAATCATGCTCAAGAACAAAGCAATTACGTTACGAGTAACCGAAAAATCTTTTGGCTTGCTATTCAAGGCTGCTCCATCTTCGATGTTCAAGCTTCCATTTTCCAATCGATAGATTTTCTCATGGTACATAGCATATCCTTCCGCTGCACCTACTCCTGCCATAAAGCTCACCTCTTCTCCAGTTTTGGAATCGATCGTTTGCTTTGGCTCTCCGTGGTAAAACAAAGAAGAAGAAAATGTCTTCATTCCATTGTCAAACAAAATGATTGGCAAGTAGATTGAAGTTGCATCGTGGTGACCACCCCATAAGTGATATTCGTGAGCATCCTTGATGTGCTCCATGATCATTTCACCTACATTGAATTCGTGCTCTTCTCCATGTGCATCCCCATGAGAATCGTGACCTGCATGCTCTTCGTGTTGTGCCGGTCCGTGGTGATTTTCTTCTGGATTTGCTGAAACGGCAAATGAGAAGAACAAAGCTGAAATAGCTAAAACGGTTGTTTTCAATATGTTACTCAACGTCATTCTGGACATTTTAAGAGGGTGACCTTTAAAATTTTGCGCAAAGGTAGGCAAACTTTGCCAAACCACAACAAATTTTATTCTAATCCGAAGACAAGATTTTATTCTTCTGTTTCCTCTTGGGTTGCCAGTGAAGACAAACGTTCAACCAAAACCTCGATTTCTTTCAGTTCCTTGCGCTTGGCATCGGCCAATGCAACATCGTTATTTGCAGTATCTTCCTCTATTGCTGCTTGAAGTTCCTGGGTTTTCTCATTCAATCCTCTCAGCAAGTAATCGATGTTTTTCGGCAAGAACATTTTTGTGTAGTAACCGCCATTTTCAGCCAATTTTTCATACGTTTCCACACTTCCTGAAATATCCTTTACATCCAAACGACTATTCAACAAAGTGAAGGCATTCATTGCCCCCAATTGGTCAAAACCAGTGATTTTACCACCAGTCAAAGCACTTCTCATAAAGTCTACCTGATCTTTGCCACCGTATTTTCCGTAAACCCCGCAAATACCTGAAAGCATTTTGGAAGAGTTTTCTGATTCCAACTTCTTGGCAGCCATCATTGCTTTCTCTGGATCTTCATTGGCAAAACCTTTCAAGGCCGACCCAATTACCATGTAAGATTGATCCTTTTCAATCACAGATTGCAAC
The DNA here is from genome assembly GCA_025210175.1 of Crocinitomicaceae bacterium. Taxonomy (GTDB): domain Bacteria; phylum Bacteroidota; class Bacteroidia; order Flavobacteriales_D; family Crocinitomicaceae; genus UBA2040. The sequence goes on along the minus strand of JAOASF010000171.1, from coordinate 25,077 downwards.
AAAGTGATCAACTCGGCCCCTTTTTCGTTGGAAGAGATATAGTTGACTGCTGCAGAGCGCACGTATGAATCCGCATCCTGAACTGCTAAATTCTTAACAATTTGTAAAGCTTTCACCTTATTCTCTTCGGACAAGTTTTTACACTTTTCAATGGCCATGGTACGAATTTTCCAAAACGGATCGTTTAGGGCGTCCAAGATCATTTTGTCTGAAATTGCATTGCCGTCCTTCACGCCATTCATCAATGCCGCCTGACGAGCAGCAAAGCGCTCACCCTGGTAGTACTGATACACCCACTGCTCCATCGATTTGGTTTCTCGAACCTTTGCCAATAACATTTGCTGGTTGTCGAAAATGAATCCTTTCAAATCACCCACTACAGGGAAGGTAAAGCTGTTCTCAACTTGATCAACCCAGATGCGATGAACTTTCTTTCCGTTCGCATCAAAAACAGCCACATCGATTGGCAATTTAAACAAAGGAAAGTCTTCCAAATTTTGGCTTTGTTTTACCGTAACTGTCAATTCTTTTTTCTCCGGGTCAAAAGCTTGTTCTACATCCAAGACAGGGTGTCCAGATGCCAAGTACCATTGGTTAAAAAACCAATTCAAATCCTTTCCTGAAACCTCTTCCAAGGCCAATCGCAAGTTGTGAAACTCAGCTGCTTTGAATGAATTTTTCTTCAAATACTGGCTGATTCCTTCAAAGAAAGCCTCGTCTCCTAAGTAGTTTCTCAACATGTGCAAGATGCGTCCACCTTTGTTGTATGAGTGACCGTCAAACATTTGCTCCTTGTCGTCGTAATCAAACCATACCAGGTTGTGATACCCCTGTTGTTGAGCCGATGCAAAATATCCCTCCGCTTCTTTTTGCGCTTGGTAATCTGCTTCATCCAAGCCATGTCTGTGTTCGTCCCACAAATACTGTGAATAATTGGCGAAAGACTCATTCAGTGTCAAATTCGACCAAGATTCTGCCGTAACGAGATCCCCAAACCAGTGGTGAAACAATTCGTGTGCAATTGTACTGTTGTCGTTGTTATCCAACAATTCTCTTTTCGTCTTGTAAGCGTATTCACCAAAGATGACAGCTCCTGTGTTTTCCATCGCTCCTGATACATAATCACGAACAATGATTTGGTGGTATTTATCCCAAGGATATTCTACTTTCAACAAGTCGGAGAAGAAACGAATCATCGCCGGGGTTTCACCGAAGATGTCGCGAGCGTATTGTTCCCATTCTTTCTCGACGTAGTAATGAACTGGCATTTTTGTTCCGTCTGCTCGTACGAACTCATCTTTTACAACTGCAAATTCTCCTACTGCCATCATGAACAAGTAGGGCGCATGTGGTAAGTCTTGTTTCCAGTGATCCGTACGCGTGCCATCAGCATTCTTCTTTGATCCCATGAACTTTCCATTCGACAAAGTGACATATTTGTCTTGCACCGTCATGAAAATTTCTTGCGAAGTTTTGGCATTTGGAGAATCGATCGTGGGGAACCATACCGAAGAAGCTTCTGTTTCTCCCTGTGTCCACAAGTGCGTCATTTTTGTCTTGTCTTCTCCAGTTGGATTTATGAAGAACAATCCTTTATCGGAAGTAATAGCAGCGCTACCGCCTTCTTTTCGTTCTTCCGGTCTTGCGATGTAATCTACAACAATTGTGTATTGCTGATTTCTAGTAAATGTCCTTCCTAAGTGGATACGTAAAAAATCATTTGCATAGCTAAAAGTCAAATCTTTTCCATCCATTTTCACGGCGTTGATTTGCATGGATTTAGCATCCAAAATAAGTGAGTCAGTTGCATAAAAATGAGGCTTCGCCGTAATGGTTGCCAAACCTTTCATTTGACTTTTCGCCCAGTCGAATCGAACCTCCAACTTGGTGTGAATAAGATCGGTTAAAACTGTTTCTGTTTCTCTGTACACAGCAGGCTCAACCACCTCCAATACTTCTTCCTCAACCACTACCTCTTCAACCACTGGTTGAGATGATTCTTTCGCCACTTCCGTTTTCTTATTTTTCGGCGCCCCACACGCAGTCAAAATCGAAAAACCAATAGCGATTAGATAGACATTCTTATTCATATAGTTTTTGTTTGAATCCACAAAACTGCTCAAAAAAACCATGGCTCACAATCAATTGTAGTTAACAAAGACTAATAATGTTAATTTTGCCCAAACCTTTTTGAACAATGACAAAACAGTGGTCTTTTGATGGAAATGAAATTACAGCAACAAGTGGAGCTGTAGTGAAGTGGGAAAACGAGCGATACTTTACGCTTGAATTCAAAGGAAGAGTTTTCAATGGAGAAGTGGTTTCACTTTCAACTGAAAACCATCAGATGGAGATTAAAATCAACCATCGCGTTTTTCAAGTGAAGAAAAAAGGACCTTTAGATGACTTGATTTCTCAATTGGGATTGGATATTCCGAAAGTGAAGAAATTGAAAGAATTGGCTGCACCGATGCCTGGACGTATCGTTTCTTTGGCGGTAGAAGTTGGTCAAGAAATTGAAGTGGGAGACGAAATCCTATCTCTGGAAGCAATGAAAATGGAAAACGTTTTGATGGCGGAAGGAACTGGTAAGGTAAAATCCATTTTTACAGCACCTAATCAAGTGGTGGACAAGGGAGCAATCCTTATCGAATTTGAATAAACCAATTCAACTTAAAAAGCGTAACGGTTAAAGGCATTGCGTACGATGGTTGGGTAAATATCCCCAAACTCTACAATGCACCACGTTCTGAATTTTTTAATTTCTTCGGGTTCGGTAATCCAACTCAAAGCTTTGTTTAACTCCTTTTTAAACAAAAAGCGATCGAAACTTACTCCTCTAAGGATCTTCTTTGTTAATTCAAGCATAGCATGGGTCTTTTGAGTTCCTCGAATTTAACGATCCTTGGCCAACGATATTTGCAAAGGCCTGTTAAAAGTTTTCAACTATCTGTTAAATTTTCGGTTAGTTTCTTGTCAACAAAAACTCCATGCCACAAAGAGTGCGACATGGAGCTCTATTGAATATTTAACAAACTGAACCTTACGGCTTAAACTTCTCTTTTATCACATGGTAAACCTCCGAAGTAGTTTTGTCGACCACATAGATCAACAAATGTGCATTGTCTGCAGTATAAGGCGCTGAAATCTTGTAGGAGTAATCAAAGCGATACTTTCCATCCACTAAGTACTCATCCACCAAGGTTGTTCCATTTATATCTCCATTCAGGTGCAACTTTAACAAATCTCGGTGCACATAATTATCATTGATATGGTTTGGATAAGGACTTGTTGAGGGATACAATTGGGGTTTAATGATGGAATCTTCATAAAAACCGACGATCAACCCCAAGTTATTGGGATCCAAATTTTCGTCTAAAACATCCGCTTCTATGTGAATAAAAGCCCCTTGTGTTTCAGGATAGTAATTGACTACTGCTTGTAAATTCACCTTCAAATCATTGGTGTTCAACAAGTCCATTGTAGCTGCTCGCCATTGGTTGGCCGCAAATGCAAAATTGTTGTTATACAATTTTCTCGAAATCGAACCTCTTGGATTCCCAGAAAAGCCGGAGGAAGGCAAACCAGCGATGTATTTTGCAATGGCAATACTTATCGGATTCGTGAAATTGTACGTGAAAGGAGCGGATGAATAAGACTGAAAAGCCTCTTCTCCCGTTGGGCCTGAATGGATGGTAGAAACGAAAACTCGTCCCTCTTTGTCTTCCATTAATTTATGAGCTGTATCTGCTGCAGCTGGACAGTACACACACTTATGACCCGTAAAATCTTCCACCAATACATTTCTCTCCGTGTTGGTATTCTCTTCAAAAGTCGGCCATGGATAATTCGCAAAATCACCTGGATAAAGACTTTCGTTCAAGGCACCCTCCTGCTTCGGTGGATACGGATTTTCGACCTTGTCGCAAGACCACAAAGCCGCTACTAATGTCAAACTATAAATTATCTTTTTCATCGTATTAGAAACTATGAGTGAAGTTAACTGTCAAACCATTGCTCGCAGGCACGAAGCGACAAACTCCTCCTACGCAAAACAAACCAGCGCGTTGGCGACCATAAGTCAGCGTAAAGCGCGATGATTCGTGAATGTATCCAAATACACCAATCAAGTAATGAACCCTAAGTTCCTCCACTGGATTACCGTAATTGTACTGGTCCATTACACTAAAGAAAAAGTTAGGACTAATATTGTATTCCACCAAAATTGTGGCCCAATCTCCTTTGTCTTTCTTGGTTGTCAAACTCTGAAATTCTGTTCGTATCGAATGGTTTTTGTTGATTTTATATCCCGTTTCAAGAACAAAAATGTCAGAATAAATAATGCCTTTGGCATCACTTGTAATCTTAGTAACGTCGTTATTGATACTTATGTTGAAATAACTGAAGGTCATGTTGAATTTTTTCGAAAACTTCTTGTAAATATTGAAATTCACATCACTCCAATAAAGTTCATTGCTCTTGTCGAAAAGATTGGTTTCGTAGTACACTCGATTCGAGTCTGGATTGACGAAACCACTGGTGTGTTGCACAGGTGCCCATGCCGTAGAAACGTTCATGTTGATAGACGTTCCATATTTTCCACCAATTGGCGAACCCTTTTTAAACGTGTACAAAACCTCACCTTGGTACGCCATTTCACCAACAGGCTGTGTTTGATATGGGTACAAGGAAGCCACCAAGTTATACGTGTGCGTTTTATTCATTGGCGGCAAAAAGTTGATCAACACATTTTGCAAACTTTCGTTTCTGTCTGATCGGAAGGAGAAGTTATCTACTGACTTAGCGCTCAACAAAATCCCTAAACCTTTGGTCGAATAACCTATATTCCAAAGAGCTGCGTGACCCGTGTTGTAGATATAGTTATTGTCTACACTCGGATCATTGTCCTTGTGGATGTACTCAAAATCCGTATAAATTTTACCATAAGCCAAACGAACTCTACCTCCATAAGCAGCTACATTTTCGGGCAAAATCAAATCATCTCGATCATCTGCCTGGTATTTTGACACCATAGAACCTGCAAGGGAAATATCTAATTTGGAAGAACTCAATTTTGGCACCAACTCATTGAGATGAAACTCCCCATCTACGCCTCGAACAATTCCTGCAGAATTGATTACTCTACCTCCAGAGAACTGATAGCGATTACGTCCGTAAACCCCTTTCAAAGTAACCCCCTTCATTGGTCGAACGATCAAGCGCAATCCATCCATGGCATTGTCAAAACCAAGAGCTCTGTCTTCATAAGCACGAAAAATCATACCTGCACCAAACTGCTCGTAAAAATGGCCCACTGTGACGTCCACAAAGTCGTTTTCGTAACCGAAATAACGCATTCCCAAACCTGTTCCATCGAAATTGTTCGGATATCCTAAAATATGAGGAGTGTAGGATTCAATTCTCATACCCGCCTTGAATCCAGCTTGACGATAAAATACATTCATATACGTATTCATCAAAGCCTTTTCATCGGGTTGATTGGCCCCAATTAAGGTGTCTTCGTTCAGGTATTGGACGGTTGTTTCCATATTACCTGTAATACTTGGTGCATTGCTTTTCTCCTGTCCGTAAACAAAAGAAAGGCTACAAAGTGCCGTAGCCCCTATAGCCAATTTTAAAGTTGAACTCATCGAATGAATACTAATTAGTCCCTTTCAGTTTTAAGATTTCTTGGTACAATTTCTCTTCGTCGCCCGGAGCGTAATTGTTGTGAGAATAAACGATTACTCCATTTTCATCGATCAAGAAAGTATGCGGTACATTGTTCACACCCATGGCTCTTTTGAAATCTCCATTCGGATCCATCAACACCAAGTATTCCCAACCTTTTCCATTTACATAAAGTGGAACTGAATTCTTTGTTTTTTGATCGTCGATTGAAACCGCAACTAGCGTTACGCCAGTCTCTTCTTGCCAGTCCACATAAACCTCATTGATCGTATTCAATTCTCTTTTACACGGAGAACACCAAGTCGCCCAAAACGAGATAACCACAGGACCGTCAAACCCCAATTCAGCAGTGTTGACTTCGTTGCCGTCCATATCCATCAATTTCACTGATGGAACTTGCTTTCCTGCTGTTAAACCCTCTTCCTGAGCCTGAACATTTACTCCTAGTGCAAAAATAAATAGTGTAAAAAGTAATTTCTTCATTTTATGTGTTTTAAGTCAATCGGTTTCAAATTTCTTGCCGAAAGCCAAAAATAGCCAATTTTTCAGGGTAGATTATCAACGTCTTTTGAAAAAGTCTTGGTTTCCTAATTTCTGAATTACTGAATAGGAAACCACCTTTAGCTCTTATTATCAGTTATTTAAATCGGCAATTCAAGAAAAACAAATTGGATTCAAACTTTGATTGCTACACTTTGGCAAAAGTTTTGATAGCTTGTTGAAACAAAAACTTTTCTTTAATTTTGTTTGGAGCTAAAATGTCTCACAACTAAACTTATGTAGAAATAAGTATACAGCCTATGAACAAAAAAATACTTTCGTTATTAGCAGGAACATTTCTTTTCGGAGCTTCTTTTGCTCAGAATCATGAAATTACTGTGCTAGGTGGAAACGGCCAAGATATTGTGAATTCAGTAATTACGGTTGACATTTCAAATTCAGATTACATTTACCTAGACTGGAATGTTAAAAATGTTTCTGGAGGAACCGTTAATTCAATTGTTGCACGCAAGGTAATCGATCCTGTTACTGGATGGACAGACCAAGTTTGTTACGGAAATGCTTCTGGAGGAACTTGTGTAGACCCACCGACAAATGATTGGGTTATGAACTCGGGAGATGCTGTTACTTTGGCGAACAACGATGTAGCCTTGGCCAACTTGAAAATTTCACCGAATGCCCCAGAGAATTCTCATTACCGTTATTACTTTGGAACGCCTCAGGATCCTTACCAAGATTCAGTGGATGTAATCGTAAAGAATGTTGCTTCAGTTAAGGAAATGAAAAAGACAGTAGCCCTGTCTGTTTCTCCTAACCCAGCTAGCGATGTGGTTTCGATTAAAGTACCGGGTGTAGATAAAGGAACCTTAAAAGTGGTTGACGTTTTGGGTAACGTAATCATGGTTGAATCTTTCAATGGAAGTAAAACATTAAACACAAGCACTTTCAAAAACGGGGTATACTTCATTACCATTTCTGGTGAAGGATTTGCTACTGTGACCAGAAAGGTGGTCGTACGACATTAAGCACTTGTAATAATATGGATAAAGCCTCAGATTTTTCTGGGGCTTTTTTATTTTCGTTCTATGCCAATTTCAAAAAGAGAGATTTCCATTTGTAAAAAAGCCATCGTAGAGGCAAGCAAGGAGATCATGAAGGTATATCAACAAGATTTTGCGACCGAACACAAATCGGATGGCTCTCCTGTAACCGTTGCCGACAAACGATCTTCGGCTATTCTACTTGCTCATCTTTCGCAATTCTCCAATCGATTGATTTCTGAAGAAGCGGACATTCCCACCTATTCCGTTCGAAAGAACTGGGAAGACTTTTGGTTAATTGACCCCTTGGATGGCACCAAAGAGTTTGTGCATCGAAACGATGAGTTTTGTATCAATCTGGGTTACATCGAAAAAGGAAAGCCAGTTTTTGGCGTTTTGGCCATTCCCGTATTTGGGATTTGCTTGTATGGTGGTACTTCACATCCTGTCACCTTATGGGATTATCTCTGTGATCCTGAATCAGAAAAGACCAAAAGGCTTGAACCTGAATTTCAAAACAGCGAGTTGCGGATCATAGGCTCTCGAAGTGTTCCACAAAACTTGCTCACTTTTGAAGAAGCAATGAAGCCCCATTTCCAAAAAATAACCCACCACTTCCGAGGCAGCGCTGTTAAATTTTTGGATTTGGCCTTGTCAAATGTAGATGTATATCCTCGGAAATCGCCTACCATGGAATGGGATACGGCCGCAGGACACGCCTTGCTAAAAGGATTAGGTGGAGATTTGACTCATTGGGATGATACACCCTTTGTTTATGGAAAGGAAAACCTTTTGAATCCTCATTTTGTCGCAAAAACCGCTAATTTTATTCAACACATACCATCTTTACCGCAAGATTTATGAATAAATTATTCTTCTCTTTAGTTGTCATATTTACCTTATCGTCTTGTGCGAATTATGGTGAGCTATCTGGAATCGTTTTGAATGATTGTACGGGCTATTACATCCGCCATCAAAACGTTGACTATTTTGTGTGCAATGGTGATTTCTTTGAACCAAAGGATGTGAATCAACTTACTCTTGTGAAGTATAAAAAACTTGCCGTTTGCGAAGACTCCGTAAAATGTGATGCCTATCATCCCTATGCAGAAATCATTAAAGTAAGACGACGTATCAAGAAATGATAAAAAATTGGACTCTCTATGTGTTTATTCTGCTGGTTTCGTCAAGCTGGAGCCAACAAACATTGGAGCCAATTGACCTCTATCACAAAGACAGACTCTGGAGTCTTAACCCAGCTCTTCCCTCTTCCTTTTTACCTCAACCCGAGAGTCAATTTGCCCTTCGGAAAATCATTTCTGATTCAAGCAAGCAGTACTATATCCTCACCCAAAAGCTCTACAAAGAATATCTCTTTGAAATAAAGGGCGACGGCTACAGAATTGACATTCAACCGGTCCTAGATATTGGAAGAGGAAATGACAAAGCTGACACCAACCCGCGAACACTTTTTAACAATACCAGAGGGTTCTCTGTAGATATTGACTTACTCGAAAAGTTTTCCTTATCCACCGCCTATTATGAAAATCAAAACCGCTTTACCCTGTACGAACACGGTTATTACAATTCGATAGGCGAAAGATACCCGAGTTCAGACACGACTTACCGAATAGAAAATGCCGTTATCCCCGGAGCTGCAAGAACCAAACCTTTTAAGGAGGACGCCTATGATTATGGCTACGCAATCGGAACTGTGGTTTATCGACCAAACCCATATTTAACCTTCATGGGAGGGAATAACCAAAGTTTCATTGGTCGCGGATATCGATCCCTATTTTTGTCGGATAATTCAGTTCCTTCCACTTATATTCGAACAGATATTCAATTTCAAAATCTATCCTATTCCATCTATCGATCCAAGCATTTCTCTCTTTTGAGAAGGCCATTTAGAACCACTGTTGAAGCCTACTATGAACAGAATTTATTTTCATCCCAATTCTTGAGTTATCGACCAGCAAAGTGGTTACAGGTTTCTTATTTTGAGGGCAGCAAATGGTGGATTGGCGACTCGGTAAGCACCACCAAAGTGGACCCCAGTTATTATTTGCCTCTACCCTTTGTTACACAAACAATTACTCAAAACGATTCCAATCTTTATAGTTTAAATGGTTTACAATTGGAGTTTTCCTTTGCCTCTTTTTGTGCTTATTCTCAATTGGCAATCAATGGAACGCGAACCGACAAGGCTGCATTACAACTTGGAGTGCGAATCTATCCACCAAAATTAAAAGGCTTATTGTTTCAAATGGAGTACAACAATGTGCCAGATGGAATTTATTCTGCTTCAAGAAATCGACTTAACTATGCAGCTTACAATCTTCCGTTGGCGCACCCCAAAGGGCAAAGTTTCCAGGAAGTCATCGTTCGGATGAGTTATACCTATCAACGTTTTTATATAGACGCTAAATGGGTTCATTATACCTTGGAGTCCTATCAAAATACCCCATTGGTTGTTAGCCCTGCCAGTTCAGATAGATTTACACAATCTGTTTTTCATCAGCAACTTGAAATAGGATACCGCTTTAATCCGAGAAACGACTTAAAAGTATTTGCTCGACATCTTTTTAGAACAGAAAACGTGGGTCAATTTGAGAAAACGCAGGTGCTTATGTTGGGACTTTCAACGGCCATTCTTAATCATTACAACGACTTTTGAAAAATCTCTTATACATAGCAGTACTTGTTACCTTCCCGATTCTTTCCGCATTCGGTCAGGCTAAATTGCGTTTTTTGGTGGAAGAATTGCCAAAAGACACCCAAAACAGAGACCTTCATACCCACCTTTCCATTCAGCCAAGAATACAAAGTGTATCGATAAGTTTAGACACAAATAAAAGAGGAAAGGCAAAGTCGCATCTCTCCTTTTTTCCACTGGCTGATTTGGGTTATCGTTCTTACCAAAATCAATACCGAACAATGCTGGGCGTGGGCACTGAGTATAACAAAGGGAATGATTGGTATGGGCGTTTTTCTTATTTGCAAGGAATTGAAAATGGAGGGGATATTTTTCGTTTGGCAACACCCTTTGAGCCTGGTCAGAATGGTGAGATGGTTCAAAAACTTGACCTGCGTGGTCGAGTCTCATATACGCCAAATCGCTTTGTCAACTTACAAGCTGGATACGATGAAAATTTCATCGGCGAAGGACAGCGATCATTATTATTAAGCGATTACGGTAAACCTTTAGGCTTTGGTCAAGTTCGATTGAATTTTTGGAGGGCTGAATACCTCGTACTTTATCAATTCATGCGAGAGAGAATTGGCAGCGAGAGGGTGAATAAATTTGGAACCACCCATTATCTCAATGTATCTGCTACAAAGTGGCTTCAATTTGGTCTTTTTGAAACGGTGTTTTTTGGTCCGACAGACACCTTGCTCAACAGGGGTTTTGAACCTGAATACTTGAATCCCATGATTTTTTTCAGACCGCAAGAATATGCCTTGGGATCTTCGGATAATGTATTGATTGGCTTCGACATGGCAATCGATGTAAAAAAGTTCACCTTTTATAGTCAGTTACTTTTGGACGAGTTTTCACTCACCGAAATTCGAGCCAAAACCAAATGGTGGGCCAATAAATATGCTGTTCAAACAGGTATAAAAACCCATCAAAAAATTGGGAATGACCCCATCTTCTTACGAGCAGAATTCAACACATCAAGACCTTATACCTACTCACACCTCAGTCTGAAGCAAAGCTACACCAATAATGGAAGCGTTCTGGCTCATCCCTTAGGTGCCAATTTTTACGAATTATTACTGGATGCCAAAATTCAACACAAGAAATGGATGGCCGAATTGTTCATTTCATACTCACTCAAAGGGTATGACTCTACCTTCAACATGGGTGGGAACATTTTTATCCCTTATATCAATCGACCAGACGAGTATGGTCACACAATTGGTCAAGGCGTTCACAACAATGCATTCATTTCACTCATTCGTGTCAATTACCGTTTACTGAAATCAGGTGCTTTGAACGCATTTGTTGAATACCAAAACAGATACAATACAACGCTCATACAGCCCAACAATCAACTGATCATCGGGATCAGGTCAAGACTTTGGAACGACTATAGAAACTACTAATTTGATTTTTTGGGTTTGCCTTTAGGCTTGCGGTGGAACTTTCGTTTGGGTTTGGACTTTCCTACCTCGTATTTAGGCGTTTCTCCAAACTCTTCAGGCACCTTCAAAACAGGAACTTCTTTTTCAATTAGGTTTTCAATGCTTTTAAAACGACGCATGTCCTTCGGGTTCACCAAGGTAATTGCCTCACCTTTTGTATTCGCCCGCGCCGTTCTTCCGATTCGGTGCACATAGTCTTCTGCGTCCATCGGCACATCATAATTGATCACCAAGTTGATATCCTTAATGTCAATTCCCCTTGAAAGTACATCCGTTGCAACCAAGATTGGTATTCTTTTGGATCTGAACTTTCGCAATACCTCCTCCCGTTCTTCTTGATCCAAGTTGGACGAAATTCCTTTGGCCTTGAATCCTTTGGTGTGAAGCATACGTGTAATTTGATACACCTTGTCTTTCGATGATGTAAACAAAATAATGCTGGTATATTCCTTTCTCTCTTCCAATGAATGAACCAATACTTTATCCTTTTGTTCGTCGAATACGAAATAAACACCTTGAGCAATACCCGCAGCCGGCTTTGAAATACTCAAACGAATTTCCTTTGGAGAATGCAATATTTTTCTGGCCAAGGCATGCATTTTTGGAGCCATGGTTGCGCTAAACAATAAATTCTGTCTCTTCTTTGGGAGGTAAGAAATGATTTTGTGCAAATCATCGTGGAACCCCATGTCGAGCATTTTATCTGCTTCGTCCAAAATCAAATGTTGAACATGATCGAAATTGACGTAGCCCAAGTTCAAATGCGAAAGCAATTTTCCAGGTGTTGCAACGATGATGTCTCTTCCTTCAACCAATGCGGCTTTTTGTTCATTAAACCCAGCGCCATCGCCTCCTCCATAAATAGCCATGGAGCCCACTGAAACAAAATAAGACAAACCTTGTATCTCCTTATCAATCTGCAAGGCCAATTCCCTAGTAGGAACAATAATCAAGGTGTTGATTTTCGAGTCTTCTTTACCGACTAATTTGTTCAAAATGGGCAAAATAAAGGCGGCTGTTTTACCCGTACCTGTCTGTGCGCAGGCCAATAAGTCTTGATTTGACAAAATGGCGGGAATAGCTTGTTCTTGTACCGGAGTGGCCTTTTCAAAGCCCATATAGTCGAGGGCTTGTAAGAGATCAGAAGATAAGCCTAGTTCAGAAAATTTCATAGGTGTTCAAATATACGTATTAGTAAAAGAAAAAGGGATGAAATAATTCATCCCTCATTCAATCGGAACATTGCATATCGCTCCGCTAAGTAGTAGGTAGTTTGGAAGTTATAAACCTTTAATATCAGATGCTTCAACTGTTTTGAGCAATCGTTTCTGACCTCTTTTGTTGGTGATCTCTTTATCCACGATCTTTCCGATCACCAACATTTTGGTCCCTTTTCTGCCATAATTCTCAATAAAGCTCACCTGTTGGCCTTTCACTTGAATCTGATGCCATGTGGTGTCGGCATACCATCTACCTTCTCGATTTTTCCGCATGTCATGAGTGGCCAGCGAAAAGTTTGCGATTTTGAATCCTTTGCTTAATTCAGTGATGGTAGGTTTCACTCCAATATTTCCGATGAGTGTTACCTGATTGTTCAACGTTTTCATAGTCGTGTAGTTTAAAGTTTACATGAGTAATAATTCTAATATTTCAATTTCAGTTCTGCAGTGTTTTTGGCCCGTTTGATCTTGGTAAATCTTTGACCTCAAACTTCCCTGAACACATATTTCAAGTCCAGGTTGAGCGTGTTTTTCAAGTAGGCTACTCCACTTTCCCCAACCGACCAAGGCATGCGAGCTCTGTAGGAAATGCTGATCTCCGAATTTGTCCAAATAAGGTTCCTTCGTTTTGAGTATCACTTCTACCTGCTGCCTGCCTTGACGTTCGAAGAACTTTGGAGGAGCAACAATGGATCCAATTAGATTCACGGTGTTCATGTCCAAACGGTTTTATTGTTGCTTCGCCTCTGGCTTGTGACCGATTACCAAAAAATCGGAGACTTCCACATCCGTGAAATATCTCTTATCCTTGCCTTCACCCACAACGGAACTCTTAAGTTTACCTTCGATCATGATCTCCTGCCCTTTTTCGGCTTTGTCCGCAATCAATTCGGCTATTTTTCCCCAAAACACCAGGTTCTGCCAATTGGTATTTTCAACCCACTCGCCATTCTTGTTTTTGTAATTCTCATTGATTGCCATTGGAATACGCACATACTTCGATGTATTCTTTTGACCAGTTGTTTTCAATTCTGGACTCTGTCCCAAGCGCCCTATCAGGCTAACTTTGTTTCTTAAATTGTTCATAATGCGTAAAATTTGATGAATAATTCCTCGAGTTGTTTCGAGCTTTCTACAAAGTTCCAGAGACCTTAAAACTCCAGTCGTATATTAAACATTTAATGTCGAATATTAGTCGCTTATATCCATTTGAAAACGGTTTTAGTGTTGATTTATAATGCTTTACTATTTATTGAAGAATTCGAAAATTAGGGTATATCGGTTCGAATTTCACTTTTCGCACGAAGTTAATATTCCGAATTAAAGGCTTAAGACGAACATTTTCGGCGAAACATTAATCCTTGTATCTTCGCGTATGCGATACTGGTTCCTTATTACATTACTTATTTCAGCTGTAGCTTTTGGCCAAAAAGAAAAGCCAGCTTCGACAGACTCATTAGATCACCCCTTAAAATTCAGACACACATTGGCTCCACTAGGGTTGATATCCATAGGCTTAGTCGGCACATACGACCCCTCTTGGAAAAAAGTAAACCTTCGATTGAAACATGAAATATGGGGTGATGGACACCCGAAAGTGCGGATAGACGATTATCTGCAATACGCACCTGGTGCAGCTGTATTCGGCTTGACTGCCTTCGGATACAAGGGAAAAAACACCCTGTTGGACCAGTTATTTCTACTTGGAGGTTCCTATGCTATTATGGGCGCTACGGTCAACACAGTAAAATACACCACCAAAATTCAACGTCCAGATGGTACTACCTACAACTCTTTTCCTTCTGGTCACACAGCAACGGCCTTTATGATGGCTGAATTTCTGCATCAAGAATACAAGCATCGCTCAATTTTGTTCAGTTTTGGAGGCTACGCCTTGGCAAGTGGAGTGGCCTACTTGCGAATGTATAACAATAGACATTGGTTCTCTGACGTGGTATGCGGTGCTGGAGTGGGAATGCTTTCAACCAAGTTATTTTATTACCTCTATCCGAGAATTAAGGCAAAGATTGGATCAAACAAGTCTACGACAATATCCAGCAAAATAAATATAAGCCCATCAATAGGAATAGGTCAAGCTGGTTTTGTTTTGTCTTTCAATAACTCTGCATCACCACGACAAAACACTATCTTTGCGGAAAATTTCAGGTAAGCGATGAAAAAGGAACAAGAATTGCAAATTTCTCAACTCAGACAAAAAATTTCAGAGGCTAGAAACTCCTTTCTCGGCTACCCTGTTTCAAAAGACTTTGATTACTCTGAATTGAACGACTTTCTTGAGTTCCCAATCAACAACCTAGGTGATCCGTTTAACGCTTCCACCTACCGAGTGCAGACCCATGAAATGGAAAGGGAAGTCGTTAGTTTTTTTGCGAAACTTTTTCGAGCCAACCCTTCTGATTACTGGGGTTATGTAACCAATGGAGGAAGCGAATCCAACCTGTATGGACTTTATCTCGCCAGAGAACTTTTTCCAAAAGGAATGGTATATTACTCTGAGAGCACGCATTATTCGGTACGAAAGAACATTCATCTGTTAAACATTCCGAGCATTGCCATACGATCCCAAGAAAATGGAGAAATCGATTACGAAGATTTTGAAAATACCGTGCGGATGAATCGACATATGCCTGTGATTTGTTTGGCCAATTTTGGAACCACCATGACCGAGGCAAAGGACGACGTTTCCAAGATTAAATCCATCCTAAAAAAACTGGCCATCCACGATCATTACATACACGTAGATGGCGCCTTGGCTGGTAGTTTTGGATCTTTTATCGAACCAAAAATCCCTTTTGATTTCAAAGATGGTGCGGACAGTCTTTCTATATCAGGTCACAAATTCATTGGTTCACCCATTCCCTGTGGCGTAATCGTGTCAAAGAAATCCAACACAGATCGCATATCCAAAGGAATTTCGTACATCGGTTCGCTAGACACAACCATCACCGGATCTCGAAACGGTCATTCTCCACTCTTCATGTGGTACGCTATCCAAAAACTGGGAATTGATGGAATGCGCGCCAGATACCAACACAGTTTGGAAGTAGCAGAATACTGCGAAAAACGCATTTTGGATTTGGGAATACAAGCTTGGAGAAATCCACAGGCCATCACGGTCGTTTTTCCGAAAGTATCCAAAGAAGTCAAAGCAAAATGGCAATTGGCCACCGAGTCAGATTACAGCCATGTCATCTGTATGCCCAACGTAACAAAGCAACAAATTGACGAGTTTATAACCGATTTGGAGCGATACCCAACAGACCCTCATTCCGATTCAGACTGGGACTAAACTCTCATCTCTCAAGAGATAATCCTGCACAATTCTCCCATTGTTCTCACAACAATCTGAAGTTCGGAGGGAGATATTATGAATTAGGATTACAATTTTCCGTGCGTAAAACTTCACAGAATCACCCTCATTCTCACTGAATTTATCCAGTAAAAAAGCTACTGACGCTCTATTATTTCTTTAAATTTGCACTTCCAAATTGAGCCCAAATAAAATGGATAAAGTTTCGTACGTCGGAAATGCAGATGTAAACGCTATTGATCACCTCTATCAGGAGTACCGAAAAGACCCTGAAAGCGTGGATATTGGTTGGCAAAAATTCTTTGAAGGATTTGATTTCGCTAGAACCAATTTCGAGGAGGGAGAAGTTCCAGAAAACGTTCAGAAAGAATTCAAAGTTTTGAACCTTATTAACGGATATCGTGTTCGAGGGCACTTGTTCACGAAAACGAACCCCGTTCGCGAGAGAAGAAAATACTCTCCCACTCTTGATTTGGCCAACTTCGGTTTGGACGAAAAAGATTTAGACACCGTTTTTCAATCGGGGTCTGAAGTAGGAATAGGACCTGCAACCTTGCGCGACATTATCAAAGACTTGGAAGAAACCTATTGTCAATCGATAGGTATCGAGTACATGTACATTCGCGACCCGGAAAGATTGGGATGGTTCCGCAAACAGATCGAGTTAACCAACCGACCTCAATACAGCAAAGAAGACAAGATCAATATTTTTTCGAACCTTAATAGAGCGACCAATTTTGAGGCTTTTTTGGGAAAAAAATTCGTTGGTCAAAAGCGCTTCTCAATTGAAGGTGGTGAAGCCCTTATTCCTGGTTTGAATGGCTTGATTGAAAAAGGAGCAGATTTAGGCGTTGAGTATTTCGTAATGGGTATGGCCCACCGCGGACGCTTGAACACCTTGACGAATATCTTCGAAAAACCAGCAAGAGACATTCTGTCGGAGTTCGAAGGAAAAGAATTTGACGAAGACGATTTTGATGGTGACGTAAAATACCATCAAGGTTTTACTTCTGAAATCACAACAAAAGGAGGGAAAAAAGTTGGTTTGACCTTATCTCCAAACCCTTCTCACCTAGAAGCAGTAGATCCAGTAGTTCAAGGTATTGCTCGTGCCAAAATAGATCACCTGTATAAGGATGAAAAAAAGGTTTGTCCAATTATGGTACACGGCGATGCTGCCATTGCGGGTCAAGGTGTGGTTTATGAAGTGATACAAATGGCTCAATTGGATGGATACCGCGCTGGTGGAACCATACACATTGTAGTGAATAACCAAGTTGGTTTTACAACCAATTATTTGGACGCTCGTTCGTCGACTTACTGTACGGATGTTGCAAAAACAACCTTGTCCCCAGTATTCCACGTGAATGGAGATGATGTAGAGGCTGTGGTTCAAACCCTTCAAATGGCAATTGAGTACCGTCAACAGTTTAACCGCGACATTTTCATCGACTTATTGTGCTACAGAAAATACGGTCACAACGAAGGTGATGAGCCTAAGTTTACCCAACCGAACTTGTACAACTTGATCAAGAACCACCCAA
The DNA here is from genome assembly GCA_025210175.1 of Crocinitomicaceae bacterium. Classification (GTDB taxonomy): domain Bacteria; phylum Bacteroidota; class Bacteroidia; order Flavobacteriales_D; family Crocinitomicaceae; genus UBA2040. The sequence continues at coordinate 7,601 of JAOASF010000171.1, read as the reverse complement.
ATCCAAAAGATATCTACTTCAAGGAATTGGAGGCACAAGGAATCTTGACGAAGGACGCGGCGAAAGAGATGGAAAATGCTTACAAAGAAGAATTGGAAGCAGAATTCGAAAAATCTCGTCAGGCAGAAAAAGCGGTCGTATGGGATTTCTTGAGCAAAACTTGGGAAGGATACAGAAAAAGCACACCAGAAGACTTCAAGACTTCTCCAGACACTTCGTTTGAGAAAGGAAAATTATTGGAGCTAGGAAAGAAATTAGCAACCCTTCCTGAAGGGAAAAAATATATCCGAAAAATTTCGAAAATCTTCGACGATCGTCTAGCGGCAATCACTGAAGATAAATTGGATTGGGGTTCAGCGGAAATGTTGGCTTATGCAACCCTTTTGGAGGATGGCCACCCTATTCGAATTTCCGGACAAGATGTGGAGCGTGGAACTTTCTCACACCGTCACGCTGTTGTTAAGACAGAAGACACAGAGGAAGAAATCATCACCTTAAATGGTCTATCTGACAAACAAGCTGAATTCTCCATTTACAATTCTTTGTTGTCTGAATACGCCGTTCTTGGTTTTGAATATGGTTACTCTTTGGCAACGCCGAACGGGTTAACCATTTGGGAAGCACAATTTGGAGACTTCTTCAATGGAGCTCAAATTATGATTGACCAATTCATCACAGCGGGTGAAGACAAGTGGAGCACACAGTCTGGTTTGACGATGTTGTTACCACACGGTTACGAAGGTCAAGGGGCAGAACACTCTTCAGGTCGTATGGAGCGTTTCTTGCAACAATGTGCTGAATACAATATTCAGGTTGCAAATACATCCACTCCAGCGAACCACTTCCACTTGTTGAGAAGACAATTGGCTCGTCCTTTCCGCAAACCATTGGTCGTATTCTCGCCAAAAATGTTGTTGCGTTACCCAGCTGCCGTTTCGACTTTGGATGAATTGGCAACAGGAACTTTCCAAGAAGTATTGGATGATCCAACAGCAAATGCAAAAAATGTAGACACAGTAGTTCTTTGTTCAGGTAAGTTCTATTATGAAATGAAGGAAAAAGCACAGGAAATGGGTGCTGAAAACATGGCCTTCGTTCGTTTGGAACAAATCTACCCATTGCCAAAAACACAGTTGGAAACAATCTATGCGAAATACGCTGATGCGAAAAACTGGATTTGGGCACAGGAAGAACCTGCAAACATGGGAGCTTGGTCATACATCGCAATGAACTTGCGCGAAAAACCAGTAGTTGGAATTACTCGTCCTGCAACACCAGCAGCAGCTGAAGGATCGAAGAAATTGCACGAAAGAAGATTGAAAGCCTTGTACGAGCAAATTTTTGCCTACGCAACGGTTAATGTAAAATAGTCGATACAAACTATCTATATGTCAGTATTAGAAATGAAAGTCCCTTCACCGGGCGAATCCATCTCAGAAGTAGAAATCGCACAATGGTTGGTTTCAGATGGAGATTATGTAGAAAAAGACCAAGCAATTGCTGAAGTTGATTCTGACAAGGCGACCTTGGAATTGCCAGCTGAAGAATCTGGAATCATCACTCTGAAAGCAGAGGAAGGTGATGTAGTTGCAGTTGGACAAGTAGTTTGTTTAATCGATACTTCTGCTGAAGCACCAGCGGGAGCACCGAAAAAAGAAGAAGTTAAAGAAGAAGCAGCGCCAGCTCCTGCAAAAGAGAAGGCACCTGCAGCAACTCCAGCTCCAAACCCAGGACCAGTAAACGAAAAAACATCATACGCTTCAGGAACTCCTTCTGTTGCTGCAGCTAAAATGATGAACGAAAACGGAGTTCAGGCAAATCAAGTAAAAGCTACAGGAAAAGACGGTCGCATTACAAAACAAGATGTTTTGGCGGCTCTTTCAGGTGGATTTGATGCGTCTAATGTTCAAGGTTGGGGTGGAACACGCGACCAAAAACGTGAGCGTATGTCCATGCTTCGTCGTAAAGTGGCTGAACGCCTTGTTGCGGTGAAATCTGAGACTGCGATGTTGACGACATTTAACGAAGTAGACATGCAACCAATCATGGACCTTCGTTCAAAATACAAGGATCAATTCGCGAAGCACCACGAAGTGAACCTAGGATTCATGTCCTTCTTCACCAAAGCGGTTACTGAAGCCTTGAATTTGTATCCTGCAGTAAATGCGCAAATCGAAGGAAACGAAATGGTCTTCCACGATTATGCAGATATCGGTATTGCCGTTTCATCTCCAAAAGGACTAATGGTACCAGTTGTTCGCAATGCCGAACAAATGAGCTTGGCCGAAATTGAAAAGGAAATCAAGCGTTTGGCAATTAAAGCTCGCGACGGGAAAATCACTCCAGACGAAATGACAGGTGGAACCTTTACCATCACCAACGGTGGTGTATTCGGTTCGATGATGTCAACGCCAATCATCAACCCTCCTCAATCGGCGATTTTGGGAATGCATAACATTGTTGAGCGCCCAGTAGCCATCAACGGAGAGGTCAAGATTCGTCCGATTATGTATCTCGCATTGTCGTACGATCACAGAATCATTGACGGTAAAGAATCAGTGAGCTTCTTGGTAAAAGTGAAAGAAATGTTAGAGAACCCAGAAAGAATGTTGTTCGGAGCGAAAGATCCACACGCAGTTTTACTTGGTCTTTAAAATGAAGATACCAAAGCAAGAAGCCGCTCGTCATTGACAAGCGGCTTTTTTGTTGCATCAAGGTTCTCTATCACCTATAAAAACAATTGATAAACCTTTCCCAATCTCGTGATGGGAAAACAAGTAAATTCACAATATGACTATTAAAAGTATGTCATCGTTTTATATCAGTTCTTTTAAAGGACTGTCGAAGGAAGTTTGGTGGCTCGCCCTGTTGACTTTGATCAACCGTGCAGGAACCATGGTTATTCCTTTTTTATCCCTCTACCTTACGGAGGATAGAGGATTCTCTTTGGAGAATGTTGCCTGGGTCATGTCGGCCTTTGGTTTGGGGTCCGTTGGTGGATCTTGGTTGGGAGGGTACTTAAATGACAAAATTGGTTCCTACAAAACCATGGTCTTCTCCCTTTTTGCTTCGGGTGTATTGTTTACCATTGCGCAATACCCAACGAATATTTACGCCATTTCCTTTATGGTATTCATCGTGATGTTGGCGGCCGACATTTTTCGACCAGCCATGTTTGTAGCCTTACGCGCCTATAGCAAACCCGAAAACCAAACCAGAAGTCTTTCCTTGATTCGCTTGGCGATTAACCTAGGATTTTCAGTTGGACCTGCTTTGGGAGGTTTTCTCATTTCATATGGTGGCTATGGAGCACTCTTTTGGGTAGACGGTGTAACCTGCACACTTGCGGCTCTTTTGTTAATTCTGAAACTCAATCCCAAAAAGGCGATCAATCAACAAGAGGAACAAGATACCACCAAGGCAGAGTCGGCATACAAGGACAGAGTTTACCTCCTTTTTGCTCTTGGTGTCATGCTCTTCGGATTTATCTTTTTACAATACTTCTCAACGGTTCCCTTGTATTATCGACAGTCCTATCATTTAAGCGAAGAGGTTATTGGGCTATTGATGGGCTTCAATGGACTATTAGTATTTGTTTTTGAAATGCCCTTAATAAAATATTTAGAGGCACGTAAAAAGCATCCATTGTACTTTGCATCTCTAGGGGTTTTGATGCTACTCATCTCCTTCCTTGTCTTTAATTTAAATCATTGGACGGGGTGGTTATGGATTGGAATGTTTTGGATGAGTATTGGAGAAATGTATGCCTTTCCATTTGCAAACGCCTTTGCTATGGAAAGAGCAAAACGAGGGAAACTTGGACAATACATGGGCTTGTATACACTCTCCTTTTCCATTTCACATATTTTGGGACATAACTCTGGAATGCAATTGATTCATTTCTATGGTTATCCATTAACTTGGTGGTTCTTTACAGGATTGTGTATTGTGGGCTTGCTGGTATTCCTGCGAACCATGAAGCTCGACAACCGAACAAAAGAAATTGTTTAACGTTTTTATAAAAAAGAATAAAATGGCTACAATCAAACACGGTGATAGAACCGTTATTACCAATGGTGAGCTTCCTCAAGTAGGAACAAAGGCTCCTAATTTTGAATTGATCGGGAAAGATCTTCAACCAGTTGACCTTTCTAAATATGCTGGGAAACGAGTGGTCCTAAATATTTTTCCGAGTATCGACACAGGAACGTGTGCTACCTCTGTAAGAACGTTCAACAAACGTGCTGCAGAATTCGAAAACACAGCCATTTTGTGCATTTCACGTGATTTACCATTCGCTCAATCCCGTTTTTGCGGAGCTGAGGGAATTGAAAACGTTGTCAACCTTTCGGATTACTCAACGGGTGAGTTTGGAAGAACTTATGGCGTAAATATGGAGGATGGTATATTAAAAAATCTTCACGCCCGTGCCATTGTAGTTCTTGATGAAAACGGAACAGTTGTTCACAACGAATTGATTCCGGACATTCCATTAGAACCCAATTACGATGCCGCATTAGCAGCGTTGAAATAATACAAGAGGAGGTTTAGGCCTCCTTTTTTTATGCAAAAAGGAGCCAATACATAATCAGCCCCTTGTCCACTAGTACTATATTTTTTCAAGGTTTAATCTGCAATAACCTCCAGCATTTTCACCCCTCCTCCGCATCGAACGAAGAGGTTATACTCTCCCGGCTCAAGTGCTAACTTTACCAATTCATTCGAGTTCGCTTCAATTTTACCTGAAACCACAACTCTACCGGATGAATGAACCAACATGTAATCTGCAACCTTTTGGGCAGGTCCTGAGAAAATCAATCCATAACTCTTTTCATTTTCTCCCTTCAAAAGAGCGAAGGTGTAGGCATCAAATCGCAACATTCTTACGCGAGAAGAACTTACTGGTGACTCTTTAACTTTGTGTTCCAATGGTAGCCCTATTACCCTTGAACCGATGCCATTCTGGGAATGAAATTTGTTTCCATCAAGCTCCACAAGCAAGCGGTCTGTACTGTAGATGCCTTCATTTAGAAAACTGGCAAAATCATTGTCGGCCACTAACATATCTTGATGCGGCCCTTCTACATAAATTCCATAGTCGCAACCATAAATACGATTGCCTACAAAGTGACACGCTGCACTTTTGGCTTGGGAAAAAACTCCATACTTATGTCCACTCAAATTGGAATGTAGAACCGAACAATTGTACACATCCTTCAACCAAATTGCATAATCAGAGCTTGTTTCACTCAAATCCAAAGATTCAATCACCACTTGCTCTGCGTTCTCGATACGGATGTAACCTGAACCAATAAAATGAATCAAGGGTAATCCGGTATATCCTGGTTGCGACATGCCATCGATAAATACGCCAGATGGCACAAACAACGGTTGTGATAACTCTAAGTATTGTACACCCGAACCTATAGAGAATTCAATAATATCTTCTCCTGGACTGTTGGCCGCAAGATTCAATGCATGACGCAAAGACCCAGTACCCGAATCACCAGAATACGTCACATAATACGTCCGAGCAGTGAGCAGATTTACAGATAAAGTGAAGATTAGAAATAGTGATAACTGATGCAAGGTTTTCGCCCAGAAAACCTTCGCCTGTGGTGTAAAGCAACTTTTCATAACTGATTGTATTTAGGGTAAATACTCAATCAGTAGCTAGAAGGATCAATTAATGCAAGCGAGTATGGAAGGGATAGTTTTCTGCTTTCAATTTACGGAAAAGACGCCAGATTTCCACTAGAAATTTAATTCAAGTACGCTACTTTAAGTGGTACTTCGCTAGCCCAACATTTCCCACCAGTTCAATTGAAAGTGAGAATTCAACTGAAACTCCTCACCTATTCGCGGCAATAAAAATTCAATTCCTTTCTCCATTGCATGCCGTTTAAACTCAACTGCAGGTTCGTACCAATTATGCTGGTAGGAAAGTGAAAAACCAGCCCAATGCACCGGCATTACCTTTTTAGCCTTAGCGTCAATAGCTGCTTGAATGGCTTGTTCGGGAAACAAATGAATCAACGGCCAATCATCATTGTACTGACCACATTCCATCATTGCAAAGTCAAATGGACCCAATCGATTACCGATTTCGGCAAAGTGTTTTCCATAACCACCATCCCCACTAAACCAAATGTTTTCATTTGGTCCTTTAAGAACCCATCCACCCCAAAGTGATTTGAAGCGATCCTTTAATCCTCTTCCTGAAAAATGGCGCGTTGGTGTAAAGTGAAAATGTATTCCACCCAACTCTTGTTGGTCCCACCAATCAAATTCTTGAATGCTATCTTCATCGACACCCCAGTGTACCAAATGTCGTTTCACACCCAAAGCCACAAAAAACTTTTTAACCTTGCCTTTTAACTTCTTGATACTCGCTAAATCTAAATGGTCGTAGTGATCATGGGTTTGAAGTACTAGGTCTATTTCGGGCAGTTCATCGATAATATCCAATGTATTTTGCGAAAAACGCTTGGCTGGAAAAGGAGATATCGGTGCTGCGTTCGGTCCAAACATCGGGTCAATTAAAATGTTCATACCATTCATTCTAATCAGCATAACGGAATGGCCATACCAAATCATTTTCGTTTCCATCCCTTCATTAAAATCGGGATTCAACTTCAAAACTTTCAATGGAGATTTTGGAGTTTTGTTCTGACTTGGCGTAAACTGCTTGTACAACATTCGTGGCATGTCACGCAGCGAAAACTCCATAGGTGTGTTTTCTAAGTTTTGGAACTCCCCATGTTTCCAATTTGGAGAGCTTTCATATTCACCTATTTGCTGTTTTGTCAATTTCGCACCAAACTGTTTACCTGTCATGTTTTTCTAGTTTATTCGCTAATTCATTGATTCCCTCATTTTCCACAATCTTTCTCTCGCTTTGTTCGATCAAAGTTGCAATCATCGCATTTCCCAAACGCGTTGTCGTGGTAACACTTTTCATTTTACGAAGCAGTGGGAAAAATGGAGTTAAAATGACGTATCCTACATTATAAAGAGTGGTTCTCGAGCGCAGTCCATTTTCAGGCAAGATGATACCCGGGCGGAAGGCATAGGCTGATTTAAAACCTTTGTCGAAGAAATAATTTTCCGTTTTCCCTTTTACCCTCGCCCACATGATTCGACCTTTTTCTGAACTGTCTGTACCTTGACCAGAAACATAAACCACAGTCATTTCTGGATTATTGGCATATAAAACATCAGCAAAAGCCTTCGCAAAATCAAAGGTAAGTGCAGAAAATTTCTCCTCATTCATTCCGGCAGAACTAACTCCCATACAGTAAAAACAAGCATCAATTTTTCCCAGTTGCTCTTGAATAGAATCTGGGTTCGAGAAGTCACTTAGCAGAACTTCTGTCAATTTAGAATGCTCCATTCCTAGTTTGGAACGATTGACTACAACCACCTCCTCGATTGAGCTATTTTGCAAACATTGCAATAAAACTCCCTTTCCCACCATTCCCGTTGAACCGGTTATTAATATGCGTTTTCCCATTTCTTTCGAATTGATTCTGCTAAGTAAACAACTAAGTTCACTCATTTGTGGTAAAAAAGGTAATGCGGATATTTCCGTCGGTTAAATT
>JAOASF010000170.1 GCA_025210175.1 Crocinitomicaceae bacterium | reverse complement strand
TGTACGTTCCCGCAGGAAGTTACGCCATGGGGGACAACGATCAAGACGTTCCTTTTTTGCATCAAACGAAAGCGAAGACGGTTTCGGTGCAAGCGTTCTATATGGACCAAACAGAAATTTCGAATAACGAGTACCGCCAGTTCGTAGAATGGGTGCGTGACTCGATCGCGATGGACAAGATTTACTATAACTTGGAAGATGATGACGATGCAAGTCGTTTTATCAACTACGAGGATGAGTACTTCGATGAAGGAGGTTTGGAATTCGTTGAATTCGACCCGTCTGATCGTGAATTGAACCGTACCATCTTCAATTTGAATTGGGATCGTCAGTTTGATTACAACGATAGAGACTTGATTCCTCTTTTGGCGGATATGTACTATCCAGCTCCTGAGCGTTTCTTTAACAGAAGAGAATTTGATGTACGGAAATTGATGTATAAGTACTATTGGATTGACTACCGCGAAGCTGCCAAGCGTGGTCGTATTAATATAGTACCAGATGGATTCGACTCTCAAGGAAACAAAATCGTTGAAGAGCACCGTAACTTGGAAACTCCTCCAAATCCTTTCAATGGATTGCCACAGGGGCAAGACAAGGATATGGGGTGGTTCAACGAAAAAGGACAAAACAATGCTATCCGTGGTCACGAAGACCGCTCACGTTTTGTGATCGATGAAGTAATCAATGTATATCCAGATACTTTGTGTTGGGTAAGAGACTTTACCTACTCTTTCCACGACCCAATGACCAATATGTACTTTTGGCATCCAGCTTACGACAACTACCCTGTGGTTGGTGTAACATGGCAACAAGTAAGAGCATTTTCTGTATGGAGAACACAATTGTTGAACAACTGGTTGATCAGCATGGGAGAGATTTTTGTAAACGATTTCCGTTTGCCGTCTGAGGCAGAGTGGGAAAGAGGTGCCAGAGGTGATTTAGCCTTGTCTCAATACCCTTGGGGGGGACCATACATTCGTAACGAAGCTGGATGTTTCTTAGGTAACTTCAAACCAATGCGTGGACGTTACTTCGAAGATGGAGGTTTCCACACAGTAAAAGTATTCTCCTACAACCCGAACAACTGGGGTCTATACTGTATGGCAGGAAACGTTGCTGAGTGGTGTGAAACAGCTTACGACGAATCGATGTACGAGTTCTCTAATGACTTGAACACTGAACACAGATACGATGCAATGGACTGGGATCCACCTTCAATGAAACGTAAGGTGACTAGAGGAGGTTCTTGGAAAGACATCGGTTACTACCTTCAAAATGGAATACGTTCTTGGGAGTACCAAGACACGGCAAAATCTTTCATAGGGTTCCGTAATGTAATGACTCACTTAGGCCGCGGAGGTAGAGACTTCGGCGCTGAAGGAAATGAGGAAATTCAGAGCGATATCCAATTGAAATAAGAACACAACACAACTAAAATTTAAAAACCCAAAAATTTGAAATTATGAAGCCAGGAAGTAAAGGATGGAAGAAGTTTATGGCGAAACTATACGGTTTCGGTGCAGCGATTGTAATCTTCGGAGCGATGTTTAAAATCATGCACTGGCCAGGAGCCGGAGCCATGTTGGTAGTTGGTCTATCTACAGAGGCCGTTATCTTCATCTTCTCAGCCTTCGAACCTATTCACGAAGATCCAAACTGGGAATTGGTTTACCCTGAATTAGCTCTAGGTCATTCTGAAGAATTGGACCACGAAGCTTTGGCTGAGCAAGCTAAAGGAAGAGCAAAAGGAGGTAACGGAATTACTGGCGAATTGGATAAAATGCTAGAAGAAGCAAAAATCGATTCAGCTTTGCTTGAACGCCTTGGAGACGGAATGAGAACCCTAGGTGAAAATGCAGCGCAATTGAAAGGTGTTACTTCGGCAGCAGCAGCAACAGATTCTTACGTTTCTTCTTTGCAATCAGCATCTGATAAAGTGTCTTCTTTGTCTGAAGCATACGAAAGAGCATCAGCTTCTATCGCTGGTATGACTTCTTCTCAAAAAGAAGGTGAGTCGTTCGGTGAGCAAATGCAAAAAGTTTCTAAGAACTTGGCAGCGTTGAACAATGTATACGAATTACAATTGAAAGGATCTTCTGCTCATTTGGAAGCAACGGAGAAATTCCAAGGTCAGGTTACGAAATTGATGTCTGACTTGTCTGCAAGTGCGGAAGACACAAGATTGTACAAAGAAAACATGGCTACCTTGTCTAAAAATCTATCTGATTTGAACAACGTATACGGTAACATGTTGAAAGCAATGACAATTACCAAAGCGTAATCCTACTCATTCTTAAAGTAATATTTAACGAAGAAACATTAGTATAAAATGGCAGGAGGTAAGGAAACGCCGAGACAGAAGATGGTGGGTATGATGTACCTTGTACTCACAGCACTTTTGGCTCTTAACGTATCAAAATCAATTCTAGACGCATTCGTTGCGATTGAGGAAAACATTCAGAAAGCAAATGAAACTGAATTTTTCCGTGGTAATGAAAAGATGTCTGAATTGAAAGAAGTGGCAACGGACATGTCTGTTCCAGATCGCGCTAAGAAGGCAAAAAGATTGACGGAAATTGTTGAGAAAATCGACAAAATTACAGCAGAGCGAATCAAGGAAATTGATGATTTGAAAATCAATATCTTGACTACATGTGGTGAAGATTTAGATGCAACAGGAGAAGAGGCTATTATGGTTCGTAAGTACGATCCTAAAACACCTTTGAGACCAGCTCGCATGAACTTGTCACACGTACAAGCGATGGATAAATACGATGAGCCAATGCACATCGTAATTGGTGAAGACATCAAGAATCCAACAGGTGAGGGTATTAAGTTGTGGAATAACTACAACAAGTACCGTAACGAATTGTGTGAATTGATTGCAAAGTACCCAGGTGGTGAAGGGCAGAAGGATTTCTTCTTCAAAGCTCCGAACATCAACAAGTACAAGGACCAAAAAGATCTAGGAAAGCAAATTGATGATGCAATTGCAAAATCAAATGTGAACCAAGATGATAAAGAAGCTATCAAGAAAATCTATAGCTCTTTGACAAAAGAGGAGCGTTCAGAAGTTCATGGTGTGAAAGATGTTCACTGGATTGGTAAAACGTTTGACCACTCTCCAGTAGTAGCAGCTATCGCTTCTTTGTCTTCATTGCAAAAAGAAATCTTGGCAGCACGAGCGGATGCGGTTTCATTGATTCGTTTGAGAGTTGGTGGAGGTGAGTACTCGTTCAACAAGATCATGGCTTTGGCTTACGGACCTGAGTTGGCAAACAACGGAGACGAAATCGAAGTTCAAGTATTGATGGCAGCTTACGATTCAGATAAGCAACCAACGGTTACTTTGAATGGAACGAAAATTGAAGAAGTTCGCGACGGTAAAGGTTTTGTAAAAACAAAAGCTTCTGGAGCTAATGAAATGACTCTTCAAGGAGAAATTACGATTCGTAACAAGTCAGGTATTCCTAAAACGTTGCCTTGGGAAAAGACAATCAAGATCATGAAGCCAATGGGAACTGTTTCCTTGCCTGAATTGAACGTATTGTACAGAGGTTACCCAAACAAGGTTGAGGCAGTAGCTTCAGGTTATGATCAAACATTGTTGTCAGGTGATGGCGGTGTATCTGTTTCCAAATCAGGAACAGGGTGGATTGCTTCTCCAGGGAAAGTTAAAACTTGTAAGTTGACGGTTTCTGGTAAGTCTTCAATTACGAACAAGACCGTTTCTTTGGGATCTTTCGAATTCCGTGTTTCTAACTTGCCTAACCCAGAGTTGTACTTCGGTTCTGCTCAAAGTGGAGACAAGGCATCACGTGCTGAAACAAAATTGTTTGCGAAATATCCACCAGAAATTCCGTTGAATGCAACATTCAAAATTGTATCATGGGAATTGGTTATCCCGGGTAACCCAGGAGCGCCACCAAAAGGTCCAGGTGACCGTTTGAACGGAAGTGCTGCAGCTTTGCTTAAACAAGCGAAGCCAGGTACGGCGATTACTTTCTTCACAGAGGTTGTAGGACCTGATAACGTGAAGAGAAAGAAGACCGGTGCTTTCACCATTTAAAATTGAAAAATTATGAAAAGTCTATTTGTTCAACTTATCGCGATTGGTTTCTTAGGTACTGCATTAGCACAACCTGAGTTGAATGGTGGTCCGGTTAACGTACCGTCTGATGGAATTGTGGATGGAGTTTACATCCGCGAACACATTCCTACGAAGCGTTTGGTGCCATATGAGCACGTGCGTGAAGCAGATTATATCTGGGGAAAGAGAGCGTGGGAATACATAGACTTGCGTGAGAAAATCAATCATTCATTGTATTTCCCTCTAGACGAAATTACACCGACAGGTGAGTGGGTTCGCGATGGAGATAGATGGTCGTTGTGGACCGTAATCCGTCACCATGTGATGTTGGGAGATTTGCGTTTGTTCTCGCCATATAATCCAAACAACGTTTTCGGTGAATGGGATGGAGATCAATTGAAATACCCGATCGATCCACAGCCGGGAATGAATTATTACACGGATTCGTTATTCAGAGAGCAAACCTTGTATTACTTCGGTAAATTGGGACCTCAAAGTGACGTTCCGTTAACGGATGATTTCGGAGATCCTTTGGTAAGAACCAATGCTGATGGTATAGAGGAGTTTGTTTACCCTCCGCGTGACACGATGTACTATACATCAAAAGACATCGTTCAGTACCGTTTGAAAGAAGATTGGTTCTTCGACAAAGAAAGATCACAATTAGACGTACGTATCATTGCAATTGCGCCTGTTGTTTACGACAAGCAAGATGAAAATGGTGTTGAAAAAATCGTCGGATTGAAAGAATTGTTCTGGTTGTATTTCCCTCACTGTCGTTTTTACTTCAATAACTATTTGGTGTACAACGAGCACAACGATGCCCAATGGATGAGTTTTGATGACTTGTTCTGGAAGCGTCGATTCAATTCAGTAATCTACAAAGAGTCAAACGTATTTGATCGTAAGATTGAGACGTATAGAACGGGTGTAGATGCATTGATGGAAAGTCAAAAAATCAAAGAAGAAATCAGAACGATCGAGCACGACGTTTGGAACTTCTAAGAATTAGATATGATTATGGAAAGGGAACCTTTGGGTTCCCTTTTTTGTTTTGTAACTAACTGTAGATAAATCGGTTATTTGTTTAACCCATTTATCTAGACATGAATTACAAGAAGATTTTAATAGATCGCTCTTGGCTACTTTCGCTTGGAGTGATGTTGATAGGTTTGCCGTTTCCCCTTACTGCTCAAGTTCAAGACCGATACCCCTTTGGTTTTAAAGAGAATATCCCGACAAAGTATCCGGTGCCACATGAGTACATTCGCGAGGCCGATTGTATATGGAGTAAGCGCGTATGGAGAAGTATTGATTTACGTGAAAAAATCAATCACAGTCTGTATTACCCGTTGAATGAAGTGAGTATAAACGATGATTGGAGCCTCCTGCAAGTAAGGCGTTCACTATGGGAGATACTTCGTCACCACGTTTTGAAAGGGGATCTCACTCTTTTTTCTCCTTATAATCCAAACAATGTATTTGGAACATGGGATGGCGATCAGTTAAAATACCCCATTTCTGCGAATCCGGGTGGAGACTTTTTTACAGATTCTAATTTTAGGTCTACTGTATTGTATTATTTCGGGATGTTGGGGCCAAAGCACGATGTGCCTTTGTCAGATGAGTTTGGAGAGCCTTTAATTGCCTACGATGCGGATTCAGTAGAATCCTTTGTCTATCCGCCGAGAGATACGATTTATTACACCTCTAAAGACATCGTTCAATATCACATCAAAGAAGATTGGTTCATCGACAAGGAAAGAGGCAAATTAGAGGTTCGGATTTTGGGTATTGCTCCGGTGGTTTACCAGAAAGAAACGGTCAATGGAATTGAAACAATTACCGGTGTTAAAGAGTTGTTTTGGATCTACTTTCCGCATGCTCGATTTTATTTGAGCAATTACGAAGTATTCAATTCGTCCAACGATGCGCAATGGATGTCTTTTGACGATCTGTTTCAGAAACGCAGATTTAGTTCCATTATTTACAAGGAATCGAATACCATGAATCGAAGCATCGACACCTACAAAATGGGTGTAGAAGCACTGCGTGAAAGCAATAGAATTGAAGAAGAGATTAGAAATATAGAACACGATATATGGAAGTTCTAATTGATTGATATATCAAGAATGTAACCTTTGAAAAAGGAAGTGTTATGTTCTTAAACCCAATAAATTAATTTTCATGGCAGGAGGAAAAGAAACCCCCAGACAAAAGATGATAGGCATGATGTACCTCGTGCTTACAGCTTTGCTTGCATTGAATGTGTCAAAGGCCATTCTAGATGCCTTTATATCTATTGAAGAAAACATCCAGAAAGCAAACGAAACGGAGTATTTCAGAGGAAATGCGAAAAAGGATGAACTTTTAACCGTGGCTCGAGACGAAAGCAATGAACAAAAGGCTCAAAGGGCTAAAAAAGTCTTATTAAAAATCGAGGAACTCGATCAGGTTACTGCGCAACGGATACAAGAAATAGATCAACTGAAGTTGAAAATTTTGGATGCAGTGGGGGAAGACCTCGATGCCAATGGTCCTGGCAATATTCTTCTTTCCAAGTTTAATCCAGACCAGCCGATTGTACCGATTAAAATGGATTTGAATATGGTGAAATCGCAAGACAAGTACGATGAACCCATGCATATAATGATAGGAGAGGATATCAAAAATCCATCTGGAGAAGGATTGAAATTATGGGAGAATCTCAATCAGTTCAAGGTGAAAGTTTGTGATTTAATTGCCAATTATACCAGCATTGATGGGCAAAAGACCTATTCGTACAAAGCACCAGATATACGAAAGTTTGTGGATCAAAAGGATCTTAACAGACAATTGGAGTCGTCCTTTAAAGCTTTTAATGTAAGTGCCGATGACAAAGAAACCTTGCAAAAAATTTACGGCAATTTGGCTAAGAATGAACGTTCAACTGTTCATGAAGTAAAAAACGTTCACTGGCTAGGTAAAACCTTCGATCATTCACCTGTTGTAGCGGCCATTGCATCACTTTCTTCCTTGCAAAAGGAAATCCTTTCTGCAAGAGCGGATGCAGTATCTCATTTATTTTCAAGAGTTGGTGGAGGTGAGTACACTTTCAACAAGATTATTGCACTTGCCTATGGACCCGAATTGGTAGCGAGTGGCGAAAAAATAAACGTGGAAGTCTTGATGGCGGCTTACGATTCGGATGTCAACCCAGAGGTAACCATGAATGGTCAGCCGGTTACGGATGTAAGCATGGGAAAGGGAAATATTTCCATTCCTGCGAATACGGTAGGCGACGTGCTTCTGGAAGGAACGATTTCCATTACGAACAAGCACGGACTCGAGAAAAAATTACCTTGGCAAAAAAAGGTAAAGGTCATGAAGCCCATGGGAACCATTTCCATTCCAGCCTTCAATGTATTGTATGTTGGTTATGACAATGAGTTGAATGCAAGTGTTTCAGGATTTGATGAAACCATTCTACAAGGAAGTGGAGTACGTGTCGAAAAGAGAGGTAACAAATGGTTTGCCTATCCAGACAAAGGTCAGCGATTGTGCAGTATCGAAATCTTTGGGAAGTCGAATGTTACCGGCACCAAAATGAGTTTGGGAAAAGTGAATTATCGCATTAGTCGATTGCCAAAACCACAGTTGTTCCTGGGTGCTTCGGCCGATGGTCAAAAAATTGCCAACGGCGTGCGAAACTTGTTGGTGAAATACCCTCCAGAAGTACCCTTGCAAGCACCTTTCGAGATTATGGAATGGGAAATGGAAGTGGTGAATGTTCCTATTCCAAGCATCAAAGGAACCGGAGATGAACTGAACACGGCGGCCTTGAATTTGATCCGACAAGCTCCGAGAAACCAAACGATAGATATCACGGTCAAAATTCGAGATAAATCCAATCAGGTTCAGTTCGTAAAAGCCTCCTTCAAGAAATAAAGGACGCGTTTTTTACCAAGGCAAAGAAGAAGAATAGTGTAACTTTGCGGCATGATTCAACTCGATAATTTAGGACTGTATCTGCCGCAAGGTTACCTTTTCAAGGATGTGAATATTCAAATCAACAAAGGAGATAAAGTTGGTTTGGTGGGAAAAAACGGCGCTGGAAAATCAACCATGCTCAAGTTGATTTCTGGAAAGGAAAAACCCACGGATGGACAGGTTCATTTGCCCAAAGGAACGACCATAGGCTATCTGACACAGGACATTAAGATCGACACCAATCAGAGCGTATTTGAATTTTTAAATCGCTCCAACCCTACCTTAAACCAGATAAAAGATCGAATCGATGCGATCAACAAAAGCATCGTTGAACGAACGGATTATGAGTCTGAATCGTACCTCAAACTTTTGGATGAACTGAACGACTTGAATCATTCCTTTCAAGTGCATGAAGGTTTTAGTTGGGAAGAAAAAATTGTGGGCATCTTAAAGGGATTGGGGTTTCAAGACGAAGAGTTAGCCCGTCCTCTCAACACCTTTTCAGGAGGATGGAAAATGCGTGCAGAACTGGCTCGTATACTCGTCAACAAACCAGATATAATCTTATTGGATGAGCCTACCAACCACCTGGATATTTTGTCCATTGCCTGGCTAGAACGCTATTTGAAGACCTTTGAGGGAGCCGTTATTGTTATTTCTCACGATAGACTTTTTTTGGATAATGTGACCAAGAGAACGCTTGAAATCATGATGGGAAAAATGATAGATTTTCCTTTTTCATACTCCAAATACAAGGTGGCAAGAGCGGAGGAAATTGAACGTCTTGAAATTGCCAAAAAACAGCAGGATAAGGAAATAAAACACACCGAAGAATTAATCAATAAGTTTCGGGCCAAAAAGAACAAAGCTGCCTTTGCCCAAGGTTTGATTAAGAAATTGGATCGCATGGAAAAAGTGGAGGTTGAAAACGATGCTATTTCCAAAATGAAAGTGGCCTTTCCATTGAGTGTCCAACCCGGAAAATGGGTCTTGGAAATGCAAGATATGGGGAAGAGTTACGGTGATAAACTGCTTTTTAAACAGGTCAATCAAACAGTTGGTAGAGGAGAAAAGATCGCCTTATTGGGAGCCAATGGAGTTGGTAAGTCCACTCTTTTGAAGCGAATCATGGGAACCTTAGACGGGGATGGTAAAGTTGAATATGGTCACAATGTTGAAGTCGCCTATATTGCCCAAGATCAAGCCGAGTCGCTGGACACATCTAAAACCATTCTTGAGACCGTAGAAGAGGTCGCTAAAGGTGATATGCAAAAGGATTTGCGTTCCATTTTGGGAGCTTTCTTGTTTTCAGGTGAAGATATCGACAAAAAAGTGGCAGTATTATCTGGAGGTGAAAGAACGCGCTTGGCACTTTGTCAGTTATTATTGAGTCCAAGTAATTTTCTTATTCTCGATGAGCCGACCAATCATTTGGATTTGCAATCAAAAGAGGTGCTGAAGAACGCTTTGATCAATTACGAAGGAACCTTCATCGTTGTATCTCACGATCGGGAGTTTTTGGATGGGTTAACTAACCGCATTTGGGATATCGAAGACTTCAACCTCAAGGTTCATCATTTTGGTGTTTACGAATTTCTCAACCGAAAAATGGCAGAAACAGAAGCGAAGCCTACTCCTCTTGAAGAAAAGACCGCCACAGTTGAGAAAAAAGGAGCCTCTACTTATGAGGAACAAAAAGAATTGAAACGCAAAAAGAACCAGTTGAACAATGCCGTTAAAAAGGCGGAAGAGAGAATAGGTCTCTTAGAAGCCAAGGCAAAAACTCTGGAAGAAGAAATCGCTCAACTCGATTATTCAGATGAGGAACACGCCAACAAAATCTTAGCTGATTTTGCCAAAACTAAAGAAGAGTTGGACGAACAAATGACACTTTGGGAAAAGGCAACAGAAGATTTAATGGAATTAGAAGGCTAACCCAAGCCTTTGGCTTTTCTTTTGTGCATGCGCTTGTTTCGGCGCAATGAACGTCTGAATTCCTTGGTCTGTCTCTTTTTGAAGTTTTTCCTGATTTCCTTGTCTTCTTTAATGGCAGCCTTTCGCTTTTTCTTATTCTCCTTGGCAATTTTCTTTTCGGCAGCTTCTACAGAGGTGGGATTCTTTCTTTTTTGGCTAAATGCCACATTTTGCTGAAAGAAAAAAGTGATCAACAATAAACTCAGGATGCGAAGCGTTTTCATTCTATCTTTGCTTTGTTGTAAGTGAATAACGGGATGAAATTAAGAATTATTTTATGGACCTTCCTTTTCTTCGCCTTCTTGGGGTGTCGCAAAAGTAAAAATCACCCCGTTCCTTCCGTGGCGACGGATGTTACGATTGATATCAATTTGCCCTCGTACAATGCCTTAACGGGAGTTGGTGGCTGGGCTTATGTTACGGGTGGTTCCAAGGGGATTATTGTTTACAGACGCGCAGATGCGGATTTCATTGCCTTCGACCGTCATTCACCAGCTGACCCTAATGGGTCCTGTTCACAACCGCTTTATCCCAGTCAGGACAATTTTTTACAACTAATCGATTCGTGTAACAATGCCGTCTTTTCTCTTTATGACGGTTCACCCATCAAGAATTCGGACTTTGGCTTGCGCCAATTTCAAACTGCTTGGAACGGAAGCAATCTCTTGCGCATTTTTAACTAGAAGAAACTTTTCATCGCAAGAAAACGTACTTTTGCCCAAAATTTATTTCATGAACGAAATCAAGGTAACAATTATCGATCGAGAAGGAGAAAGCCATGAATTGGTAGCGCCAACAGATATGAACATGAACATCATGGAAGTTTGTAAATCCTACGAATTGCCTGTAAAAGGGGAATGCGGAGGAATGGCCATGTGTGCTACTTGTCAATGTTATCTTGAGTCGGATCACGAACTCCCTGAACAGTCCGATTCTGAATTAGACATGCTCGATCAGGCATTTTATGTTAAGGCTAACAGTCGCTTGGGATGTCAGATTCAGATTTCTGAAGAAATCGACGGAATCGTTTTACGCCTTGCACCTGAGGTGGACTAAAAATTCAAATTGAGCCCAAAGTTTGCTTGAACAAAATTGTTGAAGAAATAAGCTCCCATATCTTCTGCAAAACTTTTGTTGGTGTATTCGCCAGAACTTCCTGAGTTCAGTGAAACTCCCGTGCTATATCCTAATTGATAACGCACACCGAAGTAATAGGCAAGTCTTTTGGTTATAGGAAGTCGAAGGCCTAGTTCGTAAAACAAAACGGCACTTTTAAATACCGCATCCGTGGAAACCGCATCTCTTCCTGTTGCATGCAAATGATATTCGGTTGCAAAGGTATTCGGGTTTTGTTTTTCTATGAAAATCTTGTAATCGTCGTCCGCGATGATTTTGGTTCTGCAAATTCCAAAACCGATTTTATTAACCAATCCCACTGGTGCCAACCCGCCATCACCAGAGAATTCAAAAGTTGGCATGATTTGCAATGTGTTCACTCGAAAAGGGGTGCTGTAAATCTGTCCACTGTGGTTAACATAATCCATATAACTGGAATCATAGGTTTGGTAACTCAAGCTTCGCGATTCTTTCATGCCAACTTTTCCTTGTTGGATTCCAACTTCTAATGACATGGCAAAACGGTTGGAAAATGCATGTCCAATTGTAAAGCTAAAGGCCGTATTGATTCTATCCTTGAACTTAATTGGAGCAAAGACATCCTTATCGATATCCTGAACTTTTTGGTAAGTCAATTTTCGATTGTAGAAATAGGGATTATAAAAGCGAAAATTCGTGCTAACATAATTCTTTTTTCCGAG
The DNA here is from genome assembly GCA_025210175.1 of Crocinitomicaceae bacterium. Classification (GTDB taxonomy): domain Bacteria; phylum Bacteroidota; class Bacteroidia; order Flavobacteriales_D; family Crocinitomicaceae; genus UBA2040. The sequence continues at coordinate 7,522 of JAOASF010000170.1, read as the reverse complement.
GTATCCAGAGTATTGCGAGTAACCAAAATTGGAGACGAAAAGGACGATTAAAAGGGTTGTTAAAGTTTTCATGGCTTAGTGTTGCATTAGATCGTAAATCATGTTATAAAAACGACCACTCAATAGGTACTTGTTGGTAGGCTCGTTAAAATAGTAACTTGCCCCATTTTCAATCTCACCTTTTTCAATGTCCATCACAATCAAAGATACCTCCGTATTGTTTCCTTTGATAATCTTGTTGACCAACAATGCTGGAAGGATGGGAGGTAAAAGAATTCCCGTCAGTAAAATACCTAAGCCGTCCACTCGGTAATTGTTCTCAACAATGGTAAAGACCACTTTGGAGGTGTTGTTTTTGGCTTGTAAATCTCTCAAAAGAGAGTAATCTACTGGAAAGGTTTGAGATTCCACGGAATTGTTCAATTGAATGAGCAAGGAAGTATAGATGGCTTTTTGGTTGTATCCGTCTGTTCCAATGGTTTTGAATACAGATTTGTCCACATAAATAGCATTGACTCCTAATTCTTCAATCGCAATGAGAGCCGCTTCCGAATAGCGTTCTTGCAAGGCTTCTGACTCTTCCACTTTTATCCCTCTTCTTCCATAGGAAATGGCAATTGGTTCAACCAAAACGAAGTTGGAAAGGTCAATTTTGGCGGGGTCCAAGTTTCCTTCATTCACATATTTCCTGTACTCTCTCGACGACATGTTGTCTATTCGCTTCTTTTCGTCTTCCTTGGCTTTTTCTGCGTCCTTTATTTCAGATAATTTGGCGAGAAAAAGTTCGCTCGACGTTAGGTCTGATAAATTGTATAAATAGTACTTCGTACTGTCAATTTGATCCGTTTCGCTAGTCGGATTATCTGATTTTTTTCGCTTGATTCGGTCGTATTTACTCAACTCCTCGTCTTGCTTTGTGGTCACATTGGAAGAATCAGGTACCAGGTTTTTCGAGGCTTCTAGTTCTTTTAACTTTTGCTCAAACTCTTGGGTATAGACTGTGAAGGATTTTTCTTTAAAATCCGTAAAATCTAATCCTTTGGTACTATTGAATGTTTTAATCATTCTGCCCCAGATGATTTTAATTTCTTCATCTTCTGGATATTTTTTGCGAATGTCTTCGATTTGACGTAAAGCCAAAACAACCATTTCTTTGGTGGATAATTCTCGCAAAAAGTAATGTAAAGCAGCACTTTCGCCTTCCAGATCAGAACGTGAATTGATGGTTTCGTAAATGGAACCTGCAAGCTTGAACCCAGATATTCCCAACCAAGCCTGCGCCTTCATTCGGTTCAGGAAAATCGATTCAGGAAACTCTCTTTCCAGCAAGAAAATGGAATACAAAGCCTTACCATAGCTGGCGTTCAAAAGATCGTTTCGCACGCTTTCAAATCGACAAATGTTGCGGATATACTTGAATCGTTCTTCGCCTTCAAAGTACGTTACGTCTCCCCAGTTTGACAGCTCATTGGCCTTGGCCATTATTTTTTCTTTTCTCCTTTGGATGTTGGGATGAGAACTTTTGGAGTCGTCATAATTTTCCTCGGCCTTGATCTCGAAGCGTTCACCGGGATATAGTTCTTCAGGAACAAAGCACAAGTCCGATTTAAAATAATCTTTCGGAAAGGCAATTTCGTCGAAAGGCAGGTAAGAATACATCAGAACATCAAAAGTTCCGCGTACGGCATCTTTGGTGTAACCTGCTTTGTGGTAGAGTTCCAAGCCCAACAGGTCAGCCTCAAACTCTTTGTCTTTGGAATAGGTGGCGAGTTGGACGATTTGATTGCGCAGGTTGCGTGTGTTTTTGTATTCGAAGGTCTCCACCACGTGATGTTCCGTAAAGTGAGAGATCTCGTGCCCTAAAATCAAAGCCAATTGAGCTTCATTCACCAATTGAGAAATCAATCCCGTGGTTATAAAAATGATACCTTGATCCGTTGAAAAAGCATTGGAAACGTTCGATTTAATGGTGTAAAAACGAATGTCCTCCTTCACCTTTGCAGCTTTTAAGAGACGTTTCCCTACTGACTCTACATACTTTGATACTTCGTCGCCAAATACAACAACTCCGCTTTGTAGGAGTTGGTCTACTCCAAAATGTATTTCTCGAAGAAAGATTTTTAAATCTGTTGAGTTGAGATCTGTTTCTCTTTGCTGTAAATCCGATTCAATTTTGTCGGATGTTTTTACATAAAAATCACTTGGAATTTTGCCTTGAGAAACGAGAGGGGTGTAGTTGTTGAACGAAACTTGAGAATTGGCTATACTCCCTCCCAAAATGGAGAGAAAAAGGCCCAGTACAAGGTGTGGAATTTTCATATAGAAGTTCAAGTTAAGGTCGTAAAATTAATGAAAGAATTCTTTAGGGATAGAACATACGGGAATAGGTACCATTTTGTGTTTATTAGCACGATGAAAACGTTGGTAAATGCTCAGTACTTCCTTTTGTCGTTCCGAGAGAGTAGAGCTGTCGCCTTCAAATTCCATGGCCCATTCCAGCTCTGGATAAGAAGCACCTATTTGATCTTCGTCACTTCTCCCATCGTCAAAGAGTCCATCCGTCGGTTTGGCCTCAATTATTTCTGGAAGCACACCGATTTCTTTGGCCAACTGCCACACTTGGGTTTTCATTAAGTCGGCAATGGGACTCAAGTCCACACCGCCATCACCATATTTCGTGTAGAATCCAACCCCAAAATCTTCCACCTTGTTTCCAGTTCCAGCTACCAATAAGCCATTGGACTGACCAACGGCATAAAGCGTCAGCATGCGAAGTCTCGATCGCGTATTGGCCATGGATAAAAAATGATTCGTTGTATCCTGCGGAAAGGAAGCTTCTAAACTTTCAAAACTGGACGTTAAATCAATTTCCAAGGAACGCACGTTGGCGTATTTTTTTTTAAGGTCTTGGATGTGATTCAAAGCCCGATTGTGTTCTCCTTTTCCTTGGCGTATGGGCATGCTCAATACGAATGTATCCATCCCAGTTTGCGCGCAAAGTGTACTGGTTACAGCTGAGTCAATACCGCCTGAAATGCCTATGATAAAGCCTTTAGCTCCTGCCTGTTGGGCATAATCAAGGAGCCACTGTGTGATGTGTTGGGCAATCTTGTTTGTCTGCATTCTTTAAAAAAGAATAGAAATTTTTAGTTGCAATTGGTTTTGAGACATGTCGTTGGAATAATAGAGTTTGTCTCCATTGTTCTGATCATAGTAAAACAACGAGCGATTTTTATCCTTAGGATTGGCATAAATGGGAATGAATCCGAAATAATAACCGATTTCAGCTGCTAAAGACGTGGATCCTGCAAAGTTCCACTCTGCACCGAGAGAAAAACCAGCATTGGCGCGAAGAAAATTCATGTCGCGATCAGCTCTCATGTTGACATTTTCAGCCTCAATTTTGTTTCCCATCAAAGAGTTGTTTTCGAAGGTATAACCTTGGTCATCGATTTTGTTACCCAAAAGGAAGCTCATGCGAACTCCAAACTTTCCATAATAACGCATGTATCCGAAGTACTTTGTTCGAAACAACATTTGAACCGGTATGGTCAAGTAGACCAGTTTTTGTGTTCGGTTGGTGTATTGAAAGAAAGTACTGTTGCTACTTCCATTGGCATCTTCATTTTGAAGAATTTTGGTGTCGTCAAATTGATAGAAACTCGGTGTGGTTTGTTCACTTGGTTTGACTCTGTTTTTCTCAAAATCTATCTCAGCTCCAGAACAAAAAGCGATGTGGTTGTTTTCTGTCAATCGATAATTGAAAGTTAAGCCTGCGGTAAAGCTTGAGCCGACTCCATCCACTATCATTCTTTTGGTAGCAGCTGTGTTTAGATTTAAACCAGACCCGAAGGTCAAACCAGCTTGAACTTTTTTATCGTCGATTTCCTGAGAGAAGGCAATTCCAGTAATGAAAAGCAGGAGAATAGTTGAATATTTCTTCATAAGAATACGTTAATCGATGGTGCTAATTTCGAATTATTAATTTTGATTACAATTATACCAAATATTATGTCTTGGATTCGAATATTTCCTAGTCTTTCAGCGGTAGTTGTCCTTTTGGGCTGCAGTACTGATCACTTGAAAAGCGACCTAACGAATATACAATTTCATGCAGAAATTGTCAATCTTGACAGCATGATTGTGTATACGCCCTCAGAGGACTTGAGAAATGCCAATCAGGTCTGGAAAAAGGAACTCGGAGATCCGTATGCCTACGTTCTTGGTCAATGTATCGGTATAGCTTCGCCTTCGGATAGTGTGGTTGCTTCGGCTCTTGAATTGTTTCGCACAGAACCCTACATTGCCAAGTTAGAAAAAGCCATCGAAAAGGAGTTTGCTCCCGTACAATCCATGAGCAAGGAAATGGATTTGGCCTTTTCGAGGTTGAAATTTCACTTGCCTCAAGGAAAAATGCCTAGGCGAGTATTTTTTGCCAATACCTTGTTTAACTCAAGTGTATTCTCCACCGAAAACGATTTGGTGGTAGGGCTTGAACGCTACCTGGGAGGAAATCATCCTCTTGTGAAGGAGTTGCCGCCTGATCAGTTTTTTAAGTGGATTACGGATGGAATGGATAGGAAATTTCTTCATACCGACTTGGTGACATCGTGGACCATGACGCACTTGGTTCCAGAGGTGAACGGAAACTTGGCGGAAGAGATGATTCGCTGGGGGAAAATCTTGGTTTTGACGGAGGCAGCCTTATACGATGCGCCGAAAGAAATCGTACTTCGCTACTCCAAAGAAGGATATGAATGGGCGCTTGAAAATGAGTTTAACTTATGGGAATACCTCAAAAAAGAAGAGTTGCTTTTTAAAGATAGCGAACGAGAAAAGATGAATTTGTTGAAACCGGGACCATTTACCATTGGTTTGCCCGAAAAAGGACCCGATCGTTTGGGGCAGTTTTTAGGTTGGCGCATGGTTCACAGTTTCCTTGAAAAGAATGACGTATCTTTGCAAACTTTAATTGAAACGCCGTACACGCAAATTTTACAGGCGTACGAAATAGATTGAGTATGAAAAAATCAAACATAAATATTGATGTCTCCTTGGACGAGAACAATTTGCCGGTAGACATGCATTGGTCTGCAGAAGGAGCTGACACCAAACAAGCAAAAGCCATGTTTTTGGCCCTTTGGGATGGTGAAGAAAAGAACACCATGAAGTTGGATCTTTGGGTGAAAGAAATGTCTATCGAAGAGATGAAACAATTTTTCCACCAAACCATGCTGACCATGGCTGATACCTTCGAAAAGGCAACTGGTGAAACCAACATCTCTGAAGATTTGAGGGATTACTGTTACCATTTTGCAGATAAGATGAAAATCATGCCTGAGTAAATGGAAGGAAATATTTCAAAAATGAGAACGGAATTGAGTTCTCAAGTAATTTATACACTCCAACTACTCGGCAAGGAGCTAGTAGTGAACGACCTGATTGGGAAGGAAATTACCCTCCGCTTCACTGGACAAATCAATTGTCGCAAATGTGGTAAAGTAACGAAGAACTCCTTTGGTGAAGGGTTTTGTTACCCTTGTTTTCAGTCGGCGCCGGAAGCAGCAGAGTGTATTATTCGACCAGAATTGTGCAGAGCTCATTTGGGGGAAGGTCGCGATATCCTTTGGGAGGAAGAACATCACAATCAACCGCATGTGGTTTATTTGGCAGCATCGGATGTTGTGAAGGTAGGGGTGACAAGAGATACTCAAATCCCGACAAGATGGATAGATCAAGGGGCAAAATCGGCTATCATTTTAGCAGAAACACCAAACAGATACGAAGCAGGAATTTTAGAAGTAGCCTTGAAGAGTGAGTTTACTGATAAAACGAACTGGCGCAAAATGCTTCGCAACGAAATCGATGAATCGATCGATTTAGAAGAGGAGAAGTGGAGTTTACACGATCGTTTACCGAGTGATTTGACGGAATATTTTAGTGAAAATGATGAAATCTTCGAAATCGAGTATCCGGTGAATCGCTATCCAGAAAAGGTGAAAAGTGTTGGCTTCGACAAAGAGCCAGAAATCAAGGGAGTATTGGCAGGTATCAAAGGTCAGTACCTTTTGTTTGATGATGGAAGAGTATTGAACATTCGAAAACATACGGGGTATTTCGTAGAAATCATTTTTTAATAGTGGGAAAGGATAAACTTCGTCGCTTTGCGGCAGTAAAGGATTTTTCAAATTTTTTCGAACCAACCATTGGTGAAGAATTTGAACTGAAAGGAAGGTGGAAAGAGCATTTCGGGAATGACAATCCTATCGTATTGGAACTGGGTTGTGGAAAAGGTGAATACGCAGTAGGATTGGCCAAGCACTTTCCGAACAAGAACTTTATTGGTGTAGATATCAAAGGAAGTCGAATGTACATCGGAGCGAAAGAGGCTTTGGAAAATGACATACCAAATGTGGCCTTCTGTCGCACAAAAATTGATTTCATTCTGGATTCTTTTGCAGAGAATGAAATCGATGAAATATGGTTGACTTTCTCCGATCCTCAACCCAAAAAACCGCGCAAGCGATTAACGAGCCCAATTTTCGTGGAGCGTTATCGTAAAATATTAAAGGATGGCGGCTTGGTGCATTTGAAAACGGATTCGGACATCTTGTTTGAATACACCACCGAAGAAATAGAAGATAAAAAGTACAAACCTGTGGTGGTAACTTGGGACTTATACAATGAGATGTCAACTGATTTAGATGAAGTAACCAAAGACATTTTGCATATTAAAACGCATTACGAGAAACTCTTCACCGCGAAGGGAAGTATCATCAAATACGCGAAATTCCACATTCATTAAGTGAATTTCTTAGAACCGAAAAAGGTGACCCTCGTTGGAAGGTCACCTTTTTCTTTGGGTGTATTTTTTCTAAGCTGCTTTTAGCTTAGCAATTTTCGATTTTGAGAATTGTTTCTGAGCGTAATCCAAAGTGATTTTCAAGTTGTCACTCGTTTTATCAGATGGCATTTCAAACATGGCATCATTCAAGATTGCCTCACAGATTGAACGAAGTCCACGAGCTCCCAATTTGAACTCAATGGCTTTTTCAACAATGAAATCCAAAACAGCTCCGTCGAAAGAAAGGGAAATTCCATCGATTTCGAACAACTTTACATATTGCTTAATCACCGCGTTTTTAGGTTCAGTCAATATGCGCTTCAAGCTAGCTGCATCCAACGGTTCCAAGTAGGATAATACAGGGAAACGTCCGATCAACTCAGGTATCAATCCGTATGACTTGATATCCGTAGGGTTCACATAACGCAACATGCTTTCGTCATCAATTTGTTCCTCGTCCTTACTGGAGAACCCAATTGTTTGTCGATTTACGCGTGAAGCAATGATTTTTTCGATCCCATCAAAGGCACCACCACATACAAATAGAATGTTCTTGGTATTGATTTGAATCATTTTTTGCTCTGGGTGCTTACGTCCTCCTTGAGGTGGAACGTTTACTACGGTTCCTTCCAAAAGTTTCAACAAGGCTTGTTGAACCCCCTCTCCTGATACATCACG
>JAOASF010000169.1 GCA_025210175.1 Crocinitomicaceae bacterium | reverse complement strand
TTTCTTTTCCCCAAAGCATCCACAAAAAGGAGCGTCCCACTCGCTGCGCATAATAGGCCCAAAAAGTCATGAAAACGACCGTTATGATTTGTTCCGTTTCGGTTAACTGAAGAGCGAAAAAAGCCCACGTCATAACTATTCCAATCGTCAACCACATGGCACACCACGCTCCCATTAAAGAAATATAAATTCCTTTCTTCTCTGGATAAATAACGAAAGTTGCTATGTCTTTATCCTCGTTAAAACTAATTCGGTGTCCGATCATTTTCATGCCGCAAAGATAACTCCTTCCTTTATACCAAAAGAAAAAGCCCCGATATAGATCAGGGCTTTCGATATGATTGTAATCTTGAAATTATTCAACGACTAATCTTCTCGTAATTTTCTCACCGTCTAACAACACTTCTACCACGTATACACCCGGTGTTAATCCTGCTGCGTTGTACTCAATTACAGAACTTCCATTCATGGAGCCGTATGCTCTTTGGGCAATTACCTTTCCTTGAATGTCCATTACCATAACTTCTACGTTGGTTTCGTTTTTCAAATTGAAAGACAAGGCTACCTGTCCAGAAGTTGGATTCGGATACATTTTAAAAGAAGCATCAATTTGCTCCAAGTTATTCAAACCTACCGTCGATCCAGCATTTACACCAGTTCCATCATACCCATTGGCTTGAGCTTGCGAAATAGTAGCTCTTCCTGCATTATCTATTTGTCCATTAGGAGCAATCAACATGACCACGATGTGCATGTTGTCCGCATCCCAACTAGCAGGCAATTCAAACGTGTAGTACACATTTTTTTGGTCACCAGGGTTGATGGTTCCTGTAAAGGACTGGTTGTATCCTCCAAAGCTTGGACGAATGTCGCGCGCTACGTGATCGTACACCATTTGTGAAGCGGGAACTGGGTTGGGTAAGTTTTCGTATCCACCCATTGGACCTTGACCGCCACCTGCATAGGCATTTGACTGCGCATAACCGTTGGTCCCAGTAACGCCATCTTCCGTCAAAACGAATGCTACTTTGTAATTGCTGTTGGCTGCAGCTTGAAAGTCAAACGTACCAGATACCTGCAAAATTCTGGTAGAAGGATCATAATTAGCTCCAACCTCAACAGTTGCCGTTGGTGCAACTTGAATTCGTGCTTCAAATGAAGGTTGCATTTCTGATGGGTCAAGCGAATTGAATCGGTCTACTTTTGCACCCGGAAAACCTGTGAAAGCCATTCCATCATCGTAACGTGTTACTTCCATAGGGTCATTGTTGTGAACTGCAATTCCAGCCCACAGATCCAAGGATCCATAATCTTGCTCAAAGCGATCCATGTACACAGCTCCACGCGGACACCATTGACACCATGTACCCGTTCCTTCTTCTCCTACTACCATTTTTCCTGCCGCAGGTACAATCGGGTTGATAACTATACGTGTTGAATCATCCGATGTATTGTCATCTGCACCCACTCCATTGATGTTGGAAATATTGGCAACTGCTGGCAAGATACCAGCTGCGATTGGAAGAGAGCCGAAGTTGACTGTTGTACTTTGATTGGCTGCAAGAGTTAAACCAGTTACATTCTCGGTCAAGGTAGTTCCGTTGTAAACTAATTTTGCATCAAAGGAAGTAATAACCGTAGTTCCTGTGTTTACTACTGTGAAAGATGGGGATCCATTGGTACCTGCAAAATTCGACCCCAAAGCTAAGTCAGCTGCAGATGCATTGTTTGTAGAGGCCGAATAAGCGTTATGATCAAACATAACATCGTCAACGTAAAACTGATATCCATTCAATGGGTAGTAATCCACGTATCGAAGGGTATTAGTTGCCGCAACCCACTTACCTACAGATTGTCCGTCAATTTTCAATTCCCAAATCTTCGTATCCAAGTTGGCAACTATTTCCATGTCGAACCAAGTAGCCTCTGGGTAAACAGTAGACAACTTAATGGCCGTATTGTCATCAATGTTGATTGTTCCATTCACAAAGAAAACGTTCATGGCATAAATTCCTCCTATGGTATTCGAACCTTGGAAATTAAAATAAGCCGACTTCCCTGCATTGATGTAGAAGGATGAGCCCCACGTTACAATTCCAGAGTTATAGAGCTGACCAAAATCAAGCACTACATCTTGAGGTCCACCATTAGTTGAGGTGGAAGAAAAATAAATGGAATTAGAACCACTATTTGCCTGGTTGTTGTTGATCGTTACATCTTCTGGTGTTCCCTCACCTGTAGCCGACCAAGTACGCCATTCGGTTGATTGCGGCCCAAGGTATGAACCCACGGCATAAGACTCGAAGTCATCCGTAAAAAGTTGTGCCTGTACGCTCGAACCTAAAATCAGCGCAGAAGCAAAGAGAGTAATCTTTTTCATCTAGTTATTAAGTTTAATTAAGTGTTAAAAATAACTAAATGTCAACGAACTTCTGGACTACTTGAACAGTAGTCCAGGCTCATTATTGAATTCCTAATTAATCGATGTATTTAAAAGACTGATTATTTTTTACCGTTTTAAGGGTTTCAAACATCAGGCGAATCGCGTTTTCGACATCGTCTTTATGACAGGTCTCCACGGTGGTATGCATCTAGCGCAGCGGTAAAGAAATCAAAGCAGACGGAACCCCTTCGTTGGAGTAGGCAAATGCATCCGTATCCGTACCAGTAGATCGAGAAGCAGCGGCTCTTTGGAAGGGAATGTTCTTCTTTTCAGCCACTTGAATGATGTGTTTCAAAACATTGTTCTGAACAGCAGGTCCGTATGTCAACACAGGTCCTTGTCCACTGTGCAAATCACCTTGCTCAATTTTGTTCACCATGGGCGTTTGCGTACAATGACAGACATCCGTCACGATGGCCAAATTGGGTTTAATTCGCGCTGCGATCATTTCTGCTCCACGCAAACCGATTTCTTCCTGAACTGAATTAACAATGTAGAGACCAAAAGGCAATTTTACTTTTTCTTCGTGCAGTAAACGTGCTACTTCGGCTATCATGAATCCTCCCATTCTATTGTCCAACGCACGACCGACATAGCGGTTTTTGTTGAGAATCATAAACTCGTCTTCGTAGGTTATTACACACCCAACATGAATCCCCAAGGCTTCCACTTCTTCTTTTGTAGAACATCCGCAATCCAAGAAAATATTTTTAGTGCTTGGCGCTTCGTCTTTTTCATGGCGCATGTGTATAGCCGGCCAACCAAAAATGGCTTTTACAATTCCTTTATCTGTATGAATATTGACCCTTTTTGATGGCGCAATCATGTGGTCTGACCCTCCATTTCTTCGAACGTAAATAAATCCGTCCTTGGTAATATAGTGTACAAACCACGAAATTTCATCCGCGTGCGCTTCTATGACCACCTTGTACTTCGCTTCTGGATTGATAACCCCTACTGCAGTACCGTAATTATCCGTGAAATGTGAATCAATATAAGGTTTGATATAATCGAGCCACAATTTTTGCCCGGGCGTTTCAAAACCGGTTGGACTTGGGTTGTTCAAATAGGCCTCTAAAAACTTCTCTGATTTCTTCGCTATGATGGATTTTTTCATTGTAAAATTTTGAAGTCCTAAGTTAAGATTTTAATGACTTCAAAAAAGGAGATTAGCGCAGCAGGGTGATATTTCCCTTGTGTTCATATTCGCCTCCGTCAATGCAAATGGCCTTGATGTAGTAATCGTACACATCTGGATCCAATAATTTCCCTTTAAAGGTGCCGTCCCAACCAACATTTTTATCCGTAGTCTCAAAAACCATTTCTCCCCAACGGTTGAATACGCGTAGCAACAATTCTTCCGTTACCAAGGTTCGAACAAATAAGATGTCATTTTCCCCATCTCCATTAGGCGAAAAAGCATTGGGAACATAAACCAAACGACCGTCGCATGCAAAGTCATAGGTATTGACCTCAACGGTGGTAGATTTGGAACAAAAACCATCCGAAACAATCACCAAAAACTCCTGGTCATTGAGCAATTTTTGAGTTTTGGGATTGGAAATTTGAGCATTGGTCACCAATAGCTCAGGACTCCAATTGATCTGAGAACCATTGGTCGCTACATTCAACTGCGAAGTCCCTCCAGAAGGAATCAAGTCAGGAACAGCCGTGGCACTAATGGTAAGCGAATCAAAATTCTTAACTATCACAAAAGCGCTATCTCGATAAACACAGCCGTCGCTATCCGTCATCGTTACATAAATAAATTGCGAAGAATCGGGTAGAATGGTAATCGAGTTCCCGGAATTGGAACCCACAATGGCCGAAGCAGGACTCCATAGATAAGTAAAAGGGAATTGCGGTTGCGTGTTATTGGCAGACACCTGCTGACTTGTATTATCACACATTCCCGGGATGGAATCTACACTTAAACCCTCAATTTTCCTGTACAAAACAACGCTGTCTTTCTGGTTGCAAAAACCATTGTCGACCAACACGAAATAAGTCGCACCATTGACCACTGGAACATAAATCGTGGAATCAGTCGGGAAATTATTCAAGGTATCTTGATACGTATTGGAACTCGACCAGAGCCAGTCTACCTGACTTCCATTGGTGGTTGCAATAAGCGTTGTATCTGATTCATCACAAACAGCAATTACATTTTGCGTTGTTAACCCAATTTCAGGTCCTACGTTTACGATGACCTCAGAAGTATCGGAATACAAGCAAACCGAATCACGTACGATCAACATAACCACAAAAGTTCCTGTGTCCGAGTAGAAAATAGAAGGCTCAAACTCAGTGGAAATTTGACCATCCCCAAAGTCCCAATAATATTCGTCGGAAGCACTGCTGGTATTCGTAAAAGTAATGGTGCTCTGGGCGCAAATTATGGTGTCTGAAACATCGAAGTTGGATACAGATTTAATCTCGAAATCAAATTTGTAAACCACATTGTTGCAATTGGTGCTGTTATTGGAGCTAGACCATGCTCCGGGAGTAGTAGGCCATGTATCAGAATTTCCGCAGCCTCCACAAATACTCTGATAGACGATTCCTTCCTGATCGAATCGAGAAGTTCCTCCATCAACATGGTCGCCTGAATTCAAGTCACCGATATAGGTCCCATAAATTAACTGGTCAAAATGGCGATCGATCACCATCATGTAAAAATCTGTAAAAGCAGAAGGTGTAGAGCGAAAAGCATCTGAAGAAATAGGGTAACCATTCAAGGGAGTTCCATTCAGCAAATTGCTTCCCCATCCCGAAATATAAATTTCACCACAACGGTCCACCAAAAAGGCAGTTGGCGACAAGCGTACTGTGGAATTGGCCTTTCCGAAGCTCATTGAATTGAGTAAGACAGTCAAGTCATCGTTAAATTTCATGATGAAATTAGGACTACCTGGCACTGAAAAGCCGGCATTTACAACTGGAATTTGACCTGCTGTTCCTTGTCCGTAAACAAAAATTTTATCCGTTCGATCGATGGACACGAAATAAACCTGATCGTATTCGCCGAACCCCAAATAACTCGAAGCCATGATGGAGCTACCTGCGAGCGGTAATTTCAAAATAAAACCGTCTGCCTTTCCTCCTCCATAGGTTGTTTGATAGACCCCTGTGGTCACTTGCAAATCATCAGATGAGGTTCCACCACCAATGACCAAGTTAAAACTGGAATCTACCTTCACAGAATAGCAAGCATCCTTATTGCTCCCTCCAAAATAAGTTGAGAAATTAAGCGTAGAAAGGTCGTTGCTCAAGGAAAAAATGGCTCCATCCTGAAGGCCATTAAGAGCAGCTTGAATAGGTGTTAACGTTGGAAAATCATTGGATCTGGTACTCGTAGCAACGATTACCTCCCGCTGTGGTCCGAGCATAATTTCTCCCCGAAATTGGTCTCCATAGTTGTGCACAAGGCTGTCATACGAACCAGTTGCTTCGTTGTAAATGATTCCATCATTGTCGCTTCCGCCAATTAAGGTTGACCCCAATAAATCGTGGCCATTCGATGAAATTTTGGCTACATATATATCCGTCCCAAAGGAAAAGTTGGTTCCATTGGAAGAGAAGAAAACAGAATTCCCTCCCAAAAAATTGGTTTGAAACGCATTGCCCAAAACAGGAAAATCGGGTGAGCTGGTTACACCAAACATGTACACATTGTTGTTGCTATCGCAAATCAATGAGTGGACAGTTTCAGTACCGTTTGAATTATTCCCCCCACCCAAAAATGCGCTCCAGAGCATTTGCGTTCCGTCTTGGTTGTATTTCGACAAAAACACGTCGGTAATCCCTGAATTGGAATTGGTTCCAACTATGGCCGACGAGTCCAAAGCGGCAGGGTCAGGTCGAGGATAGTTATTTCCATACACCATTCCACCTGTATAGGCTGTCCCGTCATAGCCGTAAGTCGCTGTCATCCCAAAATTATCAGATGTAGCGCCGTTATAGGTTGCAAAAACGATTATTGGATCGATGATCAAGTCCACACTCGGGTCGTAATCGGCCAGCTCAAAAGTTACTCGATTATGACGCACCTTGAACTTGCTTTTGACCTCGATTATTTTACCATTGATGATTTGATACACATATGGTTTTTGTTCAAAAATGGATCCCAATCCAGTTTTTATTTCCAAGCTTCCATTTCGCGTGACTTTCAATCCATTTATCCCCAAAAACCTCATCTGGATTTGATCTGGATTACCTCCAGGGTGGACATGGAATTCGTATTTCAGACTTTGTTTTTCACGAATCAGTTTAAGATCAATATGCTCATAATACTCCTCTTTGGTGACGGTGCTATAACCGACTACGTTGTTGGCCCACTTACTGGAATCGCGACCAATGAAAAAATTAAAATAATTGCTCGAAGGCTTTTCTTTTGCAATTCTAGCCATCGCGTTCGACCCAATGAAATCTACTGACATACAGGTTTCAAGAGACGGATGGCTCGGCACTTTTTTTTCGGACGGATGCGCATGGTTACGCATTTCTTGATTTCGATCAACGAAGTGGTATAGTATCCTTTCTTTTTCGATCCACATGGTCCCTCCCGGCACATCGGTTCTATACTGCACCCAATCGGGCCATTGACCTTTGTTTTCAACTAATTTGTGATGGATATCCGTATCGTGCGACACTTCCTGCCCCCAAACAGGATGCAGGAATACAAAGAATAGGATGAGGTTTAACCATTTCATGCGATACTAAGGTAAAGAATCATCACTTAATAAACGAAGGCGAAAGAAAAGCGGTTGCACAGCTCGTGTTTCAAGCCCCTAAATTGCGAGAAAACCAGTATTTTCGCTCTTATTGATATGGAAAATAGAATTACATCACTTTTTAAGATAAAATACCCGATCATACAAGCTGGAATGATTTGGTGCTCTGGTTGGGAATTGGCCTCAGCGGTTTCAAATGCTGGAGGTTTGGGAATCATTGGTTCTGGGTCCATGTATCCAGATGTTTTGAGAGAACACATCCAAAAATGCAAGGCGGCTACAGACAAGCCATTTGCCGTTAATCTACCCCTTCTCTACCCCGATATTGATAAGCACGTAGATAGTATTATAGAATTGGGTGTTCCCATCGTTTTTACTTCCGCTGGGAATCCGAAAACATGGACTAGTAAACTCAAAGAACATGGAATCGTGGTCGTTCACGTCGTTTCGAGCGTGAAATTCGCATTGAAAGCTCAAGACGCTGGGGTAGATGCCATTGTGGCAGAGGGGTTTGAAGCTGGAGGACACAATGGAAAAGATGAAACCACCACGCTTTGCTTGATACCGTCCGTATGTCAGGAAGCACAAATACCCGTAATAGCTGCTGGAGGAATTGGTACAGGAAAAGCTATGTTGGCTGCTATGACATTGGGAGCAGATGGAGTTCAAATCGGTTCTCGCTTTGTGGCTACACCCGAATCGAGCGCTCACCAAAGTTTCAAAAACGCGGTAGTCAATGCCAAAGAAGGTGACACCTTAATGACCCTTAAGGAGCTTACACCCGTGCGTTTGATTAAGAATAAGTTTTTCAATGATGTCCAATCCGCTTATGCCAGTGGAGCTACACCTGAGGAACTCAACGGTCTTTTGGGACGAGGACGGGCCAAAAAGGGAATGTTCGAAGGCGATATGGACGAAGGTGAATTGGAAATTGGCCAAGTATCGGGACTTATTTCAACGATCAAACCAGCCGCAGAAATTGTAGCGGAAATTGTAGCAGAATACCAATCAGCTCTCGAAGATTTGAAGAAGGGAAAATTTGACTTGGCATGATACAATTTGAAAAGTTAACTCTCAGCAATGGACTTCGCGTCATCTTGCACCACGACCCATCTACACCGATGGTGGTGATCAATACCTTGTACGATGTTGGCGCAAGAGATGAATCGCCGGAAAAAACAGGATTCGCTCACCTGTTCGAGCATTTGATGTTTGGTGGATCCATCAACATTCCAGACTTCGATGGCCCCTTACAAAATGCTGGTGGTGAAAGCAATGCATTTACATCAAACGACATCACCAATTACTACAACGTGTTGCCAAAAGAAAACCTTGAAACGGCTATCTGGCTTGAAAGTGATCGGATGCTTTCTTTGGCTTTTACGGATAAAAGTTTGGAGGTTCAGAGAAATGTGGTTATTGAAGAATTCAAACAACGCTATTTGAATCAACCTTATGGTGACGTTTGGTTGCAGCTTCGGCCTTTGGCTTATACACACCATCCCTATCAGTGGGCGACCATTGGAAAAGAATTGGCTCACATCGAGCAGGCTACCATGGCCGATGTAAAAGATTTCTTCAAAAAACACTATCATCCCGGAAACGCGATTGTTTGCATTGGAGGTAATTTTGAAAAATCAGAGGCTTTGACTTTATTGGAGCGCTATTTCGGCAGCATACCTGCCCGAGAAAAAGTCCACAGAAATCTGCCTTTCGAGCCAAAGCAAAACGAGTACAGAGTCAAAACCATTGACCGAAAAGTACCCGCTGATGCCTTTTATTATGCATTCAAAATGCCGCATCGAACCCATGAATTGTATTACACAGCTGACGTTCTTTCTGATGCCATCGGCCGTGAAAAATCTTCCCCTTTGTATGTGAAGTTGAAAAAGGAACTCGGACTCGTGACGGATATCTCTGCTTTCATTACAGGGAATATTGACGAAGGTTTGTTGCTCATTTCTGGAAAACTAGCTGAAGGAAGGACGTTTGAAGAGCTCGAAAATGCCCTATGGGAGGTACTATCGAACTTCTTACAAGAGCAGATTGAGGAAGAAGACATGCTGAAGCTTTTGAATAAAATAAGAACCTCAAAAGAGTTTCAAGAACAAGGCTTGCTCAATCGAGCCATGAACCTATGTTTCTTTGAATTGATTGGAGACGCAGGTAAAATCAATGAAGAACTCGAACAATACCAAAAAATCACTGCCAAAGACATACAAAATTTAGGAAAAGAGATTTTGTCAAAAAACAATTGCTCTCTTCTCCGCGTAAAATCACAAGTAGCATGATGGATCGAAAATTACCACCACAACTGAAAGAAATTGAACAAGTTTCTTTTGTGAGACCACACATTTTTGACATCAATGAAAAAGTGAAACTTTACTGGATGAAGGAGGTTCAAAACGAAACCGCTCGTTTGGATCTCACTTTTGACGCTGGAACCATTCGAGGTAACAGAATGGTTGCTTCCATGGTTAACGGATTGCTATTGTCGGGAAGTGAAAGCCATAGTAGCACGGAAATTAGTCATCAGATTGATTTGCATGGAGGCTTTTTTGAGTCGGCAGTTACCTCCGAAAATGCCTTGATCAGTTTGTATGGTTTGCGCGAAAACTTTCCCAAACTCATCCGAATACTAAAGCATGCCATCGAGCAAATGTCGTTTGTGGAAAAGGAAGTTAGCGAACTTATCCGCGATCGAAAGCAGCGCTACCAAGTCAACCTTCAAAAAACAAGTTTTCTTGCTCAACGTGCTTTTCAAGAGCGCCTTTTTGCTTCCGACCCTCTTTATTCCAGAGTTTCTGAACTGGAAGATTTTGACCACATCGATCTGTCTGAGCTCAAGCTTTTTTTTCGAGAAAATTACTTGAATGGCTTGATCAAAGTATCCCTTGTCGGCAATTTCAATACAGATTTTATCGATGAAGTGATTGATACCTTCGGTTCGTGGACAAAAGATTGCTTGCCAACTTATGTTGACCAAGTCCATAATGAGCCTGGTCACTACCATATTAGCAAAGAGGATGCTTTGCAAACAACCATTCGTGTTGGTCGGACTCTGTTCAACAAAACGCACCCCGATTACATCGATTTTCAGGTTCTCAACACCATTCTTGGCGATTACTTTGGCAGTCGACTAATGACCAATATTCGAGAAGACAAGGGATATACCTATGGAATTGGGTCCATGTCTGCCGAAACCCATGGTTTTGGATATTTCCTCATTGCCACCGAAGTTGGAAAAGAACATATGGAGGCAACCTTAAAGGAAATTCGATTAGAGATTGAAAGACTTCAAAATGAACTCGTTTCGAACGAGGAATTGTCTTTGGTGAAAAACTATTTACTCGGTCAAACCTTGAAGAGCGCAGATGGTCCGTATGCGATGATAGATTTGTTTCTCGCTGTTCAGGAACATCAGCTGGATTTTGACTTTTATAACGAAGCCATCGCTCGGTTCAAGTTCATTACTCCTCAACGCATTCAAGAATTGGCTCGTTTGTATCTCAAATGGGAAGATTTCACGATTGTGAGCGCTGGGTAAACAGCAACTTATTTTCGTTTTTTTCGTTTACAATATAGATGAAGTTTGAGCGTTTGAACGTTATGAAAATGATTGGTAATTGGCCCCTCTCACAATTTTGCTTAGTGAGCCTTTTGTGCGTTCTTGGTCTACCCAATGTTTTTTCTCAAACCCTTCAGCCACCTTCTTGGAAATGCATTCAAACGGTAGGAAATGATGTTGTGTTGAACTGGAACCCTGTCAATGACCCAGGTAACAACTTTGTCAGTTACGACATTTACTCTAATCAAGACGGTCTCTTAAGTTCCATCACCAATATTAACACCACATCCTTTACCGACGTAAATGTGGGCTCTGTGAAGGATTATTATATCAAGATTGTCGACAACACGGGCAGTACAGATGGAGGAATTAATCAAAATGTGCGATTAAACCTGACCAATCCCAGCGATGGAACGGCCTTGCTTACTTGGAACACACCTGCTTTGAATGTTTCTAATCCAACAAGCAACCAACTGTATATCGAACGAGAGTACCCGGCCGGAACGTGGACGGTTTTAGATACGCTCAGTTTCGGTCAAACATTTTTCAAGGATACGATCGACATTTGCAGTGCCTTCTTGAATTATCGCATTCTTTACCCAGGGGATGGATGTCTTTCTTCGTCGAATATAGTAGGTGATGATTTTGAAGACAAGATCACTCCTTCCATGCCGGTTATTTCAGGGGTAAGCATAGACACGCTCACCAAGCAAGTACAAATTTCATGGAATCAGAATGCGCAAAGCGATACTTACGGATATGTCATTTACAAAATGAATTCTTCTGGAATTTTGGTGGCAATTGACACGGTTTATGGTTGGGCTAACACGTTCTATTCTTATACCGAAAACACATCTACCGGAGCGCTTACCTATTCGATTGCAGCCTTTGATAGTTGTTTTACACAAACCATCCCTCAAACGTATCAAACCTCTGCCAAGAGTGCTACTCATACCACTATTTTCCTCACAGGTGAATTCAATCAATGCCTTTCGTCTGTGCTGTTAAACTGGTCATCTTATATCGGTTGGACAGGCTCTCAAAAATACGAAGTGTACGCTACAGATGCCGACAGCAATTGGGTTCTACAAGCCACTACGACCAATACTGCGGCCAAGATAACCCTGAGCTCGGGCGGTATATTTTCCTTTGTAATTAAAGGGATAAGTGCCGATAGCGTTGAATGCTTTTCGAATATCATTCAGATTCAAGCCGCAACAAGTGGAGTTCCCTCTGTACACTATTTCGTGGCAGCGTCAGTGGAACACGATTTTGTCCACTTGCAAAGTTTAACAGATCCAAATTCTAACGTGGCCTTCATTGCCTTTGATCGGATGGATAATTCTGGTCAGTTCAACGAAATTGGACGCGTGTCCGTAAATGGCAATTTCATTGTTGAAATGAAAGATACGGACGTTAATCTTGACAAGGTTAATCGCTACCGATCTGTGGCAATTGACAGTTGTGGAAATCGTTCATTGATTTCCAATACGGTTGAAACGATTTTTTTGCAAGTGGATTCTGATAAGGAAAACTACCGAACCAATCTTGTTTGGACACCTTATGTTGGCTTTGATGGAGGGGTTGAAAGCTATGAAATTTACCGTGGCATTGATGGCGTGTGGGACGCTGCACCTATCGCTGTGGTGGGACCTAGTACCTATTCATTTCAAGAAGACCTCGGAGAACTATACGGGCAAAAGACTTTGTGCTATAGAATCAATGCCCTAGAACAAAATAACAGTTACGGTTTTCATGCCAATGCCTTCGGTAATGATGGCTGTGCTGAATTTGAGGAAAGTATCTATATCCCGAATGCCTTCAAACCATCGGGTGTAAATAAAACATTCAAACCTGTTTTTGCTTACATGGACTATCCCAATTACGAAATGAGGATTTACAATCGCTGGGCAGAATTGGTTCATCTTTCGGATGTTTCCACAGAGGGATGGGATGGGAAAATAATGGACCGCGGTGAATTGGCCGAACCTGGTGTTTATTTATACCGAATCATGTTCACCAATGGTGAAGGAAAAGAAATCCTAAAAGAGGGTTGGGTAACCCTTCTCCGATAATTCTATCTTTGCCAGCGTGCAAAAAGTGTTGATCATACAAACCGCTTTTTTGGGTGATGAAATTCTAGCTACGCCTGTAGTTGAAACGCTCAAAGTTAATTTTCCGAATTGCGAAATTCATTTCTTGGTAAAAAATGGCAATCAAGGTCTGATAGAAAACCTAGCCTCCTTGCATAAGGTATGGGTATTCAATAAGAAAGAGGGGAAAATTGGAGAAATGTATCGATTGATACGGTCCTTTCGAAAAGAACGGTTCGACCTAGTTCTCAACCTTCACCGCTTCGGCAGTTCTGGAATGATATCCGTATTATCTGGAGGTCGTAAAGTGATTGGGTTTCGAAAAAATCCGTTTAGTTTCCTTTACCATGTGAGGAAGGAACATGAATTGAAAGATGGAATCCATGAAGTAGATCGAAACTTGAGCTTGTTGCACGATTTCGACATCCACACTTGGGTTCGTCGGCCAAAATTGACACCATCTGAAGCTCAAATCCAAAAAATTCTTCCGTATACAAAGCTTGACACATATTATTGTCTTGCTCCAGCAAGCGTTTGGTATACCAAGCAACTTCCTGCTCATAAGTGGGTCGAATTAATTCGAATTTTGCGAAAAAAGGGTTCGGTATATCTTTTGGGTGGCCCTGGAGACCGAGAACTCTGCCAAAAAATAATCAAGGAAAGTGGAGCTGATTGTATCAATCTGGCCGGACAATTGAGTTTATTGGAATCGGCAGCCCTCATGCAAAAAGCAAGGCGAAATTATGTCAACGATTCTGGTCCTTTGCACTTTGCCTCTGCGATGAACGCTCCAACAACTGTATTCTTTTGCTCCACAACACCGCACTTTGGTTTTGGCCCACTGAGTGAAGACGCGCAAATCATTGAAACACCTTCAACAGAGCTTGAGTGTAAGCCATGTGGTTTGCACGGACATTCGGCTTGCCCTAAGGGACATTTTAAATGTGGCGACCTGCCAATGGAAAAGGTATTGAACTAAAAAAGGGAGGCAATAACCTCCCTTTCTTGCACATTATAAGCTTTCTTATTTTTTGATCACTTTAGATACTGAAGTTTGCTCTCCAGCTATCATTTGAATCATGTAAACACCAGCATTCAGATCAGCCAAATTTATAAATGCGATAATACCATTTGGAGTCACTTCTCTTACAACCGCACCATTCATATCCAATACTCGAATACGGTCCAATTTTGTTTTCGTAGAAACGCTCACGAAATCCGCAGTTGGATTCGGGTATACTTTTGCATCAATTGAAGGCAATTCAGAAACACCTACATTTCCTCCTTCGAAGTTCAAATTATCAATGAACAATTCAGAAGTGGCTTCATCACCTGAGTAAATTGTCAATGCCATCGAATCTGGAACATCTGTGAAAGTGAAAGGAATCACAAATTTGGTGTATGTTGAGAAATCTGAATCCAACAAAAATGAACCATCTGCTACCAACGAACCATTCTTGGTAAACTGGCAGTACACATATCCTTGATCGTTTGGAGTAGCTGTATACTTTACATATCCTGTTAATGAATCCGGTTGACCGATGTAAGGCACACCATTCGTACCGTTTAGGTCAGCGTCCAATCCGTTAGAAATTACTCCAGGAAGGTTACCTTGACCTGTGAACACTGCTTTCAAATAAGCTGCGTAAGTACCATTTTGAGCGTCTGTTGTTTTTTCAACTGTTGCATCAAACCCAAAAGATTGCGACAAACCTGTTGTCGTTACATAGCCATTTGGCTCTTCAACATAGGTAGTTGTTGCAGTTTCGAAAGATTGGTTTGGTAATGCTGGCGCTGGAATTAGGGCTTTTGCGATTACGTTATCAATTGTAATGGTAGTTCCCAACTGAGAAGGCGTACCACCAAACAAGTCTCCTGAAGAGAAAATGATCAACAATGAATCTTGAAAAGGAGAAATTAGTTCCAGCCCCATTCTTTGGTAAGTTGTGGATGTACCACCAATTGTCATAATGTTTGGAATTGGATT
Organism: Crocinitomicaceae bacterium; assembly: GCA_025210175.1. Taxonomy (GTDB): domain Bacteria; phylum Bacteroidota; class Bacteroidia; order Flavobacteriales_D; family Crocinitomicaceae; genus UBA2040. The sequence goes on along the minus strand of JAOASF010000169.1, from coordinate 5,921 downwards.
CCCTTGGTACATTTGCAATACGATTACACTAGCAGAATCTCCTGCTGCAATATCATACTTTGCGTAAAATACGATTGAATCAAGTGGGGTTTGGTATGGGTAACCAGAAAAACCTTGTGAAAAATCACCTAAGGCAAGAATACCGTTGTTGATTCCTCCTTGTCCGTCATCTGCGTTCGTTAATTTAACTGCATTTTGCCCGTCTTGTGCATCGCTTGACAATTCTGCAGTTCCTTGTCCTGCAGTCCAAAACCACGTATCAAGCACTGTAGCTGAATCATTGATGGACCAATTTTCTAGATTTCCGTTAAAAACGTTTCCGACTTGAGCGGAAGCAAAGCCAGATATTCCAATGAATAATAATTGTAAAATTTTTCTCATGATAATTAGATTATTACGGCAAATATAACGAAACCTTGAGGGACGAGGTTGGTAAGGCCTTGGAAATCCCTTCTTTTAAATCTTTTTAACCATCACGAAGTCTTCCATCAGATAACCGTGCCCAATATCGATATCCTCTTGTTTTTCAATCACAAAGCCCATTTTCTCATAAAAGGTTTTGGCTTTATTAAAACGATTGACATTGAGATGAATTCTTTTCATTTCCAATTGCTTGCCCAGAGCCTCAACAAAATGTAGCATGAATTTCCCCAAGCCCTTCCCATGAAGATCGGTTCGAACATAAATTTTATGCACTCGAATATCCATGGCCTCTGGGTACCTTTTTTGGATGCCGAGAAAACCGTACAATTCCTCATCCTCTTCGAGTAAAAAAAACTCTTGACCTGCTTGAGCCTGCCTTACCAATGCTTCCTCCGAATACATTAAGTCCAACATGTAACTTATCTGTTCCTTTGAAAGAATCTCCTTGTAACAGATAGGCCAAATGGATTTGGCCAAGGTTTGAATTTTAGAGAATTCGGATGAAGAAATGGAACGTAAATGCATATCAGAAAACCACAAAAGTAAAAAGGCCACCGAAATTCGATGGCCTTTATATTTTCTATTTCTTAATGACTAAATGGGTGAATTTGGCCTTGGCCGATTGTAACTCGATAAAGTAAGAACCCGCTTCATACAATGACAGATCAATTTCTGCAGACATGTTTCCTACTTTGGTTTCCGTTTCGAATAAAACTTTTCCTTTCACATCTCTTACAACGATGTTTTCAACCTGTACCTTTTGCCACCCAATAAGGATTGGTCCATTGGTAGGGTTCGGAGATATTACGGATGATTTCAGGAGATCCAACTCGCCTAATCCTGTAAAGTCAACAATTCTACAAGCGGTTGTATCTGAACAGTTCCCGATAGTTACAATACAAGCGTAACTTCCACTTGTTGTGGCCAAGTAAGTGCTGGAGGTAGCTCCTGCAATAGGTTGGCTATTGCCACAGTCATACCATTGATAAGTGGCTCCTGTTTGGTTGGCCGTAAGCAAGGGACCTGCTTGCTGGCTAGAAGTGTCAATCATTTGTACTGTAAGGTTCAGTGTTACAATTGAATCACAACCAGCCTGAGAGCTCAATGTATCGATGTAAGTACCGTCTGCTGTATAGGTATTGGAACCCACTTGGTAGCTGTCGCCATCACAGATGGTTGCGTTTACCGTATTCTGAATTTCTGGCGCACTCGTAACCGTTAATGTATTACTTACGATTGTACAACCATTGTAGGTACTTTCAACTTTGTACGCCTGTGTTCCCACTGTAGTATGTGTAAAGGTGTTCCCTGCTCCTGTCTGTGCTGAAGTATTGTCAACATAAAAATTGTAATTGGAGTAACCACCCGTAGTTGAAAAGTTTACTGGAGTGTTCTCACAAACTGAGCCGCCTGGTGCATCGCTCGTAAGTATTTGTCTACCTGCCAACACGGCTTCAATCATGAACATTCCCAAAGTGGTGTAGGAAGTTGTATCTTCTCCGTAAACAGGAAGAGAGTAAAAACGGTTGGGCGGGACATTGTCATTGGGTTGTGTCCCAAACGGGAAATAACCAGTGGTGGTGTTGGCTGACTGTCGAATTCCGAAGTAAAAGTCTTTGTTTGACACATCAATATTACCATTGATAAAAGACAACTCGACTTTGGTACCCAAGGAGGTAGCCGGAATGGCGAAAATAAAAGTCGAATCTACAATTACACCTGCAGAGTCGCACAGCACCCCTTTAATGATGTTCCCTGGCGAAGCCGCATTGTTGGCAACGTAAAACGCAACCTTTTTTGCAACAATTGGGGCCGTTGAATTAACCTTGTATCGATTGGCAAGGATTCCACTTCCTGTGTTGAAGCCGACTGAGCCAACAGGAGCGCCAGGCGAACACGCGCCAAGAGTATCACAAGTAACATGAGAAAGTCTCTCGATCAAGTTGTTATTGTTGTTATCATCATTGGGCACCGTAACACGAATCGTATCCATTCCTGAAATAGCTTGAGGAACCGCTGTAAAGGATACCACTGACGAAGCTCCAGGAGCTAAGTTTGCGATGTTTTGAGTTGATGTGAAGGTATTGGTTCCAGTAATTGAAAGCGTAACGGGAATGTTGGTCAAGGCGCCTTGCGAAGCATTCAAAACAAGTGCTTCCATTGTTTGACTAGTTCCGGACAACAAAGACAACTTTGCATTGGGTACATTCAGCGAAATTACTTGAACTTCGTTGGTATTCGGGTTCAAAAAGGTTATCCGAATAGCCGGTCTGAAACTGGACGTTCCCGTAAGCGTTGGACTAGGTGTAGTGGAAGTACTTGCCACCATTTTAACTCCTCCAGGCAAGGTATTGTCAGCTAAATTTGTTGCTGCCACTGCCGAAGTTGTAGTTGCCAAGTAATCGTAACCCACATACAATCCTCCTCCATTGTACACAAAGGGAGTTGACAAAGTCATATCTGCATCTGCTGGTCCTGCGGAAATTGGAAGTGTAAAATTTCCATCACTCACATTGGTCATGGTAGAAATTGCCGTTGCCCAATCATTGCTTTTATTGTTCACCACGTCAGCCGAATTCTCGAGATAAAACTTCATATTGCCCTCAGCAAGAGCATCTGTTCCCGCTGAATACGTAAAGCCAAGCTTGGTGATAGTAACTCCACTAGGTACGTTTCCAAGTTCACTGGCTAGAACAATTAAATGTCCCCGCATCGTGGTATGAGCGGAAGTACCATTGGGTGCCCTGAGGGTGGTTGTAGAACCATTAATCGGTTGAATTTCGGTAATCTCGGTTTGCGAGTAAAGCATTGCACTGCATAACAGTATGCTTGTAATAGTAAATATATATTTCATAACAAATCAGTAATTGGATAGTTAAAATAATTCATTTTCAGCACATTTAAGGAAATACAAATGTTAATTGTTTGTAGTTGCGCATAACATTTTAAGTAAAAAATAAGGTTTCATTTTCCACCTAAATCTGTTCTTAATCCCGATTTTATCCTACCTTTAAGAAATATGTCTATTGCGTTATGAACGAGGTTTTGGAGTTTTTTGGTGATCTTTTTTCAATATCTAATTGGCCTCCACGCTGGCACTGTGGAGTTTGGTCTAGTTTTCATGGATGGTTAACAATTTTAAGTGATTTAACCATTTGGTTGGCCTACTTCGTGATTCCAGTTATTTTGCTCAAACTCACGCAAACAATTAAAACCATTCCTTTTTTACCCGTCTTTTGGTTGTTTGGTGCCTTTATCATTTTATGCGGGTTTACCCATTTAATGGATGCAATCATTTTTTGGTGGCCAGCTTATCGCTTTGGAACGCTGGTAAAATTGGCGACTGCTATTGTTAGTTTGGGAACAGTATTCGCCTTGCTTCGCGTTTTGCCTAAAATGATCAACTTTAAGCCAACGAAGGAAGAAGCGTCAAACGACGAGGAAGAACTTTTACAGCGGGATCAACAGATAACAGAATTGAACAAAAAGGTTCTGGAAAAAGATATTGAAATCGATCGAATGAAAATTGAGATTATTCGATTAAAAAACAACATGAATGGATGAAAACAAGAAGATTCAGTATCAATGATTTTCTTTTCCTTATTGTCACGCTTACACTCGCCTTTATTGTTTTTATTGCAGATATCAAGTCGAATGAAAGCTTGTCTTTCTCCCCATTATACTCCTTGATAATTCTCTTTTCTTGGCTCATTCCGTATGCTTTAACCATCCTTACTACAGCTTTAAGCTCATTGTTTTTATTAACCACCTTGGTTTGGCAATTAAAATCTGGATATGATGAAACTTCAGTGATTTTAAATGGATTTATTGGATTTGTGGTGATCATCGTGACCTTCGTTTTAACGCGAATTACCTCCAATAGCTCGAGTGAATTGCGCAAGAACAATATGGTTTTAAACGAGATGGTAGACCAGCGAACCAGTCAACTAAAGCGTAAAATAAAAGAGCTTACTGACCACCAAGGCTTACTTGAAGAAAACAAGGATTTGTTGCAAATTTTGCACGATGAGCTTTCCAAGAGCGAACAGCGATATCAATCCATGATTAACTATGTGCAAGATTATTCCATCGTTTTTGTGGAGGAAAATGGGCGTTTGAGAAATTGGAACAGTGGTGCAGCTTCGTTAAGAGGATACAGTGGTAACGATGTTCTCAATAGATACTTCTATGAGTTTATTCTTCCTGAAAACGAGGAGTTACACCTCAACGGCCAGGAAATTATCGCTCATATTCATAAGTACGGTTCTTTCGAAAATGATGGTTACCGAATGAAAAAAGACGGTTCCTATATTTTTACACATGATATAATCAGTTTGATCAAAGGAGAGGACGAATCAACGATTGGCTACTCATGGATTACGCATGACCTAACAGACTTAAAACACAAAGAAGTAGAAATTGAAAAATTGAATCGAGAACTCGAGAGCAAGGTTGAGAAGAGAACCAAGTAACTGGAATCATTTGCTTACTCCGTTTCTCACGACTTAAGAGCTCCACTCCGGGCCATCAACGGATTTACCGAAATTGTATTGAGTGAATACGCCACACGTATTGATGATGAAAACTTCAAACGTTTTTTAGAAATCATTCATGCCAATGCCCAGAAAATGTCGGAGCTCATAGATGACTTATTGACCTTCTCTAGGATAGGTAAAAAATCGGTCGATCACACCTTGATTGATACACCTAAAATGGTTAAATCCATTATCCATGACCTTCTTTTGAGCCACCCCGAATATCAAAAGTGCACGATTGAAACGGACTGCGATTTACCGAATATTACTGGCGATGAAATGTTAGTTAGACAAGCACTAACAAACCTAATTTCGAATGCTTTTAAATATTCTGCTCAAAAGGAGAATCCAAAGGTTGAAATTTACTGCACTCAAAACGATCAGGAGGTTGTAATAAACATCAAAGACAACGGTGCAGGTTTCGACATGAAATACCAGCACAAGTTATTCAAGGTATTCCAGCGTTTACATGACGGGAATGAATTCGATGGAACCGGTATCGGACTGGCAATTGTGAAGCAGGTTGTGGAGGCGCACAACGGTCGGGCTTGGGCCGAAGCTGAATTGGGAAAGGGGGCTACATTCCATTTTGCTCTACCGGTTTTGGATTAGATGTATTGTTTTGTTTTTGGGTTTGTTGGGAGGCGTTTGAGATGAAAGGGAATTAGAATTTTGCCAGATTTTTCCGAATGGTCCAATGTGTACCACAGATTTGTTAAGTTGCTGATTTCTGGTTAACTTAAAGTAAATACTACTATCATGAAAATCCACGAATTCATCTCCACTTTTCCGGACGAGCATTCCTGTAGAATGCATTTCAAGGAACTGCGTCAAAGCGAAGAGATCCGCTGTAAAAAGTGTGGCGGAACCGAGCACTATTGGTTACAAGCCAAGTGGCAATGGCAATGCAAAAGCTGTCGATTTAGAACCACCTTGCGCTCGGGTACTCACTTGCAACACGCC
>JAOASF010000168.1 GCA_025210175.1 Crocinitomicaceae bacterium | reverse complement strand
CCTACTGGTACGCATCCGACCACTCCTGAAAAAACAACATTTTAAGGACAAACTATGGTTCCTGAACAGGCGCTTAGGTCAGCTTTAGAGTATACAACTTACACCAGTTTGTCCATCCTGTTAGCGATTTCAATTATGTAGTTTTGTTAGGTTTTATTGTCAGAAAATTGGTAATTAAAAGAAATATTGAAAAGCTAAATGATGTAATTAATACGAAATTCGGACGAATCATTTTATCACGAAGATGATAGTCAAAGCATGCCATTAATAGCATTAAGAGAACTGGAAGTGCAGGAAACAACCACCAAATGTTTTTCTGCTTTTTGTTTTTTCTGTTTGTTAGAAAGAAGGTTAAACAAGAAAGACAAAAAATTAGCTGAGACCCTATGATTACTAAAAAATCTGTAGAAGAATCCGAATGTTCAGTTCCTTGACGGGCATAATTGGTATAGATGTATATCATGACCAAGGTGAAGAATAAGGTAGAGGTCATTACAACTATCAAAAATCGATAAACTATTGTCCTTTTCAACTATTATTGTCTTTAGTTCATAATTATGAATACCACCCTTATTCTCCTTTTCTACTTAATCTCCTAAAACCAAATACAATTAATCCACAGCACAGGAATAGTCCTACAATCGCCGGAATCACAATTGATTTTCCGGCTTCCCCAGCGTTCTCGATGCTCCACACCATTTTTCCTGTGGCCATTAGTATTACAACGGCCAAGCCTATAATCAAGCTTCTTTTCCAAAAAGCCAAGCCCAGAGCTGCAAAAGAAATGGGAATCGAAAGTGATAGAAGAATTTTGCTTGTAGTCCACTCTCCATAGAGGTAATCTTTCTCGAAAGCCAAAAACTCGATTACATTCGGATCAATCTCAGATGGTTTTGGGAACCAAAACATGGAGGTAAAAAGCGCAAAAATGGAAAAGAACATGCCAGTCCAACACTTGCGGTAAGCAAAAAAGCAAAATGGTAAGAGAAACAAAGGACGTAAATACCAACTCCATTGATTGTGATGTCTTTCAAATACCCAATGAAAAAAGGTCGCATTGGTCATTGATACGATAATGAATAGTAGGGTGAGACCTAAAAAAGTGGCTCCCAGTATTTGGTCGGTTTTTTGATTCATAACTATTTATTGCATTCTTATCCTAGTTTAAGCTAGTGAGCTTAAGGCTTTTTAAGTTACAATTTGTTAGATAATCGAGTAAAATCGAGGATTGATTTTTTGAAAAAAGAAAGTATTGAAACTATGTTTTGGATTGATTTTGAGATAGTTATTTCAAGCAAACCTGGATAGGTAATCGCACCTCCATATTGATTGGTTCGTCTTTTTCATTTTTGCCAGGTATCCACAGCGGCATATCAGAAACAAATTTAAAAATCAAAGGGTCGATATTTGGGTGACTACCTTTGAGGATTTGGAGTTGTTTAATTTCTCCTGTTTTTGTCACCACGAAGGAGAGATAAATTTTTGATACCTCCAAAAGATCCTCTCCTCGTATCGAGTCCCATGGAAAAGACTTCATGATGTACCGTTGCAATTCTGCAGCTCCTCCGGGAAATTGAGGTTCTGTTTCACCAAATTTAGTTATTGGTTCGTTTACACTAGTGTGAATTGCGTGTGGAGTTTTTTCTTGTCCAAAGCAAGTCAAACAGGAAAATCCCAATATGTAAAGCATCAATTTCACTGCTAAATCAAATCTCTCGGTAATGTAAATTTCAAAAAAAAAAGAAAGTTTGCGTCTCTGGTTCGACAGAATGTAAATTAAAATTGTTCAGATTGAGTTTCAACCTTTAAATGTGATATGATTGTTCCTTTTTTGTAATCAAAACAAATTTTGCAATCGAGTCTATTATTTATCCAAATATCCAAGAATATAATCCCTTTGTTGAATTTGTTATTAATAAAATAGGCTCTAAAACAAGCCTGATCCGAATCAAGCATTTCATTAAATTCAACTGTCCAAACTGATTTACCTTTTTTCAACCGTTGAATTTTACCCCTTGTTCGATTAATAAAAAGAACTTCTTTTTTACTAAAAACAAGGGTTAAAGTGTCGACCACGCAATTAGAACCAAAAAAACTCAATGATTCGGTTTGTCTCTTCGTTTGACCATGAATTGAATTTATTTGAAATAGCAAAAGAAGCAATAGGAATCTCATTCCAAGTTTAACGCAACTCTTTTGGAAGAATTGTAAAAAATAACGCAAAAAAGCTGCTCATCCAAGACAAGCAGCTTTTCAATTTTATTGAGATCGGTTTACCAGATGGTCACCATCTTGTTTCCTGTGTTTCTCATTTTGTCGCCTTCTTTCACATCGAAAGCAGCGAAGAATTCAGGACAGTTCATCAAAGGACCATTTACGCGGTACATACCCGGTGAGTGCGGATCATTTGCGATTCTGTTTTTCAATTCTGATTCTGTGTAGTTGATTTTCCACAACTGAGCGTATGCAATAAAGAAACGTTGCGCAGGGCTGTATCCATTGCGCTTGATTCCAGACTTAAACTCTTTTGTGCGAGTATAGGCATAGTACGCCATTGTCAAACCACCCAAGTCAGCGATGTTTTCACCCATGGTTAAATCTGGGTTTACACAGTGACCATCAACCGGACAAAATGCAGCATAGGTCTCACCAAAGGTTTTTGTTCTCTGTTCAAATGCTGTGCGATCTTCTTCAGTCCACCAGTTCGTAAATGAACCATCAGCAGCAAATTTAGATCCCATATCGTCAAACCCGTGTGTAAACTCGTGACCGATTACCATTCCAATTCGTCCATAATTCACCGCATCTTCTGCATTTTCGTCAAAGAAAGGAGCTTGCATGATTCCCGCAGGGAAGGCGATTTCGTTCAAAAGAGGGTGGTAGTATGCGTTCACCATGTGAGCTGGCATTCCCCATTCCTTCTTGTTGACCTTGTCGTTCAACTCATCCATGTTTTTTCTATGCGCAAATTGGATTGCATTGCGGTAGTTCATGATGTAGTTTTTGTCGTCCATGTAAATGCCAGAATAATCTTCCCACTCTTCAGGGTACCCTAACTTTCTTCCGATGGAATTCAATTTGTTTAATGCTTCCTTTTTAGTTGTAGCAGACATCCATTCCAAACCGTTGATGCGCTCTTTGTATACAGCCAAAAGGTTGTCTACCATCGTGTTGACACGGTTAGAAGCATTTTGAGAGAAATGTTTTTCAACGAAGGCTTTTCCTAACCACTCTCCGAAATTCATGCGTGTGATTTCGTCGATACATTGCTCGTCCAACGATTTCATTTGTTTTTTACCCGAAAGAACTCCAGAGTAGAAACGGAAGTTTGCCTCAACATAGCGCGTACTAAGGTGTCCCGCGTAGTGGTTCAAGATGTTCCATTTCATGTAGTTTTTCAACAGATTCAAGTCAGATTTTTCGATTTGCTTATTGAGTGTAACCGCAAATTCTGGCATTCCAACGATCATTGTGTCGAAAGACAAGCTTCCTGTTGCCTCCAAGTACTTTTCAAACTCAAAAGCCGGCATTGTTTTTTCGAAATCCAACTTTGCGCGACGGTTGTACGTTTTTTCCGGAATACGCATTTCAGCTGGTCGCAACATCGCTTCAGCAAGTTTGGTTTCAAACTGTACAATTTCGGTTGCAATATCCTTTGCTTGTTCTGGGTTAGATGTATACAAGGTGTACACTTCAGCAACAAACTCTCGGTATTTAGCCAAAATTTCTTTTTTATCGTCAGAGAAATAGTAATCTCTATTCGGCAAACCAATTCCACCTTGGTAGAAAGAAGAAATGTTGTACTCTACATTCTTTAAATCTTGACCTACACCAAAATTGAAAAACATGCCCACACCATTGGCGTGTAATTTACCAACCACCTCAGCAATTTCAGATTTGTTGTTAATGTTCTCCACCCACGACAACTCTTCGGCAATGGGTTCGATTCCCATGGCATTTCGTTGATCCATATTGGTGAAGGAAGTGTAGTAGTCACCCAAAATTTGATTCTGTGTACCTTTTTCACCCTTGGCATGAGCTGCAGCTTGCAAAATTTCCGTCAACTTCTTCTTGTTGGCTTCATCCAATTCGTTGAAACTTCCCCAACGGGATTCACTATCCGGAACTGGGTTGTTTTTACACCATGTTCCATTGGCAAACTGGAAAAAGTCATCTTGTGGACGAACTCCTTTGTCCATGTAATCTTCATCGATGGTATGGTAAACAACATCTGCTGTTTTATTCACCACATCCTTACCCGATTTCACTCCACAGCCCACAACAGTTGCGGCAAGCGTAACGAGGGTAGCATTGTATAAATGTTTCATGTTTTATTTGTTTTTGTATCGAATCATTTCTAAATGAGGGATTCCATCCTCTAGGTATTCTTTACCCGTTGGGACAAAATCGTGTGAAAGATAAAATGATTCTAGGTATTTCTGGGCAGATATCTTGATTTCCGTATTGCCAAATTTTTCTAAAATGAACTGAAAAGCCATGCGCATCATGTCATGACCGTAGTTGTTCATTCGTTCATTTTTGGCCACAACCACGCGACCTATAGAGACTTGCGGGTAGGAGAGCCCTGGGGGTAATATACGTGAAGTCGCAACGATTTGAGAATTTTCGTTGCGACCTATAAGGTGATAACTCTGTTCGTCCTTGCCGTCCAACTCAGGATAAGGACAGTTTTGTTCCACTATAAAAACATCAATTCGCAGGGCTAGTAAATCGTGAAATTCACGAAGTGTTAGTTCCTCGAAAGCCTTAACGGACCAGTTTAACATCAAGTTTGTATGTTTCCTACATTGTATGCGCGCTCAGCTACTTTGTGGTTGGCCATTTCAATTCCCATAGAGATGTGTTTTCTAGTCTCTACAGGGTCAATAATTGCATCTACCCACAAGCGTGATGCTGCATAGTAGGGAGAAATTTGTTCGTCGTAACGACTTTTGATCGTATTGAATAATTCTGCTTCCTTCTCTGGAGAAATTTCTTCTCCACGAGCCTTTAATGACGCCACTTCAATAGACAACAATGTTTTTGCAGCCGCAGCTCCACTCATTACAGCGATTTCGGCCGTAGGCCATGCCAACATCAAACGTGGATCGTACGCTTTTCCACACATGGCGTAGTTACCCGCCCCGTAGGAGTTTCCAACCACAACGGTGAATTTCGGAACAACTGAGTTTGCCATGGCATTCACCATTTTTGCTCCATCCTTGATGATTCCTGCGTGTTCACTTTTCGATCCAACCATGAATCCGGAAACGTCTTGCAAGAACACCAGTGGAATATTCTTTTGGTTACAGTTCATAATGAAGCGTGCCGCTTTGTCAGCAGAATCCGTGTAGATTACCCCACCAAACTGCATTTCGCCTTTAGCGTTTTTAACCACTTCTCGCTGATTGGCAACAATACCAACGCTCCATCCATCGATGCGAGCGTATGCGCAAACGATTGATTTACCATAGTCCTTTTTGTACTCGGTAATGGTTCCTTTATCAACCAAGGTATCCATCAAATCGCGCATGTTGTATGGCTTCGAGCGCTCAGATGGAAGTAAAGAGTACACCTGTTTTGGATCCAATTTCGGTGCTTGACTTTCTTTTCTGTCGAAACCAGCTTTTTCTTTGGCTCCCACTTTGTCCATCAAGTCGCGAATCGTTTTGATGCAATCCTCGTCGTTTTCTGTATTGTAATCACAAACCCCTGAGATTTGCGTGTGTGTAGTTGCACCACCTAAGGTTTCATTGTCGATTGTTTCGCCAATAGCGGCCTTCACCAAGTAAGATCCAGCCAAGAAAATCGTTCCTGTTTTGTTAACGATTAAGGACTCATCCGACATGATAGGTAGATAAGCACCACCGGCAACACAAGATCCCATAACTGCAGCGATTTGCAAGATTCCTCTGGATGACATGATTGCATTGTTTCGGAAAATTCGTCCGAAATGCTCCTTATCCGGGAAAATTTCATCCTGCATCGGTAAGTAAACCCCAGCAGAATCCACCAAATATATAATTGGTAGGTTGTTTTCCATCGCAATTTCTTGCGCTCTTAAGTTTTTCTTACCTGTGATTGGGAACCAGGCTCCAGCTTTTACCGTCGCGTCGTTTGCAACAACGATACACTGTTTTCCGGATACGTATCCAATCATGATGACAACACCACCAGCAGGACATCCTCCGTGTTCAGCATACATCCCGTACCCGGCAAATGCACCTACTTCGATACGCTCGGTACCTTTATCTAAAAGCATTTCGATGCGCTCGCGAGCCGTCATTTTTCCTTGGCTATGCAATTTATCGATGCGCTTTTGCCCACCTCCAAGGTATATTTTATCCAATTCGCGCTGTAGAGCGCTAATTTTCAATTTGATTTGGTCTTCGTTTTTGTTTTGTTCTAATTCTTTAGCTGAAATGGCCATTGTATAGATTTTAAGTCGGCCAAATATACACATTTCGTGTTGTTCATTTTCTCCACTTAGCATAGCATTCGAACCTTTTGTACGAAATGAATTCACGACAATTTGTGCGTAATTTTTTAAGTGCTCAAAGGGCGCAATGCCTTATTTTTGCCGCATGCAAGATTCATACAAGCACAAAGGCCTGCGCAAGCAATTGATACAAGAGCTTAGAGACAAAGGGATAAAAAACGAGCAAGTTTTAAGTGCCTTTGACGCTGTGCCTCGCCACTTTTTCTTGGATCTTGCCTTTTTAGAACAAGCTTATTCCAATATGGCTTTTCAAATTGGAGCAGGACAAACCATCTCGCATCCCTTTACGGTCGCCTTCCAATCCTCCCTTTTGGAATTGAAAAAAGGAGATAAAGTCTTGGAAATTGGAACAGGGTCTGGCTTTCAAACTTGTATTCTTTGTGAAATGGGAGCGAAGGTGTTTTCCATTGAACGTCAAAAAGAACTTGCTGTTAAGGTCAAACACATCATTAAGGAATTGAAATATTCTCCACGTTTAATGTATGGGGACGGTTACAAAGGGTGGCCCGTATTTGCACCCTTCGATTCCATTTTGGTAACCTGCGGTGCGCCATTTATCCCAGAAGCCTTGAAAACTCAACTTAAAATAGGAGGGAAGCTCGTAATTCCTTTGGGCGAAGGTCGTGTTCAGCGTATGAAAAGACTCGTTCGCGTCTCAGAAACAGAATGGGTTGAAGAAGACTACGGCGACTTTAGCTTCGTTCCAATGCTGAAAGATCGAGCGAAATAGAATCGGGATTGCAGTCCCGATAGTCATCGGGAGGAAGATTGCAGATTGCTAATTGGCAGATTACAAATTAGCAGATTGGAAAATTGGAAAATTGTTATTGAGAATTCTTTTCTACAAATCATTCATCATTCATCATTCTGCATTCTTAATTAAAAAAAAGGCCAACTCTCACGAATCAGCCCTTCTAATATCAAAAATCCAAGTTCAAAACTCTGAATTTCAAACTCCAAACTCTAAACTCTAAACTATTAGTGTCCTTTAGCAGCCAAGTAACGCTCAGCGTCCAAAGCAGCCATACATCCAGTTCCCGCAGCTGTGATCGCTTGACGGTAGTTTTTGTCGGCAGCATCGCCAGCAACGAATACGCCTGGTACATTTGTTAAAGAAGTTCCTGGTTTTTCGTATACCACGTAACCTGTTTCATCTAACTTGATGTAATCCTTGAAAATATCTGTGTTAGGTTTGTGACCAATTGCCACGAAGAAACCTGTCGCTGGAATCGTTCTTTCTTCTCCAGTTTGGTTGTTCTTCACTTTCACGGCAGATACCACATCGTCTCCGATCACCTCAACGGTTTCTGTATTGAACAAAATTTCAATGTTTTCTGTGTTCTTCACGCGCTCAGCCATGATCTTGGAAGCACGGAACTCATCACGACGAACCAACATCGTTACTTTCGTACACAATTTAGATAGGTAGTGAGCTTCTTCACAAGCTGAATCACCAGCACCAACGATTACCGTCTCTTGTCCGCGGTAGAAGAACCCATCACATACTGCACAAGCAGAAACACCACCACCGTTCAACAAGAATTTTTGCTCTGATTCCAATCCTAGGTATTTAGCAGAGGCTCCTGTAGAAATGATCACTGTTTCACAGTGAATTTCTTTTCCTCCGTCAGTCCATACTTTGTGAATAACTCCAGAAAAATCAACCTTGTCGATGAATCCAAAACGGATATCAGCATCAAAACGCTTTGCTTGTGCTTCCAATTCCATCATCATAGCAGGACCTGTAATTCCTTCTGGGTATCCAGGGAAATTTTCGACCTCATTGGTTGTTGTTAATTGTCCTCCAGGTTGCATTCCTTGGTACATCACTGGGCTCATGTTCGCACGTGCAGCGTAAATGGCAGCTGTGTATCCTGCTGGTCCTGAACCAATAATCAGACATTTAACTTTTTCTATATCGCTCATCTTTATACTTTGTTTTCAGTTTGAGGGGCAAAAATAGCTTTTTCTTGTCCATACAGATTGGATCTTTTGTTGAATCCTTCATCAAAATTTATAGATATTCTTTATAAGCTATAAATCTGTTCTATTTCGCACGGAAACTTGCTTTGGGTTTGCTTTATCAAGAAAAAGGGCTTATTTTTGTAGCCCATTTTTCGGAAGACAAAGCATGATTGATACCCAACTATACGAGGCGAAAGCCTTATACCCTTTTCAAGAACGAACCGTTACTACTATCCTAGACGAATTACAGAAAAACGGTACCGATTTTAACTTGTTATACCAACTTCCTACAGGAGGAGGAAAAACAGTTATTTTCTCTGAAATTACGAGACAATACATCCAGAAATGGGAGAAAAAGGTGTTGATTTTGACACACCGAATCGAACTTTCTGTTCAAACATCCAAGCAGTTATCTGCTATCGGTGTTGGAAATAAAATTATCAATAGCGAAATCAAGACCTTAGAGGATCAAGACGAATACCAGTGTTTTATTGCCATGGTTGAAACCTTGAACAATCGTTTGCATGATGACGAGAACTTCATCAAAGGAGTGGGGTTGGTCATTGTGGATGAGGCGCACTACAACAGTTTTAGAAAAATATTCCAGTACTATCAAGATGCAAACATCTTGGGTGTTACTGCAACACCATTGAGTAGTAACCGTTCACTCCCGTTGAATGACAACTACAATAAATTGTTGGTAGGTGAATCGATCTCTTCTTTAATTGAAGGTGGATATCTTTCTGATGCAGAAACGTTTACGTATGATGTTAATTTGCACGGTTTGAAGATTGGTTCGAACGGAGACTTTACCGTTAGTTCATCCGAATTGGTCTACGGTAACTACTTCATGCAAGAGAAATTATTGTTTGCTTACGAAGAGGTTGCTGTCGGAAATAAAACTTTGATTTTCAACTCAGGTATTGAGACTTCGATGCGTGTAGAAGAGATGTTCAAGAAGCGTGGATTTAAAATTCGCCATTTGGATTCTACTTTTTCCGATAAAGATCGTAAAGACGTACTGCGTTGGTTCAAGGAAACACCCGATGCTATTTTGACATCCGTGGGTATCTTGACAACTGGTTTCGATGAGCCAACAGTTCAAACGATTATCCTAAACCGTGCAACTCGCTCGTTGACTTTGTACCATCAGATGATAGGTCGTGGTTCCCGTAAATTGCCAAATAAATCTCAGTTCAAGATTATTGATTTGGGGAACAATGTTCGCCGCTTCGGGTTCTGGCAAGACTATATCAATTGGCAAGATGCGTTCCGCTTCCCAGATAGATTCTTGGAATCCAAACTTTCTGAGTCGGATGATATTGAATTCGAGGTAGAATATGAATTCCCGAAAGGTTTGAAGGAAAAAATTGATACCGATTTATTGGATAGCTTCAACATGCGTGAAGTGTATAACGACCTGATCGACAACGGAGATAAGGGTAAAAAAGCCGTTGATTTATCAATGGAAAACCACTTTGAGGTGATTAAAAAAGCGACTCCATCTTTCTCTGCAGCTTTGGATTTGCAAACAGCCCTTCAGGAACATATTGAGTACCGCGTTAAGCAGTATACCAAATCGATATCCAAGTCAACCAATAATTACTTCAAATTCTTGATTGAAACATACAACCGTCACTTGCGTCAAAAACTACGCGAAGCCTTGGATCAAGACTAATAGTGAATAATTTTATCGGTGGTAACTCCCGGTGCTGTAATCAGTGATTCAGTCATCGGGTTTCCGCCGTTGATGCTGTATATAAAGCTGAATTCTGTGTTGGCATCGTTGATGCAAACAATGGTGTCACCCACAGCCCCATTAATAACCACCGTCTCACTATTACAGCATTCGTTACAGCCTGTTTTTCCCTTTTGCTTTAGGAAGGATAGGATGTCATTGGTTTGACCATTGTCGTTTATAAAAATGATTCTCGCCCATGATTTCTGCGTTGAACTCAGGTCGATTTTATTGGTTTCCTCTACACTCAAATTTTGAAATTGCAGGGTATTTCTCGTTTCAAAGTAGCCACCTTTTTCCACAGTAAAACGAGCTTGCGTATAATTTCCACGGGGTATTTCAATGGTAAAATCGCCAGAAGAGTCAAGTGTGACAGATTTAAAAGCCTCAAAGGCCGAACTTGAGTTGGCACTTTTGAGTTCTACAAAAACGCTTGCGCCCGTCATACCTTGATTGTAGGTGTTGTCTTGTACATGGCCTTCAATGGTATAGCTCACTTCTTTCTTCTTGCAAAATGTAAGTGAAGCAAGAGCGATGGAAAGTGAGAATAAGATGGAAATTTTCTTCATGTCTTTACTTGTTAGAAATAAAGGTAAAAAAAGCTTGACTTATTGGCATTATCCGAGCGAAAATCACCTGCTATTTGCACTGAATTAGGTATTTTTAGCCTTCTAATTTTAAGGCATGTCAGACGATAAGAATATCATCTTTTCCATGGTTGGAGTGTCGAAAAACACACCAACTGGAAAGCAAATTATCAAGGATATCTACCTTTCTTTCTACTATGGAGCGAAGATCGGTATCATCGGTTTAAACGGATCGGGTAAGTCAACGGTAATGAAAATCATTGCTGGATTGGATCAATCTTACCAAGGAGACGTTGTTTTTACCCCGGGTTATAGCGTTGGTTACTTACCGCAGGAACCAGAATTGGATCCGAAGAAAACGGTAAAGGAAATCGTGATGGAAGGGGCGCAAGAAACGGTTGATATCTTGAAAGAATACGAGGAAATCAACAATAGCTTCATGGACGAAGAGGTATTGAACGATCCAGATAAAATGGATAAGTTGATTGCTCGACAAGGAGAGGTTCAAGACAAAATTGATGCCTTGGATGCGTGGGAACTGGATAACAAATTGGAGCGTGCGATGGATGCATTGCGTTGTCCGCCAGATGACCAGTTGATCGTAACGCTATCTGGAGGGGAACGTCGCCGAGTGGCTTTGTGTCGCTTGTTGTTGAAAAACCCAGATATTCTCTTGCTCGATGAGCCTACCAACCACTTGGATGCTGAATCGATTGAATGGTTGGAGCAACACTTGCAACAGTACAAAGGGACGGTGATTGCCGTTACCCACGACCGTTACTTCTTGGATAATGTTGCTGGTTGGATCTTGGAATTGGATAGAGGAGAAGGTATTCCGTGGAAAGGAAACTACTCTTCCTGGCTGGATCAAAAAGGAAAGCGATTGAAGGAGGAAGAAAAACAGGCTTCCAAACGTCAGAAAATGCTCGAACGAGAGTTGGAGTGGGTTCGCATGAATCCAAAAGCTCGTCAAGCGAAAAACAAAGCACGTATTGCCAATTACGATAAACTCTTGATGGAGGACGAGCGCGAGAAAGAAGCGGTATTGGAGATTCCGATTCCAAATGGTCCGCGTTTGGGGAACAATGTAATTGATGCCATTCATGTTGCGAAAGCCTTTGGAGATAAGGTGTTATACGATGACTTGAACTTCAAACTGCCTCCAGCAGGAATCGTCGGGGTGATCGGTCCGAATGGTGCAGGTAAAACGACCATCTTCAAAATGATCATGGACGAATTGAAGCCTGATAATGGTGAGTTTACAGTAGGAGAGACCGTGAAAATTGGATATGTTGACCAGTCACATAAGGATATTCATCCAGACAAAACCGTTTTTGAAGTGGTTTCAAATGGATTGGAGTTTGTGGAAGTAGGTAATCAGAAAATCAATTCGAGAGCTTACTTGTCGAAATTCAACTTTGCAGGATCAGACCAAAATAAGAAGGTAGGAATTCTTTCAGGTGGGGAGCGTAACCGTTTGCACTTGGCGATGACATTAAAAACGGAGGCAAACGTTTTGCTTTTGGATGAGCCTACCAACGACATCGACGTAAATACGCTACGTGCCTTAGAGGAAGGAATTCAAAACTTCGCAGGTTGTGCCGTGGTTATATCTCACGACCGTTGGTTCCTAGACCGTATTTGTACACACATCTTGGCTTTCGAGGGGAATTCAGAAGTGTATTGGTTTGAAGGTTCATACACAGAATACGAAGAGAATAGAAAGAAACGTTTGGGGGATAATGCGCCGAAACGTATTCGCTACAAAAAATTGACAAAATAAAAGAAATGGAAGTAAGATCATTAGAACCGAAAGGATTGTGGAATCACTTTGCAGATTTGAATGCAGTTCCACGTCCTTCGAAGAAAGAGGAACGCGTTATTGAATTCATGATGAACTTCGGTAAGGAGTTGGGATTGGAAACGTTGAAAGATGCGATCGGTAACGTGGTTATTAAAAAGCCAGGAGCCTTGCATTTGGCTAATGCTCAAACCATAATTATGCAATCGCACTTGGACATGGTGCACCAAAAAAACAACGATACGGTGTTTGATTTCGACAAGCAAGGAATTGACATGATCGTTGATGGTGACTGGGTAAAGGCAAATGGAACGACCTTGGGTGCTGACAACGGAATTGGTGTTGCAGCAATTATGGCTTTGTTGTCATCAACAGATATTGCACATCCGCCAATCGAAGCGATGTTTACCATTGACGAAGAAACAGGCATGACGGGAGCGAAAGAATTAGATGGTAAGAACTTCTCCGGAAAGATTCTTTTGAACTTGGACACGGAAGACGACGACGAGTTGTCGATCGGTTGTGCGGGAGGAATTGATACCAATACTTCATACAAATACAAGCAAGAGCCTCTGAATGCGGATTCTGAAGGTTTCACCCTGAAGGTAAAAGGCTTGATGGGAGGACACTCAGGAATGGATATCGACAAGGGGAGAGGAAACGCGAACAAAATGATGACGCGTGTTCTTTATCATCTTCGTTCCGTTGTAGATGTGCAATTAGTTGAGTTCGATGGAGGAAGTCTTCGAAATGCAATTCCTCGCGAGGCAACGGTTCGATTAGCCGTTCACAAAGATGCATCAAAAGTATTGATGGCGGAAGTGGAAAAGATTGCCGATCAAATTAAAGTGGAGTACAAAACAGTTGAAGCGAACTTGCAGATTGTTTTGGAAGAAACGGATGTAACGGGTGCAAAAGCGGTTGAAGTTCACGACATGGTGAAAATCTTGAACGCCTTGTATGCCGTTCCAAATGGTGTTTACAGAATGTCACCAGATATCGCTGATTTGGTTGAATGTTCATCAAGTTTGGCTCGTGTTATCGTAAAAGATGGTGACTTCATTACGCAGTCTTTGCAACGATCTAGTGTTGAATCAAGCAAAGATGACATTGCAAATACGATTCGCGCTAATTTTGAGAATATGGGTGCTTCTGTTGTTCAATCTGGAGATTATCCTGGATGGCAACCGAATCCAAATTCCAAAATTTTAAATGTGATGGCTGATTTGTACCGTGAAATGTACAAGGAAGAACCACAAATCAAAGCTTGTCACGCAGGTTTGGAATGTGGAATCTTGAGTCAACATCTACCAGGAGTAGATATGATCTCTTTCGGTCCGAATATTCGTGCAGCGCATTCACCGGATGAAAAAGTACAGATCTCTTCGGTACAGAAATTCTGGGATTACTTGTTGGAAACATTGAATCGATTGAATTAATGTCAGAAGAACATGAGTTGGTTCAGGTTGCCAATATGCGCATGCCTTTTGGAAAATACAAAGGAGAGTATTTGGTGAAACTGCCTGAGCCTTACCTAATTTGGATGCAAAATCAAGGTTGGCCGCCGGGTAAATTGGGTCGACAATTGGCTCTCATGTTGGAAATAAAGCAAAATTCTTTGGAAAAGTTGATCTATCCTTTAATGAAAAAATAAGCTGATAATCAACGATTTATAAATCTTGTTTAAAGTGCAATTCGGAAGAGTTGCACTTTTTTTTATCGGAACTGTCTGAAAATGTAACATTTGTGAAACACACGCGTAAAAGAAGCAGAATTGTTTATTAAAATGGATATGCAATTAATACTGAAAGACATGATTAATAATACGAAGAGAATAGCTGAACTTCAATTGAGTAAGCACAGAACAGATGGTATCAATAGTAAACTGAGCATCTTCGAAGTGGCCAACCTAATGGACATGATGAAAAGAGCTGAGACAATGAAAGAAGAAAAAAATCAGCCCAATATTTTTCACTCAATAGCTTATAATTGAGTTAGTTAAATGCTTTAACTTAAAGTGAGGGGAGCCCAATGGGTTCCCTTTTTTACATTTGTAAATTGTGTTGTTTACAAAACACTACCATTTATGTTTACATTTGTATATGTCTATTTCCAATCGCATTTCAATGATTATTCATTCGCATCATTTGACGAATGCTTCATTTGCTGATAAGATTGGAGTGCAGCGATCCAGTGTAAGTCATATTCTCAAAGGCAGAAACAAACCGAGTTTAGATTTTATACAAAGGGTAATCACGAATTTCCCTAGAGTGGATGCGCATTGGTTGATAACAGGCCAAATGAAGGAAGCCAACAATGAACCTCAAATATTGGATGAGCCAGAACCAGTTTCTTTCCAACAATCTACATTGATTGAGAAAGAGCAAGAAGTCAAAAGGGTAATCCTGTTTTATGCGAACGGAAAGATTGAAGAAATTAAAAGTTCTTAGTGAGCGATAACTCCGGAACCAATTAATTGATCTCCTTTATACCAAGCTGCAAATTGTCCAGGTGTAATTCCCTTCTGCAATTCATCAAAAAGGATATATATTCCTTCCTTCTTTTTAATCAATTTGGCTTTTTGTAATGGCTGTCTGTAACGTATTCGAACATCGTATTCTGCAACATCATCATCAATCAAAACATGCGCAGGAAATACGTAGTGAATGTCTTGATTGTCAATAAATAAGGCTCTTCTGTTTAAACCAGGATGATCTTCCTTTTGTCCGGTGAAAACGATGTTTTTTTCGGTGTCAATTCCGATGACAAAGCTAGGATGAGGGCGACCTCCAATGTGTAATCCTTTGCGCTGACCAATTGTATAGTAATGTGCTCCGGTATGTTCCGTTACCTCAACGCCCATATCTCGGGTAAAGGTAAATGGTTGTGCCAATGCTACTACATTCTCAATTGTTGGTTCTAAAGAATGATAGTTCTTGAATTGTTCCAAATCTTCTGGAACTTCGATAATGGAACCCTTCTTTGGTTTCAATTGCTGTTGCAAGAAAATAGGAAGAGAAATCTTTCCAACAAAGCAAAGTCCTTGCGAGTCTTTTTTGTCTGCCGTGTGTAATCCTATCTTAGCAGCAATCTCACGAACTTCCTTCTTTTGCAGTTTACCGATTGGAAATAGTGCTTTTTGTAGCTGTTCTTGATTCAACTGGCACAAGAAATAGGATTGGTCCTTTCCTTTATCAGCCCCTTTGATTAAGCTAACCGAGCCATCGTTGTGTCTTTCTGTATGAGCGTAATGTCCCGTTGCCACAAAGTCTGCGCCCAATTCCATGGCTGCATCCATGAAAACAGCAAATTTGATTTCGCGGTTACACAATACGTCCGGATTGGGAGTTCTTCCCGCTTCGTATTCCTTGAACATATAGTCCACGATACGTTCCTTGTATTCGTTACTCAAGTCGATTACTTGAAACGGAATTCCCAATTGATTGGCAATCAGAAGGGCGTCATTGCTGTCGTCAATCCACGGACAATCGTCGGAAATGGTAACGCTTTCATCATGCCAATTGCGCATAAACATGCCTATTACCTCATAACCTTCCTCAATCAACAAATGTGCTGCCACACTTGAATCAACCCCTCCACTAAGTCCTACAACGCCGCGTTTTCCGTTCATGCTGCAAAATTAACTATTTCATGTAAAAATGTGACCTTCAAAATAAGATGCAAATTGAGGTAAGGCTTGCAATCACAAAATGTTTTACGGCCCAAGATCTTAGGGATAATTAACGAATAAAACTTGCGTTGATAATGTATATTTAGCCTTATGAAACACGTTTTCTTTCTCTTCATCCTCTGGTTTTCTTTCCACACCTCTGCTCAGGATTGTAAGCAAGTGTATCTCTCTGGACGTGTAATGGATACCTTGCGCCCACAAAACTTTTACAACTTAATGGTGGTGAATAAAACGGCGGGAAAGGGAATTTTTGGGATGCCCAATGGTTCATTTCAACTGTATGTGAGTGAAGGTGATTCCATCGTGTTTTCGGTGACGGGATACAATACGGTAGGATATCGTGTTTTGGGCGACACCAATTGCCAAGCCAAATTGGAGTTGGTCATCGAGCAAAAGCCTCAAGAAGTGGCTGAAGTAATTGTCCGTCCATTAAAATCCTTGGAACAAATCAAGGAGGAGAGAAGTGCCTTGGCCTTGAGAGAGACCAGAATGGTAACTGGAATTGAAGTGATGAGGAGTCCTGTAACTGCTCTTTACCAAGCTTTTTCAAAGAAAGAGAAAAACAAACGTATTATCGCACAGAAGGAATACGAAGACGAACAAAAGGCCATTTTACAAGAGCTCTTGCGACTGTATGTAGCTTATGATATTATCAATTTGGATGAAGAAGGTTTTGATGCTTTTATTGCCTTTTTGAATGTTGATGAAAACTTCTTGAAGACCGCGGCTGAAATGGAGTTAATCACCTTTATCCAAGACAAGTACGCCCATTTCATAGCCTTGAATCCAGAATACAAATAAATGCGCTATCCCTATTTGTCTGCGATCTTTTTATCAAACCTGCTTTTTTGCACGATGCTCGTTGGTTTATTGGAGTATTTTGGCTTTGAAGGCAAATCCTACCTCGCCTTATTGCTTGCTGGAATAATAGGCATGTTTTTCAAATCTCTTTTGTTTTTCTTGCCCTTCTATAAAATGGAGCGCAAAGTGAGAAATTACAGAATGTTAGCGCAGCTTTGCTTCGTTCCTTTTGCAATCTATCTTATTTGGTTTTTCACCATCATTTTGTTTGAAATTGAACCCTTGTATTTTGATGTGAGTTTCGGCTAAACAGCTAGAGCTCCTCATTTCTATCTTCAGCTTTTTGCAGTTTTAGCTACAGGAGTTTTCACGTTTTTCTATCAAAGAAAGTACATGAGTTTCAATTCAGGGGAATAAAAAAGGCCCGATTTCTCCAGCCTCCCTATTATTTCAATCCCTTGAGTAAGTTTTCCAATTCCCTGACTCTATTTTGAAGTTCATCGTTTGATAAACTAGCCGGATCAATAGTCCCGTTGTTGATGCCTTGTATCTGTTTTTCAAGAATGGCCATTTGCTTTCTCAACTCCAGCTCATTCAATTGTCCCTGCAGGTCCAGGTTTCCAAGGTTTTCCAATTGACCATTGAGTAGGTCTAATACTCCTTCTAAACCTAATTGATCGAGTAGACCTAATAAGTCTAGGTTGTCGAGGAGGTCACTGTTCCCCTCGTTTAGAGCATTGAGTAAATTTTCACCTCCTCCTGTGGTTTTTGTGCCGTAACGTTTTAAGGTTCCCGTCTCTTCATACAGTTCCAATTGCATTTTCGACTTTCCAAAGACTTTTGTTTTGAATGGAATAACAGTTACATCACCCGCCTGAGCGAGAAGAATTGTTTTAGTAGCTTTTTCAGAGCTATCGACGGCAATTTTTACATCGACATAATCGGCAGATCGAACAAACAAGCCGTTGAATGTTCCTCGGTTAAAAAGAAAATTACTGCTTTGCGTTTGTGTTAGGCTGTTGAGTTTATCAAAAGGAATTGAAATGCTTGCTTCTGGAATTTTATTCTCTTCAACTCCGTCTATGATTGGTTTTTTCACAACATGAGTAAGGAAAGGTCTATTGTTGTTGTTAGCGTAAGGATCAAAGGTTTGTGAAACGACAATGTATTCCTTCTTGACATCATAACGATTCATCTGATTTTGATAAGCTATTTGTTCTTTTAGGAGTTTGAGTTGTTTCTCTAAGACCTTTATTTCGTCTTTGGTTTTAGCTTTTATTATGGATTCCGACAATTTGTCTAATTGCTTATTTAGATCCGAGATTAATTTAGATTTTTCGTCGTATAGAGTTTCATAATTGGTTACTAAGACCTCTAAATCTTTTGAATTAAATATGGCTGAATTAAGATCTTTGTTATCAGCCATCAATTTTGATTTGTTGATCACTGAAAACGGGTTTGGAATTAAATTCAAAGGCAATCCTGATAAAAGTGAACCAACCCCCAATAATCCGTCAACTCCAAACTTGAGTCCATTCTGCAATATATCCGAACTATTGTCTTGATTTTCAATACTTACTGTTTTAAGTAGTCCATCTGGTGTAATTTCAAGACTAACATCTGAATCTTTGAATAATCCACGAAGCGCTTTGTCGTTCTTGATTTGGAACGACACTGTATCTGCGACTAAGCTTGTCGATAACTCTATTGGTTTTTCTATTATAACCTTGGTGGAGGATAGATTTATTTCTTTGCCATTTAAGATGAGAACCGAGTCAATTTTAGTGTAGGTCACTGTTACATTAATGAGGTTTTTCGGAAGATGATAGATGACGCCTTCGTGGCTCTTGTGACGATTGGATATTTGCTGCAGTTTTTTGGACTTAATAGGCACAGCACAAGAAGCCATAACTATTATACAGGAAAATGAGTAGAGTGGAAGATTAACTTTCATCATTCAGTTTTTTGTGATTAGAGTCGACAAAATAAGGATTCCTTGAAAAGTTGAGGTACTAAAAAAGGCCCATTTTCATGGACCTTTTTGAATGTATGGTGAACGAGTTTTTAGTTTTTCTCCAATTCTTCAACGCGTTTTTGGCGCTGCATTGGGTTTTCTCTCGTACGTTTTTCCTTAAACAATTCGTAACGTGTTGGTTGAATTTCAACAGGGTAGGAGTTGTTGTTTACGTTACAGTCAGCTGTCTCCAAGAACGGATCCAAACGGAACGATTCCACTTCTTTATCAAAGAAGAATACTTTCGTAACTGTTTCCTGGTCGCGTTTCCATATTTCTGCAGGGATGCGAATCACTTGGTCTGTGCCATCTGCAAAGTTGAATTGAATGATGATCGGCATAACCAAACCTCCAACGTTCGTGAAGGTCAATTCGTAGGCTATTTTTCCTGAATTCAACAATGCTTTTTGTTCTTCTGTCAAGTTAGCCAACATGTCGTTGTATTCCTTTACATCCAATGCGTCTGCTTTGTAAATGTCGCGTGTTGCATAGAAGTCATCAATGTTGGGGTCTCTTTCGTTTACGGTCGATTCTATCGAAATCTTGTTACGTGTGTCACCAATAAATTGATCTTTTTGAGCCGCTCTTTCTTTTGCCAAAGGCTTTTCAACTTCTGGGTTCATGGTTGACAATTCAAAAGCACGAACTTGATCCAAAGAAATATCTACGTGATCTGTTCCGTAGAACCATCCTCTCCAGAACCAATCCAAATCTACTGCTGAAGCATCTTCCATGGTTCGGAAGAAATCTGCTGGAGTCGGGTGTTTGAATTTCCAACGCTCACAATACATTTTAAAGGCGTAATCAAATAATTCGCGTCCCATTACCGTTTCGCGCAAGATGTTTAAGGCAGTTGCTGGTTTCCCATAGGCATTGTTACCAAACTGCCAAATACTCTCGGAATTGGTCATAATCGGAGAGATGTAGTTCTTATCTCCGCGCATGTAATCGGTAATCAAGTATGCTGGTCCGCGGCGAGAAGGATAACCTCTTTCCCATTCTTGTTCCGTCAAGTATTGAACGAAGGTATTCAAACCTTCATCCATCCAAGTCCATTGACGTTCATCGGAATTGATAATCATCGGGAAGAAGTTGTGACCTACCTCGTGAATAATTACTCCCCACATACCGTATTTGGTTGCTTCCGAATACGTTCCGTCCGCTTCAGGACGACCACCATTGAAACAAATCATTGGGTACTCCATTCCGATGTTGTTCGTGTGAACCGAAATGGCCACCGGATAAGGGTAGTCAACCGTGTATTTGGAGTATGTTTTTACCGTGTGTGCCACCAACTTGGTTGAATAGCGCTCCCAAAGTGGATTTCCTTCTTTTGGGTAGTAACTCATGCAAAGTACATTCTTGCCGGCAATGGGTTGGTTTACCGCATCCCACATAAATTTACGAGAAGAACAGAAGTCAAAGTCACGTACATTCGTTGCTTTGAAAGTCCAAGTTTTTGTGGTTTCAACCTTTGATTTCTCTGTTTTTTCAGCTTCTTCTTGGGTAACGATTAATACGGGACTATCGGCTGTTTGAGCTTTCTTGAAACGAGCTTTTTGCTCAGAAGTCAATACGGCATTTCCATTTTGCAATTCACCAGTTGCACCTACAATGTGATCCGATGGAACGGTAATACTTACCTCATAATCTCCAAAGGGTAGGGCAAATTCACCTCTTCCGAGGAATTGTTTGTTTTGCCATCCTTCCACATCGTTGTATACACACATGCGTGGGAACCACTGAGCGATGGTGTAAATGTAATTGTCTTCTTCTGGAAAGTATTCGTAACCTGAACGACCACCTACTTTTGCACGATCGTTAATGTTGTACCACCATTCTACCTTGAAGGAAATGGAAGAGTTGGGAGCCAAGGGTTTATCTAGGTCAATGCGCAACATCGTTTTGTTGATTGCGTATTTCATTTTTGCCCCACTAGTAGTAGTTACCTTGTCAACTTTAAATCCACCGTCGTAATAGAAAAGCTTTCTTTCAACGGCACGGATGTTTTGAAAATCCTCCATTTTTTCCACTTCAATAAGTGGGCTATCGCTGTTGGGATGGTATACGTTTTGGTCCAATTGCAACCAAAGGTATTCAAGTTTATCTGGCGAATTGTTGGTGTAGGTTATGGTTTCAATCCCTTTTAAAATTTGGGTTTTGTCATCAATACTTACACTAATCTTATAATCCGCTTTTTGCTGATAATAATTGTGTCCAGGGGCCCCAGAGGCCGTTCGGTACTCATTTGGGGTTGGTAATTCCTGATCCAGTTGCTTGAATTTAACCTGCGCGCTTACGCTGGTGCTCAACAAAAGGAGGGATAATCCAATTACTTTTCTCATTCAATTATAATTTGGTTTCTCTTTCTTGTTTGAGTAAATACGGCAGTATAGGTGTTTTCGCCTTCTATGTAGGTGATTTTGTTTTGTTGTTCGGGATATTCATTCATCAACAGATCGTAACTAACAATTAGGTTGGAGGTGCGATCCGTTTGATTGGAATGCAAGTAGAAATGGGTCAAACCATTGTCTAATACTTCGTAACCAATGGCAGAAAACTGAAGTCGCTTGTAGAAAACCGTTACTTGGAAATACTTGGTTAACAAGTTGGTCATTTCGGTCAACAAGCTATCGTTGCCTATGGCGTCTTCCAATTCTGTTACGGCAATGCCATTTTTTTGGAAGTATTCCTCGATGTCGTGGGTGGATACAATAAGAGTGGCCTCGTATTGTTTGTCAGTGAAGTTGTAAGACATTTCAGCGAATGCGAAATAATATGCATGCGCCAATGTCAGCTTGCAAGCAAGCGTCATTAGGGTCATTAGGAGCAATCTCATAGTTCTTTTGTTGCTGCAAAAATAGAGATTCAATCGGAAGAATTACATCTTTAGGCAGAAAGAGTGCGTACAATTGGAAATGTTTAACAAAAAAGGGAAGCAAAACTGCCTCCCTTTTATCTTATTTCTTTTTCATTCGCTCTTGCTGCATTTTCTGTGCGAGCTCGAGTCGTTCTTGAAACTTCGATTTTCCTTTTCCTTTTTTGCCTGCCACACTCTCTTTTTTGGCGGCCATTTTTGCTTTCAATTTGTTCTCGTCCACAAAGAAGTTTTTAATCAAAACCATTGTGAGAATCGAAATGAGCGTTGAAATGAAGTAGTAATAACTCAAACCGGATGAATAATTGTTGAAGAAGAAGATCATCATGATTGGCATGATGTACATAATCACCTTCATGTTTGGCATACCTGGTTGCTGCGGTTGCTGCATGTTGCCACTATTCAAATGGGTATAGATCAAGGTGGTTCCAGCCATTAACAAGGTGAAAAGTGAAACGTGATCTCCGTAGGGCCAGATGTAAGTACCAAAGTCGAGTATGGAATCGTAAGATGATAAATCTTCCGCCCACAAGAATCCTTGTTGACGCAATTCAAACGAAGCTGGAAAGAAGCGGAACACGGCCAAAAGAATAGGCATTTGAATCAACATGGGAACACAACCAGCTAGTGGAGATGCTCCTGACTCTCGGTAAAGGGTCATCATTTCCATTTGCTTTTTCATTGCATCCTCTTTTTTCGGATACTTGGCGTTCAATTCATCAATCTCTGGCTTCAAAATGCGCATTTTCGCACTTGAGGTGTACATTTTCCATTGAATAGGCGTAAGAACCAATTTCAATACAAGAGTCAACAAAAGAATGGCAACTCCAAGCGAAACGCCTAATTCTACAAAGAAGTTGAATACTGGCTGTACCGCATAAAGGTTGATCCAACGAAACAATCCCCAACCGTAGTTCAAGATATCATCGTAACCTTCGCCGTAAGCCTTCAGAGTTTCGTAATCGTTAGGTCCGAAGAACCAATTGAATGAAATGGTTGAATTGTTGCTCTTCGGTAAGTCTAATGAAACGAGTGAATTGTAGTCTTTTAAATGCGTGTTGATTCTCTTCTCATTTTCTCCGTATGTGTGAACTTTTACTGATGATCCTTTGGCCAAAAATGGTTTTTCTGGCTGAAGAATAGAGGAGAAGTAGCTTTGTTTGTAAGCAATCCAATTGATGTTGTTTTCAAAAGTCTCTTCATCATTGGCATTTTCACTCAAGTAGTCAAATCCGTCTTTTTCGGTATCGTAACAAACGGTGCTCACACGACGTTGCTCCGAAAACAATCGCTCGCTCTTTTTAAAGGATGTG
>JAOASF010000167.1 GCA_025210175.1 Crocinitomicaceae bacterium | reverse complement strand
GGTCTTGGCTTTGCGTTTGGGTGGCTTGATGGTTTTTGCCGCAGCAGGCACCTTTTTTTGGAAAGCATTTGAGCGAAAGGGGGTTGCTAGTTCATGGCGAGTAGTCTTGCTGCTTCTGTATCTTACCTTCCCGTCTTGGATGATGTGGGGAAGCATGGTCCGAGGTGGCTATGTCGGTGCCTTGTTCTGTGTGGCAGTTTTAACCTACTTATTTACGTCCATCAAGGTGCATTGGAGCTGGGCTGTTGCGGCTAGTTTC
Source organism: Crocinitomicaceae bacterium (assembly GCA_025210175.1). GTDB lineage: Bacteria > Bacteroidota > Bacteroidia > Flavobacteriales_D > Crocinitomicaceae > UBA2040. Next base: position 6,157 of record JAOASF010000167.1, on the reverse strand, counting down.
TTTTTTGCGGCGGGTTTTGAAAGCCATGTTTTCTTGCTCGTTCCTTTTCTGCCGTTTTTATTGAAATTATGGTTGGAGGAGAAACATTCCTGGAAATACCTGACAATTTGTTTGGCAGGAGCAGGTGTATGGGTGGTACTGATTAAACTATCCAATTTCTACGATAACGGTTGGCAAGCTCCACCAGTGTACATGGATTTTGCGCACGTTCCCCAAAAGTTTGGATGGATCTTTACCAATGCACCGGAGATTTTTGGAGATTTCTTTTTTTATGAGTTGGTCCTGAATCCACCGACTTGGTGGTACATTTTTTTGGTTTTAGCTCTTCTTTTGTTGCTCGTATTTACTGTCCTTTCTTTCGTGAAAAAAGCAAGTTGGGAAAAGGTTTTGTGGCTCTTAGGCATGCTATCCTTGCTATTAGTAACCACCTTGTTTTCAAAATTTTCCCCGAGGTATTTGATTAGTTTCTTTACTGGTTTTTTAGTCCTTGTTTTCTTTCAGTTTTTATTGAAAAGCGAAATGAAAGGTAGAATCATTTTGTTGTTTTTGTTGGTCATTCAACTGATTGGAATAGGAGTGGGGTCGAAGATTGAAAGAGACTGGTATGACTTCTCTGGAAATCAAATTGAAGAATTTGAACATCTGTATCAAGAGGTGAAATCGAATGGAAAAAAGGCAGTTTTCATGACGGATAATTTGGGGCAATGGCAATGGAATTATCTATACGGTGAAGAAATTCCTTGTTCGATTTTCAGAAGGGATGAACGAGTAAGCCGTTTCAGTGAAAAGGTTTATCACTATTATGACAAAGACGAAACCCAAGTTGCCATCATCGGTTTGTGGGGAATATTCTGGGAAATGGACTTTGTACCTGGTTTCAATGATTACCGTTATCAGGTCGGAGAAAAGTATTTCTACATGGATCATGAGTTGTCAAAATACATCCCTCGAGGAGAACAAACCATGCAGGAATAATATTAATAAATCCTTAAAAAACAGTTAGAAAACCCAAGTGGCATTGGGGGACATGAAGAAATCCCTATATTTGCGAACGTGTCAAAAACGAAGTACAAATACAACCCGAAAACCCTAGCATACGAAGAAGTTTCCTATAGTTGGTGGATGAAGCTCATGCGTGCACTTTTGGTCGTTGCACCGAGTTTGTTATTTGGATTGATCTTCGCTTTTATTTTCTCACAACAATTCAAATCGCCGCGCGAAAAAAACTTGGAACAAAAAATTTCTGTTTTTGAGGAGCAATTGCAAAGCATCAATCAAGAAAGTGAGTTGGCTCACAAGGTACTGGATGTCTTGCAAAAAAAGGACGAAGACTTGTACCGGGTTTTACTATACGCCGATGAGTTTCCAGAAGAACTTCGATTGATGGGAACGGGAGGAAGTGACCGTTACGAAGCCTTGCGTGAAATGACCAATAGCGAATTGTTGGTGTCCACAAAGGATAATCTCGATCGATTGGAAAAACGCTTGTATGCTCAATCATTGAGTTTTAAAGAGTTGATTTCATTGACCAAAAACAAAGAAAAGGTCTTGGCCAGTATTCCTGCCATTCAACCTGTTCGAAACTCCGAATTAAAGCGCTTGGCCTCTGGATATGGATGGCGAATAGATCCAGTTTATAAAACTAGTAAGTTCCACTCGGGGATGGATTTTACGGCTGATATCGGTACGGAGGTATACTGCACAGGAGACGGAGTGATAGAAGAGTTGGAAAGAAACGGTTGGGGATACGGTAACTGCATCGTTGTGAACCATGGTTTCGGATACAAAACGCGCTACGCTCACTTGAGTGCTTTCAAAGTGAAGAAAGGCGACAAGGTGAAAAGAGGTGACTTGATTGGATTGGTTGGATCAACCGGAAAATCTACAGGTCCTCACTTGCATTACGAAGTAGAAAAAGGAGGGAAGAAGGTGAATCCAGTTCACTATTATCATTCTGATTTAACTCCTGAGCAATACGAGAAATTGCTGAAGATGAGCGAAAGTTCATTCAAATCATTAGACTAAGATTTTATTCAATCAGAAGTGGAATCCTGGTAACAACACCGGAATAGTTTTCCATTTCGATCAAGTAGTAACCCTTTGGTAGGTGTTCCAATTGAAAACTTTTTGATGGCTTTTTGTTCTCAAAAATCAAGGTTCCATTCAGGGCAAAAACTCTGGTATGGAAACTAGTCTGATTAACGGAAAAGTCTCCTTTGTTCGGATTGGGAAATACCAAAAAATCATCAGCTTTCAGGGTTGAAACTTGAGCGTATCCATCCAGAATAACTTCATATTCCATGGTGTCGCTACATCCGTTTGGACCATCAAAAACAACTTGGTAAACTCCCTCGTTTACAGCTGTAAAAGGCTCAAAAGAAACGACTCTTTGATTCGCCGAAAATCCATTTGGACCGGACCAGAAGTAGTTGGTGTCATGGTACATTTTTTCTTGCCCTAACCAAAGAATGTTCGGTGTAAGTGTAACGGTATCTTGGTTGGCAATCGCGTGTACTTCACTTCCGAGCTGAACAGGATATTGACCCAACTGATAATGGGAAAGCATGGTTTGTTGAGGTGGTGTACTCCCAAGGTAATACGTTACTTCTCTTTCTTCGGAAAGGTCCTGGTTAACATTGTAAATGAGGTCGTATGTAGCTGAGTTTTTATCGTAATTAACCTGCCAGAAATCTTTGCCATGAACCGATTGGTCGACCAATTCCCAACAATCTTGATCAAGCATCCATAGTTCTGGATTGGTCACATCTGTCACGTTTGTAAACTTAACAGGAACGTAACCAACTCCTCCCTTCAAATGAAAGATTGCTGAATCTCCCGCGGTTGCAATTGATAAAGGATAGATGGAATCGATTACATTCCACTCTGATCTGGCATGGAGTGCGTTTTCTTTGGCCTCACGAAACAAAAGTTCATAGCTGTTTCCATAAAGATTGAGTAAGGAATCAAAGAGCTGATTGGGTCCATAATAATCCCCAGGCGTTTTAGGAAGAATGACTACCTCTGCAACCAATTCAATTTTATCTCCTGCTTGAAAAGAGGTGACAGAAGGAGGCGGTACCAGACAATAGGAAGTTGGGTTTGTGCCGTGGCTAGCCGAAAAACCGGTTGAACTCGACCTTTCTCTGAAATAAGGAAGTACTGATGTGTCACCTGCAAATACAGCTTTGTAGTCTCGGATGATTAAACCGTTATTGCAGTCAATGTCGATTCCCGTACTCGCACCATTGTAAGCAAGTCCATTTCCAGCCCAGATCCATGGATTAGCGCCCGGCAACGGAATTGCGGCAGTCGTGTAGTCGTTTGAACCGCTATTGGTCGGGTTGAACTGATTGACGATTCCGGTATCGTTTCCATAAATCAAAGACTGCGCATTGTGAATGTTATAATGATCTCCTCCCAATTGAAAAATATCGAAACGATCATAACTTACATTTTCCAAAGCTTCAATATTCACTTTGTAGTAAATGCGTGTGTAATCATCCGAACGATTCAAAAAGAAGGTGTAATCCCACTTCATTTTTTTGTCACTTGAAACCGCTCCAATAGTTGTCTCGGTCAAGTTGGGAGAATAGCGTTTGAAATCGGTTTTAACCTCGGTTTGATATTGTCTTAGACTATTCGTGTCGTCGTAAACCCACATGTTGCATCCACCTACGTTTCCTGTCCAGGAACATTCTGTGGAAGTTCCTCCATAGTTTTCATTGGTCACTAAAAACGGACGAATATCGGCACCATTCGTGTTTCCATATTCGATGTCTGGTGAATGAGTAATGTTTTCGCCAAAGCTTCCCAAAGCCGCTTCCAACCATCCTCCTCGAGGAACTCCAGCTCCTGCCACACATAGTTGATGGGAGGAAGCTCCATAGGTTTCGCCCCATTTGGCACCTGTGCGTTTGTACAACAATTGAAGAGTTGTGTTCGCAGGGACGATTATCTCCACATATTCTTTGATCCAACTGCCCGAATGTTCTTGGGCTGTTCCTGTGTGCCAATTTTTAGAAACTTGAATGGGAAGACCTGTGGGATCGCCATTCATGTTGCAGAGAATGGAGGAGAATCCAGTTACGTTGATATTGGGCAATTGTCTGATGCAAAGTTTTACGCGCTTGGGTAAGGCCTCGGTATTTGAAAAATCAAATTGGATGGTTTGAATATCACCTGCCGTAGTACAATCATATTGCCCCATAACGTAACGAGGAATGTCAATTAAATGCAAATTCTCTGTTGGTAAGTATTGAATGGCACTTGTTAAAGCCGACGGAGTGGGTATTAGTTGATTGGCCGAAATACTGGTTTGTGTTCGTTGCTGAGCGTCTGAAGTAATGCTGTTGGACAAATTGGAGGTGACAAAGCGCAAGGTCAATTCAATGGTATAACTCGTGCCAGCAACCAGGTTCATGTTGGCTGAAGAAAGGGTGATGGATGAGGAGTTTGCCGTTACAGTTCCACCGGCTCCCGCATTGGGAACAATATAAAATCCTTGGTTCGAAGTATTTGTATATGCCTCAAATCCGCTTGTATTGGTCAATTGAGTATACTGATTGGGAATATTAACCGTCAGGTTCAATTTCGTATTCGGCATTGCAGCCGTTGGTCGAACCTTGAATGAAATGGTCAATTCATCGTGGCTATTTCGAAAATCGATTCCAGTAAAATAGGTGTCAACACTCGGATTGTTTGTGAAATTCGTACTTACAAAGCGTGCATTTCTCCAAGTCCCGTATTCGCCCATTTGTGCATCCATCAAACCGTTGTTGGTTGGGTTGGCAGGACGACCATAGGTTAGAATACCATTGGTCAAACTGTAATCAATCAAATTATTGGAGAAACTCGAGAACAGATCGCTGTTCAAGGCGCTAAAGGCGGCTTCCTGACTGGAAGTCCCATCATTTATTTGCAAGTTTCTTAGGCTTAAATCAGCATAACCGACCTCAGCCGCGAAGGAACTGGTTTGAATAACAAAACTTTGATTGGCCGGATTGTTGTTCTTCCAATTGTCTTTCCAATAGGTATAATTATACGTATTGGCATAATTGTCCAGGGATTCCTGATTGAGGATTCCTGTAGTTTGCGATAATAGGATTTGAAAGCTGAAAAGTGAATAGATGAAAAAGGCTTTCGTCATGATAAAGGTTCAATGAATCGCCTGCAAGATAAATTATTCAGCTAAAAGGGTCAAATTGAAAGAAGAGATTAGTTTTGTATGCAACGAATTAAAATTCCTAAAATGAAGTATTTAGCTCCCTTTATTCTTTTGGTTGGATTGACAAATGTGTCATGGTCACAAGAATCAACTAAAATTACCCTAACTGCGGTCGGGGATATGATGTTGGGAACTAATTTTCCTTCAAATGCTTATTTACCTTCGCCTAAAACACGTTTGCTGGATAGCATGAAACCGTATTTTCAGAATCAAGACATCGTTTTTGGAAACTTGGAGGGAACACTGTTGAATGAAGGCGGAAACTTGAAGAAATGTGATGATTCCACAAAATGTTATGCCTTTCGTCAGCCCGAATATTTCGCAGATCAAATTCAGGAGGCAGGGTTCAATCTTTTGTCCATTGCCAATAATCACATGGGCGATTTTGGTGAAAAAGGGAGGAGCAATACGGTTAAGGTACTAAAGGAAAAAGGTTTTCATTATGCCGGTTTGGAACGTTGTCCTTGGGACACCATGACAGTGAAGGGAAAAATAATTGGTTTCATTGCTTTCGCACCAAATACGGAATGTTTGCAGATTGAAGACATTGCCAATGCCAAAAGAAGGGTAGAAGCATTGGATAGCATAGCGGATATCATTATCGTTTCTTTTCATGGAGGAGCAGAGGGATCAAAGCACACGCACGTTACCAAGAAGACCGAATACTTTTATGGCGAAAATCGAGGAAATGTCTACGCCTTTGCACACGCAGTGATTGATGCAGGAGCAGATGTAGTTTTGGGGCACGGTCCGCATGTGTCACGCGCAGTAGATTATTACAAGGGTCGTTTCATCACCTATTCAATGGGGAATTTCTGTACGTATGCACGTTTTAATTTGCGTGGGCCGAATGGAGTGGCACCAATGTATCAAATAGAATTGGACGAAGATGGAGCCTTTGTTCAAGCGAAATTGGTATCTACTAAACAATTG
>JAOASF010000166.1 GCA_025210175.1 Crocinitomicaceae bacterium | reverse complement strand
ATCTTGGACTACGGCTAATTTAAAGCCCATGTTGTAATCTCGCTGACTACGTTTCTTCTTTGCAGAGTCTGCCTTTCTCATAATAAGTCAAAATATTGTCAACTTATTTCAGGACGAGACATTTGATATAATGTAAAAGGCTCCTTTTCAAGGAGCCTTTTTTTTTCTTATAAATTGGGTATTGCTTTTTCTAATTGGATCCCTCTTGATCCTTTTAACAGGACCAAGGCGTCCTGAATGGGTTCTTTTTCGAGGTAGGCAATTAACTCGTCGGTATTGTGAAAGCTGCGTTGACCTTTGGCCGCTTTTACGAAGGCTTCTCCCACCAAATAGGTGTGTATTCCCTCTTCGTTCAAATAACTGACAATTTTGTCGTGCTCCTTTGCCTCTTCTTTTCCCATTTCTCGCATTTCACCTAGGATGGCTAGTTTATTTGGATGTTGAATTTGCTTAAAACTCGAAAGGGCAGAGGCCATGCTCGAAGGGTTGGCGTTGTAACAATCGATGATGAGGGTGTTTTTCTCGGTTTTTTCAACTTGTGAACGATTGTTCGTCGGTTTGTATTCTGCCAAGGCCCGAGATATTTTGGTTGGTGAAACATCAAAATGTCGTCCAATTGTAATAGCAGCCAAAAAGTTGTAGAAATTGTATTCTCCGATCAGATTCGTTTGGATGGCCTCCGAAAGGTAGTCTTCACAAGACCATCTCAAGACCACAAAGGGGTTCAGTTCGATTAATTGTCCATTCACTGCTTGCTCTTGTTCTTTGCCATATCTAATCACAGTGGGTGAGTGGGGGGAGTTTTCTACCAAAACTGAATCGTCTCCATTTTGAAAGAGGACACCTTCATTTTTTGCAACAGCCGTGTACATTTCCAGTTTGGTTCTCAAGACTCCTTCAAAGCCGCCAAATCCTTCCAAGTGAGCTCGACCAATATTGGTAATAATGCCGTAGTTGGGATCGGCAATGTCGCACAGTTCCTCAATATCTTTGAATTTGTTGGCGCCCATTTCGATAACGGCAATTTGATGCTCGGGTTGAAGTTGTAGCAAGGTAAGTGGGACGCCGATATGATTGTTTAAATTACCCTGGGTATAAAGGACTTTGTACTTCATCTGCAAAACGGCAGCGATCAATTCCTTGGTGCTGGTTTTTCCATTGCTTCCCGTGATTCCTATCACCGGTATTTGAAATTGATGGCGGTGATAGTTGGCAAGGTCTTGCAGTGTTTTCAAACAGTCGTCAACCAATATATAACGCTCGTCTTTTTGGAACTCTTTCTCGTCAATCACAACGTATTTTGCTCCTTGCTTGATGGCTTCATCTGCAAAGCTGTTTCCATTGAAATTGGCACCCTTCAGAGCTACAAACATACATCCAGGTTCAATCTTTCGCGTGTCAGTTGAAATTCCCGAAGTATCTAAAAATAGCTTGTGTAATTCTTGCATATGTACATAAAAAAACCCCGACTAAGATCGGGGTTTTGCTTATTTAAAAGATGTTTTTATCTCTTTTTCTTTTTACCAGAATTCAATCCTACAGGAGAACCAATTCTATCCATCGCACAACGGAAACCAAGTGTACTCATACTTTGGTCTTCGTCTAGGAAGCGGCGGTTACCACCAACTAACCAGTACGCGCGGTCTTTCCATGAACCTCCTTTGTAGACTCTTGATTTATCTGAAATCAAGGTTGAAGGCCATGAAGTACGTGCTGTGTTTTTCTTCAACAAAGAACCGTCCAAACCGTACTCTTCGTATTGGCTTTGGTACATCACCAAGCTTGGGTTTTGAACCGCGTCGTTGATGTTGTTTCTTGTTTGCTCGTTGTCGTAGAAAATCGAACTTTCAATGTCACCATCCAAGTAATCATTGTAATCGTCTTTACGGTAGTTCAAACGACCAATGTTTTCCTCTTCTGTTACGTTTCTGTATTTCAATTTCCCAGGTGTATCAATGATGTAATCTGTGAAACCTTCACGCAACATAGATACCACTTCGAATGCGTATTCTTCTCCATCTGGACCAGTTCTCAACTCATCGGCAAAGATTCCATCGAAAATTTGATCTTGGATCAAAGCAGACGCTTCGATGTCGTATTTGTCGTTCTTACGACGGATAGCTTCGTCCAATACTTCGTTGATCTTGCGCAACAAAGCGATCTCAATTGAATCCTTTACATTCCCGTGAGAAGTGTAGAATGGATCTGGAGCATATCCTTTGCGGACAGGGTTACGAGACATAACCTGCATAGCAGTTCCCTGCTGAATGATGGTGTCATTCGGGTCGTGCTCCTTAGCAGAGATACGTTGGTAACGAACGCGCTCGAATTCATTCAAGTATTCTTTCATTCCGTGAACATCGTACATAACCTGAGCGTTTTTCAACTCAATCACACCTTCGTTGTTCAACAATTTCGTTTTAAATACATTTCCACGGAAAGGGCGGAATTCATCAAAATCTTCAGATGACAAAGGACGGTACACATCCATTACCCACTCAGAAACGTTACCAGCCATGTTGTAAAGACCGTAGTCGTTTGGCCAGTAAGATTCAACAGGAGCAGTTACATCGGCACCATCATTCAATGCACCAGCAACTCCCATGTAATCTCCTTTTCCTCTAACGAAGTTCGCACGAATCGCACCCTGTACTTCAGGATCTTCCTGACGAACGAAGTGACCATTCCAAGGGTAGTTTCTTCTTTCTGTAATTACTTCAGAACCCATTGTCAAGTTTCCTATCAAACCGTAGTAAGCGAATTCCCATTCTGCTTCAGTTGGGAGACGGTAGCGCGGAAGAAGAATTCCATCCTCCAAACGAACACGTCTTTTTCCTAGTTTCTTCCAGTCACGGTAGGATGGGTTCAAATCTGTAATGTTGTTTCTAACACCTTCTTCGTATTGACCAGCGTAGTATGCTTCCGTATTGAAGGTAACCTCGTCTCTTTGATCAACATTGAAATCCAAAACACCTTCACGAATAAGGATGTATTCGTTAACGCGGTCTGTTCTCCACTTACAGTAATCAGAAGCTTGCAACCAAGATACACCAACTACAGGGTAGTCGCGGTATGCTGGGTGACGAAGGTAGTATTCTACCATTTTCTCATTAAAGCCAAGTGGTGATCTCCAACAGTTGGTATCTGGCAATGCATTTTTGAAAACCATTGGGTAGGTTTCATATGAGCGAGAAATCCAATACAAGTATTCCAACCAGTGGAAATTGGTTACCTCTGTTTGATCCATGT
>JAOASF010000165.1 GCA_025210175.1 Crocinitomicaceae bacterium | reverse complement strand
GCTCCATTCTATCCCATTTTAGGCTTTAAATCCAATAGAAAAATCATGGTTTCAAAAAACTGGCCAAATTCAGAAATCTTTTCGTCAGCCAATGATTTTCCTGTTGGTGGAAGGGAATAATACTACCGAATACGGTTACCTACATTCACCACTTCAGTTGTCAAGATTCCTTTTGCTTCAAGGGCATGCAGTGTAGGATACAATGCGCCTTCCGTTAGTTGAATCTTGTCGTTCGTTAATTCCTTTACCCTTTGTGTAATCTCGTAACCATACATCTTAGGATGATCGGCCAAGAGTTTCAACACAATAGTTTTAAGTGTTCCTTTGATTAATTCCGATGAGTACATAGAACAAATATACACCTATTTTTTATATACATAAGAAAATTATGTATAAAAGTTACATAGGTGAATTTAAGTCCACTAATCGGATTGGTTCTCTTCCAAGGCTCAGAAATATTTAATTGATAATCAAGCTCGTCCTCACCATCTCTGTGAAATATCAAACAACAAAAGAAAAAGCTGTATACCTGAAAAATGTCATTGTAAAACTATTGATGGTTCCGTAAATTTGCCTCGATTGAAAGTTATGAAGTTTAGAATCCTGCTATTGGCAAGCCTACTTGCTTGTCTGCCTCTTAGTGCACAAAACCCTGGTAATGTTGGTTTGACGAATTTAACCGGATGGTTTCTTCCCGATAATTTACCCCTTGGAAACGTCACCGCTTGGACCACCACCTACTCCACATTAGGGAATTTTACCGTTAGTGATAATGCTGCTCCCTATCCAGTAGCGACCAATACACCACCCAACGATGTATCGAATTACAATACTACCTTGGATTTCACAAGCACCAATTCATTAACCAACTTAAGGGCCTTAGAAAACACGGGAGCCTTTAACCTGATGCAAAACAACGGAGGGAACAATCAAGGAAGCTTCTTTTGTGCTTACTACCAACCCAATTCCAACCCAAACAATCACTTATTGTTGTACAACAACTCTCCACACGCCATCCAATTCCGCCTGCTGAATGCTACCGGAAGAATTGCCATTGGCCTATCGCCAACCAACAGTACGAATGCATCTCGCGATTGGGCGGAGGATTTTGTTCCCACCATCATTTCCTATACAGGTAGCCGACAAACCACCACTTCTATGTTAGCCCTAGAAAGAGGAGTGCCTTTCAATACGGCAGTTGCATCACAATCTTCTGGTCCACAAGGAATTTACATGGGGGTACAGCCCGGCAATGGGAACTCCCCTTACAAGGGTTATATCCACGAATACATTTTTTACGATAGAACGCTTACCAATTTAGAAGTAATGAAGGTAAACACCTATTTGGCGATCAAATACGGCGTAACGCTCGATCGCACAGGAGGAGGAACCTATGGAGATTACGTGGCAACCAATGGGGCTTTGATTTGGGACGCTAGTGCCAACCCAGCTTACCACAACAATGTAATCGGTATAGGACGAGACGATGCAGAAGGCCTGTACCAGCGACAATCGCACTCCTTTGATGATGCCTATAGAATTTATATCTCAAATTTATCTCCAACCAACGTTGCCAATACCGGTACTTTCTCTGACGATACTTCCTATGTCGTTTTTGGACATCGCCTGGGAGCCAATTGTGGATCAGGAACATCGAATAACGAGAGTCCAGCCAACGTACAATCTCGCATTGCCAAAGAGTGGAGAGCAACCAAAACCAATTTTTCAGACATTTTCAATTGGGATTTAAAAATTGACACTTGCAACATCAACGGCTATCAAAATGGTCCAATCAACCCGAACAACTTCGTGCTTTTAGTTGACAATGATGGAGATTTTCAGGATGCAACAACCTTCTCGTCTTTGGATGGATTGACTTTTAGTTTTTCGAACAGTTACCTCACGGTGGCCGGTATTTCTAATGTTCATTTTCCGAACAACACGAGTCAGTATTTTACAGTTGGATACAACACTGTCCTCCCTTCCATATCGGGAGACACGGCTATTTGCGAAGGAGATTCTACTTTCCTCCAGTTCCAGGTTCAATACGCCAATGGCCCCGTTGACTTTGATGTGGTATACAATACTGACACGCTTCATTTGACCAATATTTCGGACGGTGACTCTTTGTGGGTTTACCCTACACAAACAACGAGCTATACCGTAAGAGGAAGTCGAAATTTCATGGATTGTTGTGGAGGTACACCCAGCTCCAGTGCTTTGGTAACCGTTCATCCTAATCCTGTTTTGAGCATTCAAGCCCAACCATCGGAACTTTGCGTAGGAGACTCTACTCAAGTTACAGCCTCTGGAGCCGACAGCTATCAGTGGACGCCAAACTTCACCAACGGAACCTACATTCATCCCACCAGCACAGCTCAATATCATGTCGTAGGCACTACAAACGAGGGCTGTAGCTCTGAAGATAGCATTACGATACCTGTTTACAATTTACCCAACGTAGAAGCCTTTGCCGACACTTTGTCTTTATGTTTACAAGACTCTATTCAGGCTTGGGCAACGGGGGCTGACACTTACAATTGGAGTAACAGTATCAACAATTACGACTACTTCCACCCCAACATGACGCAAACCATTTACGTCCTTGGTACGGACACCAATGCTTGTGTTTCTATTGATTCATTGGAAATAACTGTATATGATTTGCCGCAGGTAGTGGCCAATGCCAGTTCTCTCGGAATCTGTGCAGGAGATCAATTAACGCTTTATGGGTCAGGAGCTCAAACCTACGCTTGGCAACCTGCCTCAGTAACCGATAACCTACCTTTCACCCCCACACAATCGGACCTTTACACGGTGACCGGAACCGATCAAAACAACTGTCAAGAAAGAGATTCGATTTTTGTCGATTTTTATCCGATTGTTCCCTTTTCTTTACCGGCAGACACCAATATTTGTCCGCAAAACCCAATTACCCTAGCGCCGAACACTCAGTTTTCAGCTTATTATTGGAGTAATGGAGCCTATTCATATAGCATTCAAGTAAACACAGAAGATTCCATTTCCTTAACGGTAACGGACCAAAATGGCTGTACTTATACCGACCATATCATTATCGGATTAAGAAACGACTGTTTCCCTACTCTATATATCCCTACTGCCTTTACACCAGACGGTGACGAGCACAATCCAATTTTTAACGTTAAAGGATCAGACTTGTACTCCTACCAAATGCAGATATTTAATCGCTGGGGTGAATTGCTCTTTGTAACCGAGGACTTAAACATTGGTTGGGATGGAACTTATTTAGGGAAGTTATGTCCCCAAGGAATGTATACCTACGTTGTTCAGTACAGTTATGTTCAAGAGATTGGCGAAACAAAAGTAGTGCGAGGGCATTTCAATTTATTGAGATAGATCACTTGATTTCCATAAAAAATCCCCTTTGTAAATGAAGGGGATTTTTTTATGTATTTATTTCCTATCCACTTTAACTCAAGCTATCAGAAACTACTTTATAGGTTGGATCCTCCACGATGTTGACATCGATGAGTTTATCGGCATTTTTCAAAAGTTGAACACAATCTGAACTCAAGTGTCGAAGATGAATTTTTTTACCTTCTTTTTGATAGCGTTCTGTCAGCTTATTAAGCGCTTCAATTGCCGACATATCTACAACTCTACTTTCTTGAAAATCCACAATAATTTCCGCAGGGTCCTCGCTTGGAATAAACTTTTCTTGAAAAGCTTGAACTGAACCAAAGAACAAGGGACCATAAATTTCATACACCTTGGCACCATTTTCATCGATGTGTTTACGAGCACGTATTCTCTTTGCGTTATCCCACGCAAACACAAGCGCAGAAATAATAACACCCACAAGCACTGCAAGGGCGAGGTTGTGAACAAAAACAGTAATGAGCGTTACGGCCAACATAACAAGAATATCTGATTTAGGCATTTTGCCAAAAGTTCGCAAACTCGCCCATTCAAATGTACCAATGGAAACCATGATCATTAAACCTGTAAGAGCTGCCATAGGCAATTGTTCAATCAAACTCGAGCCAAACAAAATAAAAATCAACAACATCACAGCGGCAATTATTCCAGACAAACGAGCCCTTGCTCCAGAAGAGATATTGATCAACGATTGACCAATCATGGCACATCCTCCCATTCCAGAAAACAATCCCGAAAGAATATTTGCGGTTCCCTGAGCTATTGCCTCCTTATTTCCACGACCTCGTGTACCGGTTAATTCATCCACAATATTCAAGGTCAATAAGCTTTCGATCAACCCAACTCCCGCAACGATTACCGCGTAAGGTAAAATCAATTCAAGTGTCTCCCATCTGAAAGGAATGGATGGGATTTCAAACGGTGGAAACTCACCTTGAATGCTGGCCATATCGCCAACTGTGGTTGTGTCGATTCCAAAGAGAGCAACGATTCCCCAAATAGCCACAATAGCTACTAAGGCAGCAGGAATTACCTTGGTTAGTTTAGGCAATAACCAGATAATCAACATGGCAACCACTACCAACCCAACGAAAGTAAAAAGCTGCACTCCTTGCATCCATGGTGCATTCGGATCGGTACTGTCAACGGTAAATTGACTCAATTGGGCAGAAAAAATAATGACAGCTAAACCGTTTACAAAACCAAAAATTACCGGTTGAGGAACCAAGCGCATGAATTTTCCTAGTTTCAGCAAACCAGCGACAATTTGAATAACTCCCGCCAATACAACGGTAGCCAAAATATTAGGCGTTATCGTATCCAATCCAGCCTCTGGGTTCAGATCTTTGATTTCTCTAATCAACCCCACAAATATGATAGCAACCGCACCAGTAGCCCCCGATATCATTCCCGGTCTACCACCTAAAATAGCTGTAATCAACCCCATCACGAAAGCTGCATACAAACCTGTAAGTGGAGACAAACCAGCTAAAAATGCAAAAGCTACTGCCTCCGGAACCAAAGCCATTGCTACGGTTATTCCAGAAAGTACCTCCGTTTTATAATCTACTTTTTGTCGAATATCGAAGAGAGCTAATACCTGTTTCATGCGATTGAACTTTGTGAATTTGTTAAAAGAGGGTGCAAAAGTAGGCAATTTATAAGGAGCAATAAACGAAAACGGGTTTCAACTAGCAGCGAAACCCGTCATTCAACCTAACTATTAAGGTTTTATTTCTTCGTAAATGTAAGATAATCGGTACCTCCATTTCCGCCTGACACATCCATCAAATCAATCTTTGAGTCCGTCTGTTCAAGTACATCCCAATCATCATTTAATTCATCCAATTTATCTACAGCAGGTAATGAAATAATAAAATCATAATCTGTGGAACTATCGTCGTTGCTCTTATCCTTTGTCATTGACCATGTTCCTGAAGTAACAACACCGGCTTTTGAAGCCTCCAACGTTCCGTCTGTTTTGAACACAAAAGTATAATCAGCAAAATGACCAGTTTCATTATCACCGTCTTCATTAAAATTGGAAACATACCAAGTTCCGTCCGTCATTTTTTGCTCCAGTTTCTCCACTTTTTTCTTGGTACACGCTACTAAAAGCAGACTGGTCATTAGAACAATTCTCATTTTTTTCATAACTCAAAAATAGAATGGAAAATTACTAAAAACGACTGTTAAACCAATTCAACAAGATCCAGATTTTGACCCGATCTTGGTGCACAACCTTTTCTGGAAGTTCGTTTCGGATCATTCTTTCCAATTTGATTTTTGCCGATCGATCAGTCATTCCTGAGCTATTCATAATTTCTTCAACCATAAACACCACTTCTTGACCGTTATTCCGATTAAAACGGGTATCATCTATTGGCTTCGAAACCCTGCAATCGTTTTCAGGAAACGCCTCCCAATTGTAATACTTGTAAAAAAGCTTTAATTCTTCAGAATTATCCATTCCTCTTTCATTCGTTTTGTGATTCAATAGAACCAATCCTAATATTTTAAGCAGAAAGAATTCGGGAGCGTGTAAACAGTGTTTTCGCAAGTTACAACAATATCGGCCAACTAACAACTTGATAACCATAAAGATATTGGCAATCAAATAGTAACGATACAAATGAAACCATGTTTTGTTCTACTTTGAACGAAAAATTTAATATGCACTCATATAAAAGCTTTTCGTTATATTTGTTAAAGTTGGTTGAAAAGGCACGATCCGGATTTAACTCACCTAAAGAAAATATCCTTTCGAGTGGTTCGATCAACATTCCCCCAGAAAAGTATTATTAAACGAGATGTTTATCTAGTAGGTGTTAGGTAATAATCAACCTTATGGTAAACCGGGGGGAATATCCACCTATTAAAACTCGAAAGGAGGTTGAAAAACCTCCTTTTTGATTTATTATCAGTCTGATTTATTGAATAGACGTTTGAACAACGAAAGAATACGTTCTAGGACGCTTTTCGGAGTAGTCAATTAATAAAACATGAAAGGATTTTGGTAGATTTTTGGGGATCGGTAGGGTAAAATAATTCCAATACAAATCTTGCAAGCCCGAAGGAATGTTTCCAGGGTCGTCCTCCAATCTTTGTTTGAACAAAATAGCTTGATTAACAGAGTCCTTGATGATAATTTCAAAATTTCGGGCGTTGACATTCGCCAAGGTGGTACGCGTTAAGAAAAAATGCAACATGCCTCCTCTGTAGAAGTCCTGGTATATACCCTTTGTTTTTTTTGCTACTTCAACTGTAAAAGTCCCTTGCTGTTGGTAGACATCCACCTCCTTTTGCAAGTCGTTTAAGTTCTGGTAACCCAAATTCGTTATACCGTGCTGATCATTAGCGCCTATCGATCGCAAAATTCGGTGATCAAACACCTCCGCAACAGTTCCCACATTCCAGACTGGCTTCGTTAAAGAAGCATTCAATTGCCCATAAGCCAAACTAGAAAACAGCCAAACTGCCCAACAAAAATACTTCTGCATTGTACCTCTTATAAACGATAACCAATTCCTTTATTTAAGATAAGAAATATGTTGATTCGTGGAAATTGATTTTGGTAAACAATCTCAAAAAATCAAGGTAATCATTTGAAAACAAACCTATTAAAGAAAAGGGATATTCGTTAACATTTAACCATTTTCTTTGATTCTGGTAAAAAAATATGGATATTGGCTCGACCTTTTTAATGAAAAACCCTTAAGTCACGGCACTGTTGCAAATTCCTACTATAAACGAAAAAAGGGAGCTTTCGAGCTCCCTTTGCCATTTGAAACTAGTTTTCAACGAAGCATTTTAGCCAAGAAATTTTCGAGTTCTTTCGGCTTGCTCGTTCCCAAATTCCATGTGGTTCCATCTTTGAATTTCAACCGAATCATCCACCCTCCTTTGATGGAATATACCCATCCATATTGAGAGAGCTTTATACCTTGATTAACTACCACTCCTCTATCGATCATCTCATAACCCATTAACTCACTCGTCGGTTTAGTTCTGCGAACGAAGGGCCAGAATCGAAAATAGAGCTGATCGTCATCCATCCGGACGAACAAATGAAATCGTGAAAAGATCCCAATGAATAGTCCGAAAAAGCACACCAATATTATGAGTTCTACATCGCTTGCTGGTTTGTCACCAACTTGCTCACCTGTAATCCATTGATACATTGCTAAAGCAATTATTCCACAATATATCCCGCCTAATAACAGCCACAGCCACCATTGGGTGAAATACTGTTTTTCTACATATGTGTTTTTACTCATCTATTTTTTGTATTTAAAACCAATTTTAGACTTACGAAAACTTCCAAGTCTTTTTGCAATTGGGGGTCCAAGCTTTTTTTCCATTCCGAAACAAAGGTCCAATTTGAATCAAATGGCTTTCCAACTGAATTGGTCCGGAGGTAACAAACACCCTTGTCGTCATACAATGCAATGTCAGTTTTAAAATCTCTCCGCAAAACATAGGTGAGACGAACGGGCAAGGCATTTTTACAACTTCGCAAAGGGTATTTTTTGTTCCAGACTGATTTAGATTCAAAAAGCAATTCTCCATTTTTATACAGTGAGAAAATGCGATTCAAAAAACCTCTTACCGTTAATTGATAGGTACTAGAACCGACATAACATTCCAGACGGGGCTTGAGGCCACCTGAAATTTTACCCTTACCCAATTCACGAAAGTCTTCATGAAAGGAAAACTGCCCCTTTAGTTTATGAACGTGAAGTTTCATTCCTCTTTCGGTTTATTATTTGGCTTTCGCTTGGCGTCTTTTAGTGCCTTATCGATCATCCATTCCAATTGCCCATTTACACTTCGAAATTCGTCCGCGGCCCATTTTTCAATCGCCTTGTACATTTCGGGGTCTAAGCGCAACATGAATGATTTTTTCTTGCTCATTATTAGGCCCTTTTTACTGGTGCAACGTACCTGTATTGATTACCGGCGTCGCTTCCTTATCGCCACAAAGCACCACCATTAAATTGCTCGCCATGGTCGCCTTTTTGTCGTCGTCAAACTCCACAATATTGTTCTTAGCCAAGGATTCCAAAGCATCTTCGACCATTCCAACAGCTCCTTCTACAATCTTTTTACGGGCAGCTACAATGGCCACGGCTTGTTGTCTTTTCAGCATAGAACTCGCTATTTCTGGAGCATAGGCCAAATATCCAATTCTCGCCTCCATCACTTCGATTCCGGCGATAGCTAGTCGCTCGGTAATCTCTGCCTCCAAGGCCTTGTTCACATCATCCATCCCCGATCTAAGAGTCAACTCAGCTTCTTCGTCGTCGAAATTATCGTATGGATACGAACCAGCTAGTTTGCGAACAGCAGCATCTGTTTGTACGCGAACAAAGAATTCATAATTATCGACATCAAAGGCGGCCTTATACGTGTCTGCCACTCGCCAAACCAAAATGACGTTGATCAAAATTGGGTTCCCAATTTTATCGTTAACCTTTACCTTTTCACTGTCAAAATTGCGAGCTCTCAAGGAGATTCTTTCTTTGCTATAAAATGGATTCGCCCAAAAGAAACCGTTTTCGGTAACTGTACCAACATATCTCCCAAAAAGCACTAGAACCTTCGAGCTATTGGGATTGACAATAAAGAATCCAGGCACAATTCCTAATAACCCAACGAATAACAAAGCAAACATAGGAACGTGAAACACAGCTATACCTGTAATCCCTCCTGCCAAAAAGAACAAAGCCAAAAAGAGGAAAATATATCCACTGGCTGGGGTAATCATTTTTTCATTTTTCATTGTAATATCATTTTGATATCATAATGTTAAGACATTTTTTTGAATACTGCAAACTTTTCAACCACAACCATAGTTGTTCGAACTTAACATAAGCCACCATCAGCAATGTTAAAAGTTTGGAAATCAAATTATAAGATGAGACTTTTACAACATACAGAAACGAGGTTAACCCTACTCCCAACCTCCCTATTCATTCCTGATATTTTACTTGTGAAGATGACCCATTTATCTCTTCATACCGCTTGTGGATACAGCCTGCCCCACTCATTCACCAAAGAAATAGCCCAAAAATTTGGGCAAACATTCGATTTAGGTTAGGTAGTTAGGTTTTAGGTTTGTTAGTGAAATCAATACAAGTTTAGGTATGTACTGGTTTGGAGGGCAGATAATCACGCCTGTGAAATATTTGCCCTTTTTTCTTTGCTTTGTTTATTCTACCAATTCTCTTCTCTTTCGTAACGCAGGCTGTAACAATACCGCTATATTTAACTTACAACTAATAAAAAACATTATGAGAACCGCATTCTTCACATTGCTTGCTTGCCTGGGTACTGCTCTTTACAGTTGTAAATCTGCCACGCAAAATGAAAGTCAGACAAACCCACCTAAAACGGATAACACCGCTCAAACCACAACCTCCATTTCAGCTATTCAACCGGCAGAATATGAGGTCGTTGATGCGAAAAAAGGAGGGACAGTTACTTTCAAATCCGGTAGTCAGGTTCGTTTTCAAGACAATTGTTTTGAAACGCTAAACGGTGAAGATGTCAAGGGAAAGGTGCGCGTAGAATGGAAAGAGTACCATACGTTGGGTGAAATAATGTGTTCAGACATCAGCATGTTACACCAAGATGGCGTATTGTCATCCGGAGGAATGTTTGAAATAGACGGAACTGACGAAAACCACAATCCAGTGCGCATAAAGCAAGGCAAAAGCTTTGAAGTAGAATTGATTTCAGAAAGACAGGAAACCAACTTTCCTTTTTTTGTTTATGATACCGCATCCAACACCTGGACAGAACGCACTCTTCCTGCTTCAACTTCTACTAATCCTACAGTTAAGAAGACGAAAAACAATGCCATTGCCATGGCGCAAAGTACGGGCCATCTTTTTTCCATACCATTGAGTACCAGCAATTTTCCAGAATTAAAGGATCAAAAAATAATCGGATGGTACACCAAGGAGGAAACTGATTTTTTCTCCAATGGATCCAAAACGGCCTCAAAGTACATTGGGAAAATCGAAGGAACCACCGAAAAAGGTTGGTACAACATTACCGTTCGCAAAGGAACGAGTCAACAAACTTTTGAAGCAACACCTGTTACGGTTGAAAATCAAGGGGAATTCATCAATGAAGAAGCTATGGCCAGTGCAGAAAAGTTTACCAATTACATGCAAGAATTGAAAGATGGCAAGGCACATAGAACTGCAACACTTACCAATTTTGGTACGTACAACTGGGATATTTTGCATCTGTTTCCAGAAAATGAACCCATGTTTTGTCGTTTCCAGCACGATGATAAGTTTTTGGAAGTGTCGAAAGCTTTCTTCGTAGTACCTGGACAAAAAATTTCTGTTCCTCTCAAAATCAAGGGCGATCGTTTCCACCTTCTCGACAACACAAACTGCGGACTTGTAATGATTTATCCAGACAACACTGTGGCCATTCTCAATAAGGAGGACATAAAAATGTTGACAAAAGACCAGAAATCAGCAAAAACCTTGATATTTGGGGGAATTAATAGTTATTCGTTTAACGATGTTAAGGATCTCGATATCCTCATCAAGCAACATATATGATTCGATTAGGTAGTTCGATTTTATTCCTTTTTTTAGCTAGTCTTTGTTTCGCTCAAGATCTTCCGCTCATCCGTTTTAAGGACCATCATTTTTGGATACAAAATGGAAGTTTAAAGGTCGAACTGCCCTCTAATTTGGAGTATGTCTTTCCTTTTCGCTCACCCCACCAAACGGTTTTCATACAAAATGGACAAAAGGGAATATTGAGCCAAACAGGGAAAATTCTGAAGCCCGCTCAAAATAAGGACATCTATCCTTTGCATGAAGATTACTTTTATTTTATGTCGGACTCCAACTATGTTCAGAGTGTTTCAGATAACCTGTACTACCTTGGAAAATATAAGGAACACAACTCATCTTGGGTGGTTCTGAATAAAGGCAACGGTGTGTACGCACTGAATTACAAAAGCAAAAAGGAAGTCAAGATTTCAGATTTTGAAAACCCTCAAATTCATGAGAATTACATCACCTACATCCAAGAGGACTCCACGAGCAAGCAACTTCATTTGATCGATTCGAAGGGGCAAGATTATGTAACCACCGATTTTATCGAACATGACCTATGCCTTATCGTAAAGAAGCCTAATAAGACCATTGTTTTGGTTCAACAGTTTAAAACCTATG
>JAOASF010000164.1 GCA_025210175.1 Crocinitomicaceae bacterium | reverse complement strand
ATAATCCATTCGTTCGTTCAAGCGCAAAGAGGGAATGGAAGAGGCTTCGATATCGACCTCATTGGTTCCCGACATTCCGAAAAGTTTGACATCCACCGTTTTGCTTTCTCCGGGCTGAAGAACGAAGCTCTCATTTTTGGTAATGCTCGGGTTGGGTGAAAGAATATCAAACTCCACTCGATCACGTGCCGTTTCAGAACCTGATTGTGCATTGATTTCCAAAGAACCCATTCCAATGGCTTTCTTCATTCTCAATTTGTAATACACCAACTGTTCACCTTCCTCCTCGAAAGAAATGGATTTTACACGTTCGTCTAGTACCTCGATCATCTCATTTGTTTTCAGACTTACTTCGACGTTCTTGATTTTTTTATCCATCGCAAAAATGGTCACCGGTACATCGATCTCGTCGCCCGGCATAGCCGTTCTCGGGAAGGTGGTAAGAACCATCAGCGGTTTGGCAATGCGCACATCTTTCTCGCTGCTTCCATAGGCTTGATCATTGGCTTGAGCAATGACCATTACGCGAACCGAACCGATGTAGGCGGGTAAATCGATATAGTGATTTGCTTTTTGCCCAGCTTTCAAATAAAAGGGGCCAACGTATTTCACCATGGGAGGGAAGCGGTTTGCTTTGTTGGGTGTGCCGAGTTTGAAATTGTCCGATCCACCAATGGCAATGAGTCCATTCAAATTCCCGGCGAAGGCTCCAATGACCTGATCGTACATATCCCAGGTTTTTACGCCAAGCGAAAGTCGAGCATTGAAGTGCGACCATGGGTTCGGAGTTTTGAAATGGGTCAGGTCCAGCAATCCTTCATCCACAATCGCCAAGGTATAAGCCATGGCTTTACCCGATTTTTCTGAAACAGCCACGCGCATTTTGGATTCGGGACGAACCTCGTCGGCCACGTGAATTTCAGGATTCAGATGGGTCGATAAATCCTCAACGGTAATCGGTAGCACACCGTACATGCGAATGGGTAGGTTGTTCTTTGTGAGTTGATGCGGTTGCAATAAGGTTACATGCACATACACACTCGGAGCCATGGCTTTGGTTGTTGTAAAGGAGAATTTTGTTTCGTTTTTGGTGGTTGGGACCCAGTGGCTTTCCAACACTTTTTGTCCACTTTCTATGCTGATCAATGCGTGTCCACCTTCGTTGGAAGGGATGGTGATTTCCGTCTTTTGACCCACTGTATAGCTCTGTTTGTCGGTCGCGAACGATAGCATTTTTGCCTCCTCGTTGTTCGATTCATTACCGCGTATCCAGTAGGGGCGATCGAAGCGCAGCACCATTCCTGTTTGGTGCATTCCCTCTTCATCTGTTGCGGTAACCAGGTAACGACCGTAACTTCTTCCGCGGATCATCATCGGAACCGTTCCTTTTCCATTATTTAAGGAAATGAGCGTATCCTTAATGGACATGGTTCCAGTACGTGCGAGGTAGTTCATCAAGTCTTCTTCACCTTGTTCGTACCACCAACGCCATTGCAATTTGTAGATGCGCACGCGAACTTTGGTGTTGTTCACCTTCTTTCCATCCTTGTTCACCGCAACGAGTCCGAGGTTGTATTTTTTATCCGTTATCAAACTTTGATTGTCGTTCATCTGACCCGAACTCAAACCGATATAGGTATCGTATGGAGAGGTCGTTTCACTTCTCGAATCGATGCTAAATTCCCCACTTGCCTCATAAACTTTGATGTTGTAAACAGAGGTCAACTTACCAGGCGCATCGTAGCGATTACTCAATTCTGTTTGGATGTTTATTTTCCCATCTTCGGATAATTCGCCGTCAAAAATGTGAGTTTCGTCGCTTTGGTATTTGCGCAATGGGGAATCGAAACAATAACCTTTGAAGCCATCGAAGTGAGTAGCGGTTGCGAAGTGCTTCACATTCACCGAGGCACTCAAGTTCTTCGCTTTTGCACCGTGTAGCCACCGTGCTGATAATTCGTGATTGATTCGGGTCGAAATACTGTCTTTTAGTTTCTCGAAATTGATTTTTAAGCGATTTGGTTTGATGGTTTCTACACGGAAAACTTTTTGAAAATTCAAGTTCCCAACGGCTACAGTTGCCAAGTAATTACCCGTCGGTGCATCGCTCGAAGTTTTGCATTTGAAATCGTAAATCCCACCAACTCCTGCATTCGAAGTAGTTTCATGAACCACTTGTCCACTCGGATTTTTAAGGTTGAATTTGATCGGATAATCGTTGGGTAGTTTGTGATTCGGATCGCGCAACATGAAGGAAAGAAAAAGGGAATCTCCCGGACGCCAAACACCCCGCTCTCCATAGAGATAACCGTTCACACCTTGGGTCAAACTTTGCCCTTCCACGTTGAATTTGGAGAGTGAATTTACATAGCCATCTCTCAGCTTCAAGTACCCTCGCTGACTGCCTTGTTCTGCCACCAAAAGGAAGGGTTTTTTCGCAAGTTTCAATTGAAATTTCCCTGAAGCATCGCTCGTTCCAGAGGCAATTAATTCCTTGGTATACGAGTAGAATTTCAAGGTTACACCTGCCATGGGTTGGGTGGAGATGAGGTTGTTCACAAAGACATGGGCGGTCTTGTCTTCGTCGAGTTTGTAGATGATTCCAAGGTCGGATGCGAGTAAATTTCGGGTGGCTGCCTTACCGTAGTAATAACGTTTGTTGCATGGGCTATAATCGTCGTAATAGTAATCGTAGCTTTGGTAGTCGCGGTTCAGTCCCCAGGATCTCCAAAGACGTTCATTCCAGAAGGGATCTTCCTCACGATTGAGAACAATTTCTTCCATTTCCTCCACTTCTTCATACTCGTCCATTTCGGCGTCGACGTCATCTTCCTCGGCTGAAACACAATCACAAATCGCATCATCTCGGTCAAATTTGATTCCCACTTGATAAATCGAGCCAGGTGAAGGCGAGATGATTTTGGTTAAATCCAATACCTGTCGATTCCATTCTTTCAAGTTCTTTTTGCTGTCTTTGTCGAGTGCTAAATCTTTCTCATAAACAACGTCTCCAAAGCGACCCAATTCGTCGTTTCCGTCGAGATTGTTGGACTGTAAAAAGTGATGCACATTTGTTTCACGGATACGAACCACACGAACCGTTACATTCTTCAAAGCAATGGTTTCAAAAGGGAAAATGAGTCCCTGCGAATTCGGTAAGATGTTTCCAGATCCGATCAATCGAACACGCGGTTTTGGGCTTTGGAATTCTACTGAATAGGTATGTTTTTGAGTCATTTTGTGTCCGCGGAAATTTTGAATTCCCGGGAATACTTCGACTTTTTTCAAGCCTTCGATATGGCGTGGGTAGAAAAAGGTAATTCGGTTTTCTTCGATTGTATACGATGGGTTTTCATCACCACCAATTCGAATGAGTCCTTTCAAATCTTGCGAAACAGATAAGTTCTCCGTAAAGGCAATTTCCAAGGTCTGATCACCATCGTCTTTTACCACATAATTGCTCGGATAAAAATCTCCAAGAGCAGCCAATGTTTGGTCAATTTTCGGATTTTCAGTCATCCCGAACGCCTTGCCATCCAATTCTAAATGCAGTTTCCCGACTTGATAGGTGCGCTCCAAACTGTCGATGCGATAGTTGAACTCATTGCTGCCGTTTCTCTCGATATGCACCTTTACTTTCTTTTTGTTGTACGTTGCCGTTAATGCATCCGCGACTTTGGCTGAATCTTCGTAATCGGTAAAACGAATGACACCCGTCAGGTAGAGGTTTTCAATTTCGTATTCATCATAGGTGCGCAATCCGTGGTTGTATAAATATGCTTGTTGCGCATAGGTCGAGAACTGGAATACAAAGTTTTCATGTCCCTTGTCCACGTCCATCAATTGGTCCAATTCTAATTTTGCCGTAAAGAGTGTAGCACTCGGCAAGGGTTCAGCAGGGATGAATTGCAAAACGCCCACTTCGTTGATGGAAAAATCGCCCTGGATAGCCGGTGAAATCTCAATGTATTTTTCGAGCTCTTTTTCCTTCCACTCCTTTTTTAAAAGCAAACTATCGTTCAAATGAAGGGTGATTGCTTTGGTCCTCGACATCATGCCCGTCGTATAAGCGCTGACGTATTTGGCATAAGCTGGATCCATGGAAGTGATGCCTTGAATGCTATTGGAACAAGCATAGATGAAGGTCAATAATAGAGTGGAGAAAATAATTTTGATTCGCATGAGACAGTGTTTTATAGAATCAAATTTGAGAAGTTGAGTTGGGGTTTACTCGGTCATTTTAATGCGTGCAGCACCTTCTTGATTAAGCGTAGTGATTTGTCCATTATTTGATTTTAACAGGCTTTGATCCAATAAGAGAATAGAATTCGGCAAACAATCTTTGAGAAAATCCTACGTTTTTTCAACTCACGTTCTATTTTTGATCTTACTGATTTATGTTGCTGCGCTACTTCCTTCTTACAGTAATGGTTTTCTCTTCTACCATGGGGCTTGTACAGACATTGACCATTCCCAATACGCTTGAATACATTAAGGTGCCCAGAAAATCAGCAAGAGATCCAAGATTGTTAGCCAACTACCTCACTCAGAATGACCGCACAGAGCTAGAGAAAATCAATCATATCACGGCTTGGATTAATAATGAGTTTCATTATAACTTTTCGGCATTGAATTCCTCCAAAGGATTTTCTGCCCATACTTCAGCCAGCTATTTATTGAAGAAAAAAACAGGTACGTGCCTAGACTTTGCGCACTTGTTCGATACCCTTTGCTTCCATGCCGGTATTACTTCCTATACCGTTACGGGATACCTAAAAGATAATTTGTTTGATGTAGGTGACTCGCTCGCTTTTGCCAATCATGCTTGGAATGCCGTTACTATCGATGGACGATGGTACTTGTTGGACTTAACGTCGGTTGGTTATATGCAAGAAATTATGCCCACTAAGTTTTGTTCTGTCCGTGAAAAATGGAATGGAAAATGGTTCACAAAAACCAAAACAAGAATCAAGTATGTATCGTACAAATCGCTGAGTGAATGTGGAAAAAAGAAGGTGGTGTTGGATACATTGGAAAAGACCTATTTCGAATTTATTCCCAGTCTACTGATTCAAATTAATAACCTTTTTGTTTATCGGTATAAGTCTATAACTACCTTTCAACAGAACTATGATTATTATTTAGCACCTCCAGAAAACTTTGTGCTTACTCATTTTCCAACGGATAAAATTTGGTCTCTTCAAAATGAAATCGAGGACCGTGTAGCATTTTCGAATGATTCCAGTTATTTCCATCGCTTTGATTCGGGTCTATTGTTTCAGGAGAGAGAAGGTCGATTATGTGTTCCATGTGATGATTTTTTGAGATTGGATACCCTTGAAAAACTACAGTACAACATTACGGTAATTGAAAATCAGCGACTTATAGATGGGGTAGATTTAGCGAACCAGCAAGCCTACATAGGCGATTTTTACACAACTCGGTATGCCAATGAAAAGGACTCCTTGCTTAAAAAGATATATTACGACAGCGCCTTTCATTACTATAAAGTAGCGGGAGTAACCAATCGAGGAACCCTTAAAACGGCCAGATATTTATCCAGTTTTCAAAAAAAGAAGAACAAGAAAAAGAACCGCGACGAATTGCGTTTTCAAAAGAGTTTGAGGTCAAGAGCGCTTACTTGGGATTCGGAGCGAAAGAGAAGTTGTAGAAAGATAAAATCCATCAGTAATGGCTACGAAAGTTTGTTGAGGATCAACAGTGGCCAAGCGAAAAAGTTGGAGCGCAAAATAAGAAATGCAGGAGGGAGTGCGATAACATTAAAGGACGAAAAGGCAGCATTGCTTCAACAGAAAAATGAATTTTATGAGCGTCAGATAGATTCGTTGCAAGACCTTCAGGCTGAAAAGTTGGCCGAGATCGAGCTGAATGCAAGGAATATTTTGAAAAAGTTAGAAACGAATCTCTCCTACCTGAGTGAAGAAAATTGGAGACTGAATACCGACTTGAGGTTTTTGATTTTTTCCGAACTGGACATTTTTGAGCTTCCCATACAAAAGAATCATTCATCATTAGACTCTCTTTTTCATAAGCACGGCATTTGCCATGATTCGCTCGTGCAGAGTATTAATGGGGTGTTGAAGGATAAAAATGAGTTGAGGTCTATTCAAAACCAGATCCAAAGAAATTACACCAAACTCATCAAAAATACTTCCCTACTTCTACGTGGCGAACGGGTGGCTTTGGCCACTAAAGATTCCTTACTACTGGTGATTCAGCGCAGCTTCAAAGACACAAAATGTGCTTATTATGCCAGTAAGGAACTTTACAGATGGTTGTACAGGTTGATGGAGGATTTCAAAGATTCTCACAAGGAGCAAATGAGATGGCTCCGCTTCACAGAAAGGGCGGAAATGAAAAGACGAAGCAAAATTGATGAGCAAATCAAGTTGGAATATGATCGAGTCGTGAATGTATTGCGCAACAACGGTGAACTCGCTAAAAAGAAGGCCAAAAAGTTGAACAATAACTATATCGAATACTATAATGCTGAGAAAAAGAGGGTTGCTCGCGAAAAGAAAATGTTGAAGAATTAAACTTCTTATTTGAAAAGGAAATGTAAATTTGCTGCCAAATTACTATTCAATGAAGACCACTATATCCATTTTACTTGTTGTTGTGCTCTACGGTTGTATCAAAAATGACCCAGGCAAGGTTTTGGCTCCAGAGGGTATGCTGTACACCAGCACGGTTTATACCTTTTCGAGTACGGAACCCATTCCGGATAATGCGATTTGGCGGGTTAACGGACAGGATAAGTCTGTTGGTCAGTCCATGGAATTTTCGTTTTACGAAGAGGGAAGCGTGATTATTGATGCAGTAGAGGTGTCGAAACGCAAAAACAAGAAAGCCTATATTCAGGGGACTTACTACATCCATCCCTTGTATGAATGTTTTGGAAATAGCCTATTGCATGCAGGCGATTTTGATTCAACTACCTCCAATCATCGCTGGAAAACGGGGCTACTCAAGCAAATTGGGGAGCGCAAAATGGAACTTAAACTGACCAATCCAGACGGAGAATTTTGGTATTTTCAGTTCAGCTTAAATGAACCGGAAGTGGTTTCTTTTGATACGCAATTGACGTATGATTACAACGTTCCGACACAAGAATATGGTTACATGCAAGTGCAGGGAACCATTGTTCGAAAGGGGAATTATGTGACCATTCACATGAATACTGACGAAGGTGAATACTTGGAAAATTTCTTCGCATTAATTGATAACTAAAATTTTATACATCAAACGTTTACTACATGAAAAAAGTAATTTATTCTCTTGCCCTGGTAGCGGCGGTTGCCAGCTGTAAGAAAGAACAAGCAGGTACTGTTCAGGTTAACTCCAATCGCACCTTGTATACTGAAAAAGAATACGAGTTTACGACGGATGCCGATGCGCCAGACGATGCAGTATGGCTGATCAATGGTAAAGAGATTGCGAAAGGCAAGGTTGGGGTGATGTCCTTTGAGGAAGACGGAGAAAATTTCGTTGACTTGGTGACGAAACCTGGAAAGAGGTCGCAAAAAAGCCATGCCCATCGTCGATTTAGAGTGTTCTCGATCTACAGAAGTTTAGGACGTGATTTGAATTTAGCGTACGTGAGTACGGATACCACTACGAATAATTTCCGCTGGAATTATGGTCGCATTAATAAAATTGGGGATCGAAAAATGGAATTGAGATTGTCCAACAACGATGGCGAATTTCAGTATTTACAATTCGATTTAGTCGATGCAGGGGTTGGAACTTTCGATACCGAAATGACTTACCAATACACGTATCCCGTGAATGTATATGGAACAAAACCTGCAACAGGTTCCATTACGTACTTGGATAACTATTTGCGCATCAACATGGTGACGGATGAAGGAGAATTCAAAGAGTTGTTTTATACCTACATCTATTACTAGGAACGTATTTTTGAAATTGAATAACGAAAAAGGGTTGAACAGAAGTTCAACCCTTTTTTTAACTCGCAAATTGTTTTCATGTAGTGGCAGGTCCTCAATATGTTGCTAAGTGTGAGTTGAGTCCGATAAACT
>JAOASF010000163.1 GCA_025210175.1 Crocinitomicaceae bacterium | reverse complement strand
GTGTGGAGCAAACCACCTCATCGGTTTTCCCTCAAGTATATTTAGCATCGTTGATCAATCTGAATCGCGAGGAGAAAAAGAAAATCCAAACCAACATTCAAGCTGGAATCAAGCGTTTGTATCGTTTCCAAACAGCGAATGGAGGTTTGTCGTATTGGCCCGGAAATGACCAGGCAAATGAATGGGGAACCAACTATGCTGGACACTTCATGCTCGAGGCGAAAAAAGCTGGATATCAGGTGTCCGATCAGTTCATCAACAAGTGGGTTCAATTTCAAACCGAAAGAGCCAACACTTGGCAATTCGCGGGTCACTCAGCTTTGGATCAGGCCTATCGCTTATACACCCTTGCCATCGCCGGAAAACCAGCCATGGGGGCCATGAATCGCTTGAAGGAAAACAACTACCTCGGACCTTTGGAAAGATGGCAATTGGCAGCCGCTTACTTCCGAGCAGGACAAAAAGAAGTTGCCAAAAACATGATTGAAGCAGGTGATTTGAAAAGAATGGTGAGTGCTTACGCCTACAATAACTTCGGCTCCTCCATTCGCGACAAAGCGCTATGTTTGGAAATAGCAGTGATGTTGGACCAAGGCAAATCTAGAGATGAATTGTACCTCGAAATCACACAAGCTTTAGGGTCAACAACCTGGCTGAGCACACAGGAAACGGCGTATTCTCTTCGAGCGGTTCAATACTTCCATTTTGGAGAAGGTAAGAACGGACAATCGACTCAGTTTGAGTATCAATACAACCAGGCCGAAAGAAAAGAAATTGCAGCAAACAGTTCGGTTCATGTCGAAAAATTGACAAGCGATTTGGCGAATGGAAAAATCAAGATTAAAAATACGAGTAATCAAAAGCTGTATTTCTCCTTCGATACCAAGGGAGTTCCCTACAAAAACCCGCAAAAGGAATGGAGCAAAGGAATGCATCTGAGTGTGGAATACTTGACCATCAACAACGAACGCTTGGATCCAAAGAAAATCAAACAAGGAACCGAATTCAAAGTCCGTGTGCATGTGAACCACCAAGGAAGAGACGAAGACATTCACGAAATCGCCTTAACCAATCAATTCCCTGCTGGATGGGAACTGCGAAACGAACGAATGACCGGGTATTTCACGAGTGGAAACATCGACTACCAAGATTTTAGAGACAACGTAGTATACAGCTATTTTGACCTTCGTCGAAACGAAAGAAAGTCCTTTGAATTCTTCTTTGTTGCAGCATATGCGGGAGATTATTATTTGCCGGGACAATATGTGGAAGCTATGTACGATTCGAAGAAATCTAGTTTTATCAATGGACAAAGTGTAACGGTTACACCCGACGAAAATACAAGACCAGGAATCAGTCTCTAGAGACGGTCCAACATTTTTAAAACTTCCGTTTTACGACGCGTTGAGACAGGAACGAGGGATCCATCGGTCATGATCAAGTGGCCGCCCTCGGTCTTTACGTATTCGCGAATGCATTTGGTGTTGACGAGGTGGGACTGATGAACGCGGTAAAAGTTCAAATCGGTCAACAAATCCTCGAACTCCTTCAAGGTTTTGGAAACGACAATTTTCTTCTGATTCGTGAAGAAAAACTCGGTATAGTTCACCGAACTCTCGCAGCGAATGATGTCGCGAATCTGAACAATTTCAATTTTATCCTGTTAATGCAGAGCCAAACGCTCCGAAGGTTTCTGGTGATTTTTCAAGGTTTCATTGAGCAACTGATACTTGTCGTTTTCATTCGTTAATCGCTTTTCTACCTTGTTCAAAGCAGCGACCAATTCGTCGGGATCAACTGGTTTCAACAAGTAATCAATAGCAGCGTATCGAAAGGCCTTTATGGCATGCGCATCAGAAGCAGTGATGAAAATGATTTTGAACGAAATTTCAGGCAATAAATCCAACAAATCGAAGCCCGAACCATCCTGCATTTGAATGTCGAGAAACAGAACATCAGGTTTCACATTCTTCAATAATTTAGCCCCATTGATTACGCTATCCGCCTCACCAATCAATTCTACTTGCGGTGCATAATCCTCCAAATCCTTGCGCAAAGTCAATCGCGCTTGTTCTATATCATCGATAATAACTGCCTTCACCGGTTTTGTCATTTCGTAGGTATTTCAATTAGTACTTCTGTTCCCATCACTTGTCCATTCGTCTCAATATCACTCACCACCATGCGTGCCTTGGTGCTTCCTTGTTCCCAAAGCTCCAAGCGTTTTTGCGTAATGTCCATCGCCGAACTTTTGTGATAGGTTTCTTTGGATTTTGCATTCAACTCTGCCGACTTGTTTCGTCCGATTCCATTGTCGCGAATCACGCAGCGTACAAAATCTCCCAAGTCTTCAAACACAATCTCAATCTTCCCTTTTACATCCTTGCCTTCGTAGGTTTTAAATCCGTGCTTGATGGCATTTTCAATAAAAGGTTGCAAGAGCATCGGTGGCCATTCAATCAACTCCGTCTCTAGAGATTCAGGCACATCCAAGGTATATTCAAAGCGATTGTCGTTACAGAATTTCTCAATCAACAAATAGTTCTCAATGGTCTGTATTTCCTCGTTCAGGGAAATGGTAATCTTTCGGGTGTGATCCAAAATTTGACGCATCAATCGGGAAAATTTGGCCAAATAATAACGTGCTTCCTTATCATTACCCGTTCCAATTTGTGCTTGAATCGAATTCATCGCATTGAAGATGAAATGGGGATTCATTTGCAAACGCAAAGCCTTTTGTTCCAATTCCACCAATTCCTTTTCCATTTTCAATTGAGAACGCTCTCTTTCTCCTTTGTGACGCAAGACATTGAATCGCCAGCGCACCATTAAATAAATCAGAAGAACAATGAACAAGATGGAAGAAACAATGAACCACGTTTGCTGATAAAAGGGAGCTAGGATGATGAAGTTGACACGAATTGGGTCCTTGGTCCACACGCCATCCTCGTTACAGGCCTTCACCAAGAAACTGTATTTACCCGGATTGAGGTTGGAATATACCATGCTGTGCTCCTTGGATTCAGGCGACCATTGCTCATCAAAGCCCTCTAGTTTCCACTTGTATTTCACCGAATTCGGAGCACTTAAATTCACGGCCAAAAACTCAAAACCAATTTGATTGTCATCCGCACTCAAGGTTAAATCGCCAACTTGACTCCAAGCGCCTAGTACGTTTTTGTAATCCGTTTCCTTGATGGAACGATACGCCAATTTCAGATCGGTAAAAGCCAATTGAGGTGCGCGGGTATTTTTCTTCAAATGCACGGGATTGAAATGAACCAGTCCGTTCACCGTTCCAAACCAAAGTGAACCATCGTCATCACTATAGCTGGCCGATTGACAGGTTTCCACACCCGAAAAACCATCATTTTTCCCGAAGTGTTTCACCTCCAAAACTTGTCCGTTTTCATCCACCCGCAAACGATCCAAGCCCTTTTCACTTCCCACAATTAATTGATCTTCCTGATCCAAAGCCAGTAGGTAAATGTTGTTGGATGTCAAGCCTTTTTCCAAGGTAATCGACCAGAGCGGAACCGAAGGCGTTTTTAGATTAATTGCGTTCACTCCTCCGCCTGCAGTCCCAACAAAAAGATGATTCTGTGGTCCTAGACTGAGTGTTCGAACGATATTCGAATTCAGACCGTTTTTTCGGCTAAAATGAAAAATCTTCTTTCCATAGGAATTGATACACACCAATCCTTCATCCTCCGTTCCGTACCAAATTCGTTTGCCCTCTTCAATAAAAAGCGAAGTGATGCGATTGGAAACCAAGCCCTCTTCCTTGGTTAAAAACCCGTTTTCCATTCCCTTCATCGGAATGAAGGAGTGAATGTAAATTCCGTTCCCCAAGGTCGCTACCCACAATCGTTTCCACTGATCGATTTTCAGGTCCTTTACATTGCTGTATTTTAAATCCTCGAGCTGATAAACCG
>JAOASF010000162.1 GCA_025210175.1 Crocinitomicaceae bacterium | reverse complement strand
TAGTAAGGCCCCACCCAGTCTTGCGGTTTCAATTGCATACCTAATGCCAACTGAATCGCTTCATGACCACGTGAAGTTGCGTGTACATATTTTGCTGTTACTTCTTTGTTCGCCTCGTATTTTTCAGCCAAAGTTTTAGCTGTAGACATCAAGCGAAATGCTTCAAGTAAAGTCTTTTTATCCAAAATGTCCGTTGTTGATTTTTGTGTTAAAGTTTCAGACATGATTCTTCCAAAATTTTGTCACAAAGATAGGCTTTCTAAAACAGTTAAGCGTCCTATTCATACAATCCCAGCTACCGAAACCCCATTTTTCACTATTCTTTTCAAATGAAAATAAAGATTTCACTCTTCAGTGCCTTGTTTGTCTTGCTTTTGAGAAAAGGAACTACGTTAGCAAAAACACAAAAGCGACCTTGAAATTCAACAAGATCGCTTTTGAAACAGCTCTTTTATTTACTTTAAATCCAGGTTTTGTCCCGAATATAACTTTCCTTTTCTAGCCTTAGTAGGCATGTTTACCGACATTCCAACCATCTTTTTCGGCCAAAAGCTCTTCACCCGATTGCACAGCAGGACCTTCCATTTCGGTACCCATGCTGTCATTCCAACGATTGAGATAACCAAACAAGGCTACCACTCCAAGTATTTCCACAATTTCCCCTTCATTCCAATGCTCGCGCATTCGTTGAGCCAAGGAATCATCTACTGCGTTTGGAATTTGTGATGCAGCCAGTGAGAAATCCAAGGCCACTCTTTCTGCTTCAGAGAAGGCTTGGTGCGTGCGATACGACCAAATATTTTCCAGTTGTTCCTGTTCGGCTCCATAGCGTTCAGCAGCGCGGATGGTATGCGCTTGACAATAACGACACCCCGCAGCATGACTAGAAATGTAACCAATCAACCGCTTCAGCGCACTGGTAACGCGTCCTTTATTTTCCATTACAGCCTTGTTCATTTCAATGAAAGCATAAGCAATTCGCGGACGATGGTGCATGGTTTTTACACTGTTCGGGCAAAAGCCGAGCGTTTCGTTGTAAAACGTAATCAAGTCCTGTAATTCTTTGTCGTTTTCATCCGTTTTGGGGTTTACCAAGGGTCTTTCCATTCAATTGTATTTTTGATTCATATAAGTAAAGGAGCGCTTGATTAGCTCCTTCAAAATGTCGTGATCTACTTTGTCTAAAGTGGACATATAAAGACAGGACGAACCTGTTTTATACGGGCCCAATTGCTCCAGCAGATCGTTGAATCGAGCAAAGCCAGGCATGATGTACACCACCATTTTTGCCTTTCTTGGTGAAAAGCCCACCAAGGGCATATCGCCTTCTCTTCCTGAGTCATACTTGTAATGATACGACCCAAAACCTACGATGCTGTCGCCCCACATCACAGCTTCCTGTCCGGTTAGCTCTTGCATCCATTCCAACAACAAAAAAGCATCCTTCTTTCGTTTGGGATGTTCCACAGCGTTGATAAAATCTACGACGGATCGATTGTTGGGTATTGTTTTATTGGCCATATGAGCGTTTGTTCGAAGTTAATAAATCTTCAAAGTCTGCAAGGGATTGCTATATTCGCATCACATTTTACTTCCGAACTATGAAAATGTTTATCTACGGCCTACTCACCTTGGTTCTACTTGGAGCCTGCAAGGAGGAGGTTGAACAAAAGGCGCAACACACTCTTCATTTAAAACTCAATTCTGCACCCACGCACGCACTTCTTTTTGGCTTCATCGGTGAGAATCAAATTTTTATTGATACGCTGAAACTAGAAAAGGGAGAGGTGAATTACCCGATCAGCGATTTGTGCAACGATGGAGTGTATCGATTGAAAGTGGATGGTGAAAGTCACGAGTTTGGTTACTTTTCTGAAAACATGGATCTAGAACTCATCGAAGAGGATGGACGCAGTACCTTGCGTGAAAAGGCTTCCAAGGGAAATCAAATATTCTTGGATTTTTTGGGACGCTTGACCTTTATCAACGCCACTCTTTACGGCGACTCTACGAATAATTATGCGGAAGCATACAACCAACTATTCAAAGAAACCAAAGAAAAAACAGCGGGAGAATACCCTTATTTGAACGACCTCGTAAGCTTTTTGTATCAGCCCGACTATCAAACCTACCTCTTGGCTCACCCTACCTACAAAGATTCGGAGCGCTCGTATTATATGTTTCAATACTTCACAGATCATGCCTTGGACTCCCCTTTCTTGATGGTGACTCCATACTATTATGTTAGTCTTATCAATTTTTTAACAATGCATGAACAGGCTAGCCGAGAAGAAAAACTAGAAATGAAAAAATTCCTGTTAACGAATGCAGGGCGCTTAACTGAAAATCAAGTTCTTATCGAAGAGCTGATCAAAAAAAACTGGAACTTATAGTTCTAGAAATAAATACAAATCTGTTTAAAAAATAAGATTCACCAACTTTGTTCGTAGATGTTAAAATCCAAACCATTTTTTTTACATATTTGTACTGTTTGTTAAATAACTTAAATTATAACTGTATGCTTAAAAAAGTATTTTTAGCTGGTTCAGTTGCATTGATGTTGGGATCTTGTATGGTTTCCCAGACTTATCAATTGACTAACGAGCCAGTAGGTACGAAAGTTGGAGTTGCCAAAATGAAGATTTTTGGAAAAGAGAAGGACTTCACAATTAAAACTGCCGCAAAGAACGGTGGAATCACAACAATTGGTGCTGTGGAAATCACGATGAAATACGTTTTGATTTTCCCTCAGTACAAAACAACAGTATTCGGAGAATAAAACTAGATCATTATGAAAAACTTAGTATTAAGAGGAGTTTTGGCTTTGGGATTGTTGGTTTCAGTTGCTAGTTGTACACTAGTTCTTCCTGTAACTGCAGCAAACGCGCCAATCGGAAATAAAGTAGGAAAATCTACATCAACAGTTCTTTTCGGAACACTTTACTTGAACCAAAAGTACGGTTTGGGTGAGGCGATCAAAAAAGGAAAAATCACTTCAGCAATTGCTGTAATCGATGAGGAAACGACTGATTACATTCTTTTCCAGAAGAAAACATTAATTATTTACGCTGAATAAAAATATTTATCATGAGAAAAATCAAAAATATTTTCGCTCTAGCGGTTGCAGGTATTGCTCTTGCTTCATGTACAACTGCGTACCCAGGTATCGCAACTGGAGCTAAAGGAACAAAAACAGGTGTTGCTGAAAGAACTATTTGGTTAGGAATTACTTTCGGTAGAACTGACCTTGGTGCAGGAACAGCTGCTAAAAACGGTGGTATTACGAAGGTTGCTACAATTGACTTTGAAGTAGTAACTGGAAAACCATTCCGTGTAATTTACAGAACGACAGTAACTGGAGAATAAGAATTCTCCTTACGAACATAAAAAAAGCAGGTTTTCGAACCTGCTTTTTTTTATTCTACTACTTTTATTTACAATCTCTCAAAGACTCCAGCGGCTCCTTGTCCAGTTCCCACACACATGGTCACCACTCCGTAGCGCTGATTTCGTCTTTTCAATTCATTTAAAATTTGAACCGTCAGTTTCGCCCCTGTACAGCCCAATGGATGTCCGAGTGATATCGCACCACCGTTCACATTCACGATTTCTGGGTTCAGCCCTGTTTCTCGTATAACCGCTACCGACTGCGAAGCGAAGGCCTCGTTCAATTCCACCAGGTTGATATCGTTTTGGGTCAATCCAGCCATTTTGATAGCAGCCGGAATGGCTTCAACAGGACCAATCCCCATTATACGTGGCTCAACCCCGACTGCTTTATACGAAAGCAAACGTGCGATTGGCTCCAAGCCCAGTTCCTTCATTTTCTTTTCGGACATCACCAATACAAAGGCAGCTCCATCCGAGGTCTGCGAAGAATTTCCGGCGGTTACACTTCCTCCAGCTGCAAACACAGGTCGCAATTTCGCCAACCCTTCGAGTGTACTCGCTCGTGGTCCTTCATCTGTATCTACCGTAAAGGACTTAACCTGACGTTTTTCGTTCTCGTCCAAGAAAATATGTTCAACCGTTACTGGCACGATATCATCCTTAAATTTCCCTGCCTTTATGGCTGCAATTGCCTTTTCGTGAGAGTGCAAAGCAAATTGATCCTGCTCTTCGCGACTCACTTTGAATTCCTTGGCTACTGCCTCGGCCGTCAAGCCCATACCCCAATAATAATCTGGGTTTTGTTTTCCAACTTTTGGATTGGGCACAATACGCCAACCTCCCATCGCCATGGTAGACATCGATTCTACTCCTCCAGCGATGATACAATCGGCCATTCCTGCCTCGATTTTAGCTTGGGCTATGGCAATGGTTTCCAAACCTGAAGAACAGTAGCGGTTCACAGTCATCCCTGGAACTTTCACGGTATTCAATCCCATCAAGGAGATCATTCTACCCACGTTCAATCCTTGTTCAGCCTCTGGCGTGGCGTTTCCAACAATTACAT
>JAOASF010000161.1 GCA_025210175.1 Crocinitomicaceae bacterium | reverse complement strand
AATGCCTCATCAGGTACCGGAATTCACCATCCCGATGGGGATATAAAAAAGATTTGTCAAGAAAATCAGGCGTTGTCGCAAACGACCATTTCATTCAACGGTTTTCAAAACCGTACCTGGAGAATTTCAGATTGGGATGCAGGTGTTACAGAGCCCGGATCATCCGGATCGCCATTGTTTAACCAAGACAAAAAGTTAATTGGCGTCCTTTCAGGTGGCCAGGCTGCATGTGTGGGTACGAATGATAACAACCAACCCGATTACTACGGCCGATTTGGTTACGCCTGGGATAGTGGCGCCACTCCTGATGCACGTTTGAAAGATTGGTTAGACCCTAACAATACAGGTATTACAGTATTAGACGGAGTAGACCCTGCAACTGGTTCAGATTCGTTAGATGCTTCATTGAACAACCTTACGAACATCGAAACGACTGTATGTGGCACAGAAGTTCAACCCAAATTCAACATGACCAACGCAGGTACCAACGTCATTAACTTCGCTAAAATTAGTTATGGATTTAACGGTTCATACAACATGAGTTACTACGTTACTTCTCCCGTTGCGGCTGGTGCCAATTTTGCCATTTCGCTTCCCACCCTAACTTCTCCAACTGGGTCTGCTGTTTTTAACGCTAAAGTTGACAGCGTGAATGCCATGGTTGGGGATCAAGACCCAAGTAATGACGTTTTGAACAAGAACTTTACAGCTGTAAACACCGACTTCAACGCGCGCTTGCATCTGGAATTGGACTGTTACGGATCTGAAACCTCATGGGAATTAAAAGCACAAAGCGGTGCCGTTCTTTATAGCGGCGGACCTTATACAGACGATATGCCAGACACCATTGAAGTTGACTTCTGTCTATCCTATGGTTGTTATAACTTCATCATAAAAGACAGTTATGGAGATGGTATGACGGGTTGTACTTCACAAGAAGGAGGAAATGGAATGTATACCCTAACCAACTTGAATGACAACAATGTATTGGCAAATATTTCTGAAGCTAACGCAAATTTTGGCTCTACGAATACACAAAATTTCTGTGTTGATTCTTCAAGCGGTTTGAAAAACCTTAACATGAATCAAGCTATTTCATTGAGTCCAAACCCAGGTTCCGAAAGCATGACAATAAAATCTGAAAGCAGTGACATTACGCATTACATCGTTTATTCTTCCGATGGGAAAATGGTTATTGCTGAATCGGCAACGAGTCAGGTTGTACAGGTTAATACCTCTTCCTTGAACCCAGGGGTTTACCTCGTCCATGTGGAAACCACCACTGGAAACAAGACATTGCGCTGGGTAAAAAAGTAAATCAGCCCGATGATGTTAAAGGCGCTTTCAGATGAGAGCGCCTTTCTTTATATTTGTCTCTGCTAAAAAACTATTCTATGAAAAAAACTCCCTTCATTGCCTCACTTTTGCTAAGTGTTTTGTTACTAATAAGTTGTAATAAATTGGGCCAAAAAAGAATCAAGCCATTCGACATTCATCTGTACCACCCAGAGAACAAGCAACCAATCATTGGAGCCGAATTAATTATCTCGGAATTCAATCAACCAGACGTTGAGTTGGAAACAATAGGTGACCCATTTTTCATCGGAACATCCGACGCGGAAGGAAAGATCTTCGTTGACAAAAAATTGAAAACCAAAGAGCTCGGCTTCATCATTGAAAACAGAAGTAAACAGTACACTTTTGTAGGTAAATCTGCACAATCCAGAACACGAATTCTGAATAAGAAAAAGACTGAAAACTTGTTGGAATTACAAATGGTTCCAACGGGTTCTGTAAATCTCCAAATACAGCATGTTTGCGATGGGTCAGGACAGGACAAAGCAACGCTTAGTGCCTTATGCACTAACTATTACCACTCAGATTTCAGCGACTATGAAACTTCCGCTTGTGGAAGTACAAATCATGAATTCACAGGTATTGCAGAAGGAGATCATGAGTTGTATGTTCGATACGAAAGAGATGGAAATTACAACCAACAGACCATTAAATTCAGCGTTAAGGCTGGCGAGACCACAAATGTGTTGGTGAATTATTAAAAATATTTGCATTAAAAAAGGCGCCTTCGGTTAAGGGCGCCTTTCTATTCTTCTCATAATAAATATTAATTTATATTTACATACACTCAATTATTTACACGAATGAAAAAGACTACTATTTTATTTTGCGTATTGACCCTTCTTATTGGTATTGGTAGCTGCAAGAAAAACACGGAAACTATAAAGCCTTTTAGCGCTTATGTTTATGACCCTCAATCCAAACAAGCCCACTCTGGTATTGAACTTGGTATTTTTGAATCTCAGGTCTTTAATGGGCAGATTACAACGATTGGTAAACCAGTATTTCGAGCCAAAACGGATGTAAACGGTAAGTTTTCACTCGACAAAAAAATCAAATCAAATAACACTCTACTTATTGCAAGCTTGGACACTTCTTATTTGTTTGTTGGAAAGGAATACGCACAGGCCTATCGAATTCTTGCTCCGAAAGAAATAAAAAAGAACAACATTATTGAACTAGAAATGGCCCCAAAAGGTGGATTGAAAATTAATATTCAACATTTCTGTACAGGAGATTACTACACAAAAGGAACACTTAACATTCAAAGTAAAGACTATTCTTTTGTTTACAAAAAGGAATTAGTTATAACCTCTTGTGGCTTCAGCAGTATGCACTTTGAAGACCTTGCACATGGCGAGTATACAATGATCTTGAACAAAGAAAAAGAAGGAGAATCGGCCCATCAATTATATTCATTTACGATTGACAAGGGTAAAACAACAACAGTCAATGTGACTTTCTAATAAGCTAAAGACTAAATTATATGATGAAAAAGATGGAAATTTCAATCAACAGGTCATTAAGTTCAGTATAACGGCTGGAGAAACCACAAACATCTTAGTGAATTATTAAAAACAAATGCATTTAAAAAGGCGCTTTCAGATGAAGGCGCCTTTCTTTTGTTTATAATATTCCTTTACTGCTTAATAAAAATATTCTTCGGTTCTGTAAAGAAACGCAGGGCTTCCCAGCCTCCTTCACGTCCCACTCCAGAAGCTTTTACCCCTCCAAAAGGCGTGCGAAGATCGCGAACCAACCAATCGTTCACCCAAACTATCCCTGCTTCAAGTTGATCGGCAACGCGATGCGCTTTTTGCAAATGATTGGTCCAAACCGTTGCACTCAAACCGTACTTTGTAGAGTTCGCCATGGTCAATACTTCCTCTTCGGTATCGAAAGGTGTAATCGTTACCACCGGTCCAAAAATCTCCTCTTGGTTGGTGCGACAAGTGTACGGTAAGTTTTCAATAATTGTTGGTCGCAAGTAATATCCTTTATCGTAAGGAGCGGGCATTTGAACCTGTGTTCCTCCCGAAAGAACGATCCCTCCTTCTTCCTTTGCTAACTCGATATAGCTCAGAACTTTTTCCATGTGTGGTTTGGAAACAATCGCTCCCATTTTCGCTTTTTCATCGGTTGGATTACTCACCACCAAAGCATTGGTCTTGGCAACAAAGGCCTCTTTGAATTTCTCGTAAATAGGTCTTTCAACAAAAATGCGAGAACCACATAAACATATCTGTCCTTGGTTCGCAAACGATGAACGCATGGTCGTTGAAAGCATTTTATCGAAGTCGCAGTCTGCAAATATGATGTTTGGGTTCTTACCTCCTAACTCTAAAGAAAGCTTCTTGAACATAGGTGCAGCAGTTCGTGCAATGTGTTCACCGGTTACGGTTCCTCCTGTAAAAGAAATTGCCTTGACTTTTGGATGAACCACCATCGCTTCTCCCGCCTTTTGACCCAAGCCATGAACAATGTTCAATACTCCTGCTGGAAGTCCAGCTTTCGCACAAACATCACTCAACAAATAAGCCGTATAAGGGGTAATTTCAGATGGTTTCGCGATGACACAGTTTCCCGAAACCAAGGCTGGAGCAATTTTCCAGGTAAACAAATACAAAGGCAAGTTCCAAGGGGAAATACAGCCAACAATTCCAATGGGTTTACGCGTCGTATAATTGAAGCCCACCCCTTCCATGTAGTGCGATTCACTCGCAAAATGTTTGATAGCAGAAGCAAAAAAGGAAAAGTTACTCACGGCTCTTGGTATGTCGACGTGTCTAGCCAAACTAACCGGCTTTCCATTGTCGCGCGATTCAGCAGCCACAAACTCGTCCATGCGAGCTGCAATTCCATCGGCAACTTTTTGAATCATATTGCCTCGCTCCTCAGCCAACATTCCTGACCAAAGTGGAAAAGCCTTTTGAGCAGCTTCCACAGCCATCTCAACATCCTTGTCATCTGAGTTCGGAATCAAGGAATAAACCTCTCCGGTTGACGGATCATAGTTGTCGATATATTCACCTGTGGATGGCTCTAAAAAAGCACCTCCTATATAATTTCTAAGTTTTTCCATTATTCTTCTTTCAATAAACCAATATCGTGCATGAGGTCATCCACTTCTTTCGGATCTGTTCCGTCGTAATAGCCTCTAATTCTTCTTTTTGTATCGATCAACACAAAGTTGTTCGTGTGAATGAAATCTGTACCAGCATCTCCTGCATTGGCCACCTCAGCCGGCTTCAACAGAAAAAAGTACTTCCGAGCAACTCGGTAAACTTCCTCTTTCTTCCCGGTTAAAAACTGCCATTGATTGGACTGCCACCCGTGATTATCGGCATAAGCTCTCAAAACCTCAGCGGTGTCGTATTCTGGATTCACCGAAAAGCTTAACAATTGTACTCCCTCATCTTCAAGGTAGTGCTCGTGCAAACGTTGCATTTGTTCGTTCATGATGGGGCAAATGGAGCCACAAGTCGTAAAGAAATATTCCACCACCCAGATTTTATCATCAAAATCAGTGTCTTTTACAATATTACCATCTTGATTTTCGAAGGAAAATGAGCCCACCTTATGGCCATAACCCAAACGAAGCAGTTCCGGATCTACGGTGTTTTCTTGTATGTCAACCGGGTTAATCACTGGCAAACTCTTCTCTTTTGGCCTAACAAAATAATAGGCGATAGGAATGCATGCCAAGAAAATAATGAACAACCAAACGAATTTTTTCACCCCCCAAAGTTAATCCTTTTCAAGGTTTTTAACATCCCATACGAGGGATAGATTCTATCTTCGCGAAAAGCACAAATCATGAATATTTCCCTATTAAAAGATATCTGTACTACTCCAGGAGCTCCGGGCTTCGAAAAAGAAATTCGCACTTTGGTTCTGAAAGAATTGGAAGGACTTTGTGACGAAGTTGAAGTAGACAACATGGGAAATGTGCACGCGATTCGTCGTGGGAAGGAGAGCAAAAAAGTAATGATTGGTGCCCATATGGACGAAATCGGATTCATCGTCACTCACATTGATGACAAAGGATTCATTCGCTTCCATACCTTAGGCGGATTTGACCCAAAAACCCTGACGGCACAACGTGTTTTGATTCACGGAGAAAAAGATATCGTTGGCGTAATGGCCTCAAAACCTATTCACGTGATGAGTCCTGACGAGCGAAACAAAGTTGCCAAATTGAGCGACTACTTTATCGATACTGGTTTGCCTGCCGAAGAGGTGAAAAAACTGGTTAAAATAGGTGACCCAATCACCCGTGAGCGCGAATTCATCGAAATGGGTGATTGTGTCAATAGCAAGAGCTTGGACAATCGTTTGGCGGTTTTCATTCTTATCGAAACCTTCAAAGCACTTAAGGG
Organism: Crocinitomicaceae bacterium; assembly: GCA_025210175.1. Lineage (GTDB taxonomy): Bacteria > Bacteroidota > Bacteroidia > Flavobacteriales_D > Crocinitomicaceae > UBA2040. Next base: position 73,172 of record JAOASF010000161.1, on the reverse strand, counting down.
AAAAGAACTTCCGTATGACATTTATGGTGTGTTTACCGTTCAGGAAGAAGTTGGTATTCGTGGAGCAAATGTAGCAGCCTTGAAGATCAAACCAGATTTTGGATTCGGGCTGGATACAACCATTGCATTTGACCTTCCTGGAGCAGCCGCTCACGAAAAAATTACCGAATTAGGTCAAGGAACGGCAATAAAAATCATGGATGCTTCCACCATTTGTGACTCGCGAATGGTTCGTTTCATGAAACAAGTTGCTGATAAACACACTATTAAGTGGCAACCCGAGATCCTCACTGCAGGAGGAACAGACACGGCAGGAATCCAACGCATGACCGAAGGAGGAAGCATTGCGGGCGCAATTTCTATTCCCACAAGACACCTTCACCAAGTTATCGAAATGGCCCACAAGGAAGATATTCAAGGTTCGATTGATTTATTAACGGCTTGTCTGCAAGAAATGGATCACATTGATTTGAACTGGTAAACCCCTTCTTTACTAGGATAGGAAGCCAATTTCGCAGGTGTTAAAAAATTGATTTTCTACATGGGTGGTTGTGAATATACCTCTTCAATGTGCTAAATTGCGCATCGAAATTACACAAGCTAAAACATGAAGAAACAAAAACTCTTTGCATCCTTGGGGTGTGCTCTGTTTTCTTTTGTTCTCGCTTCCAATGCTTTCGGGCAAAAGGATTTGAACAAACGAATAGAGTCTACCATTCTTACCAAAGCAACCAACCTGGGAGAAGGACCGAAAGATTTTCAAATCCAACGCTCGGTTCACGACAAGAAAAACAAGCTCGATTTTCACTACGTACAACAAACCATCAATGGCTTACCTCTTTTGAATGGAACAGCTGTACTCGTTGAAAAAAACGGACAATTGCGTCTGACTGGTCAGCGCTTGATCAATCTTAAACCAACCAACCTTCCGAAAAAAGGAAGTTTGAGTCCCGTTCAAGTAGTCGACAAGGTTTGGGAACAAATTGGCACAGGAGTGGTTTCAACACCAACTACAGAATCCAAATCAAAAGAAGGAATCTTGGTGAATAACGCCGCTTATTCCTATCAAGCAATTCCCGTTTCTCTAGCTTACTTTTTCGACGGAACAAACTACCGTTTGGTCTACGATATGTCATTTGAAATGTTGGACAACCTGAACTGGTGGAGTATCTACGCTGATGCTGAAACAGGTGAAGTTTTGTACAAAAACAACTGGACGGTATCCTGTTCATTCGAAGGCTGTTCACCACAGGAACACAAAAGAAACCACCAACAAAACGAGGCGCACTTTTTACAATTTGCTCCAGCTCCACCGCCGGCAACAGACACTTACAGAGCAGTGCCAATACCAAATGAAAGTCCAGTTCATGGAACGGGAATTCAACTAATCACTGGTCCTGCAGATTTGTCCACCTCCCCTTTTGGTTGGCACGACGACAATGGAGTGGCTGGAGAAGAATACACCATTACACGAGGAAACAACGTATACGCCTCCGAAGATAGAGACAACGACAACCAACCAGGATATTCTCCAGACGGCGGTTCTACTCTAAACTTCGACTACCCTGTGCTCAATACCGACAGCGCAGACGGTTTCTTGGATGCAGCCATCGTCAACTTGTTTTACATGAACAACATCATGCACGATGTTTGGTATCACTATGGTTTCGATGAGCAAAGTGGAAATTTCCAAGAAAACAATTACGGCAACGGAGGAAATGCCTCGGACATGGTAAATGCTCAAGCTCAAGACGGAAGCGGTACCAACAATGCCAACTTCAGTACGCCACCAGATGGTTCTAATCCGCGTATGCAGATGTACTTATGGGACGCGAGTGGAAACCCCGGTAGAATTATTTCCATCAACAACTCATCCGTTGCAGGAAAATACACAGGTGGAACGGCCAACTTTGGACCTCAAATTGACACAACCGCACTTACGGGCGACTTGATGTTGGCTGCTGATAGTTCTGGAAATGACCCAATTGATGCTTGTTCGCAAATAGTAGTGGATCTCACAGGTAAAATTGCCTATGTGAGAAAAGGCGGATGTGATTACGACGTCAAAGCTGCTAACTGTGAAGCTGCTGGTGCTATCGCCATGATGGTAATGAACACTTCTCTGGGGAACCCAACGGCAATGAACGTTGCCAACCCAACCACAGTGAATATTCCATCCGTAATGATTGGTAACAACCCTGGCGTTTCAGTTCTTACGAAGTTACAAAACGGAGAATCCATCAATATTACCCTGCGCGACCATGGTTGGTATGGTTTAACGGACAGTGATTTCGACAATGGAGTTATTGCCCACGAATATGGTCATGGGATTTCCAATCGCTTAACTGGTGGTCCATCAGCATCTAACTGCTTGAGCAACCAAGAACAAATGGGCGAAGGATGGTCTGATTTCTTTGGGTTGATGGTAACCATGCAAACAGGTGATACTCCAGGTCAGCGTCGTGGAATTGGAACCTATGTGAGCAATGAAGAAAATGATGGTGGCGGAATTCGTCCAGCTCCATACAGTACAGACATGTCCATTAACTCCTATACTTACGGAGGCACCAATAACCCAAGCATTTCACGTCCACATGGAATTGGGTTTATCTGGTGTACCATGTTGTGGGATTTGAATTGGGCCATGATCGACAAGTATGGTTTTGATGCTGATTTCTATACCGGAACTGGAGGAAACAACAGAACCATGAACTTGGTTATGAACGGCTTAAAGCTTCAGCCATGTAGACCCGGATTCGTTGACGGTAGAGATGCAATCTTGGAAGCAAATGCATTGTTGTACGATTCGTTGGATCAATGTATGATATGGCAAGTATTTGCGAACCGAGGTTTGGGTGCTAACGCCGATCAAGGTAGTGCTGACAATCGCTCTGATCAAGTAGAAGATTTCACCATGCCTGCATTTTGTATCAATGGTTTATCAGAGGTACAAGCAGCTGAACAATCATTGCGCATGTATCCAAATCCTACTAAAAATGTTTTAAACATTTCGATTCATCAAGATGGTCAAATTGAACAAATTACCATCGTTGATTTAAATGGAAGGTTGGTGTACCAGTCCAACGAGGTTAATTCATCAAAAACTGAAATAAATCTCAGCGACTTCACGCCTGGTTTTTATATGGTACGTGTACAAGTTGACGGACAAATCATTACACGTAAAATCGTAAAAGAGTAAGATCTTTATCTATAGCTTGAAAAGTGTCTCGGCAGAACCGAGGCACTTTTTGTTTGAAGTAACTTTCGCTTAAGTGCTTTCATTATTTTTATCCCATGGCAAAAACCAAAACAGCATTTTTCTGTCAGAATTGCGGATACGAAGCACCCAAATGGTTGGGCAAATGTCCAGGATGTAAAGAGTGGAACACCTTTGTTGAAGAAAGAGTCGAAAAAAACGTTCCTCAAGTAGTTGCGTTTTCAACCTCCCAGAGTAAAAGTACACCCCAGAATATTCAAGAAATTAAAAAAAGCGAGACACCTCGTATTCTTTTACAAGATGGGGAGTTGAACCGCGTTTTGGGTGGAGGGTTGGTTCCAGGATCCCTCATTCTTTTTGGAGGTGAGCCGGGCATCGGAAAATCCACCTTACTTCTGCAACTTGCCGTAAGTAAAATGCCTCTGAAGGTTCTTTATGTTTCAGGAGAAGAAAGCGAACAACAAGTGAAAATGCGCGCCGAGCGCATAGGAATTGAGAATCCTGCTTGTTTTATACTTACTGAAACAAATTTGCAGGCCGTTTTTGAGCAAGCTGAAGCCATCAAGCCTGACCTGATGGTGGTAGACTCCATTCAAACCTTATACTCCTCTGATATCGAAAGCTCCCCTGGAAGTGTTTCTCAAATCAAGGAATGTACAGCACAACTGCTGCGCTATTCAAAAACCACCAATGTGCCCGTTTTCCTAATTGGTCATATTACCAAGGAAGGTTCACTTGCCGGACCAAAGGTTTTGGAGCATATGGTTGATTGTGTACTTCAATTTGAAGGAGATAGAAATCACGTATACAGGCTTTTGCGGACGATAAAAAATCGCTTTGGTTCTACCAACGAATTGGGCATTTATGAAATGTTGGGCACAGGTCTTCGCGAAGTTATTGATCCGTCAGATGTACTTTTAAGCCATCAAAGCGACAACCTCAGTGGTATTTCTATCGCTGCAACCATGGAGGGAATGCGTCCTTTGCTTGTGGAGATTCAAGCCTTGGTAAGCACGGCTGCCTATGGCACTCCACAAAGGTCCTCTACCGGTTTTGACGCCAAGCGGTTAAACATGCTGCTGGCAGTAATGGAAAAGCGCTGTGGATTCAAGCTGGCAGCAAAGGATGTCTTCTTGAACGTTACGGGCGGAATTAAGATTGACGACCCCGCCATTGACTTAGCAGTTGTGGCTGCAGTACTTTCCTCTAACACCAATCTCGCTCTCGACAACAAAACCGTTCTGGCAGGAGAAGTAGGATTATCCGGTGAGATCCGACCGGTAAGCAAAGTGGAACAACGTATTTCAGAAGCTGAAAAATTGGGCTTCGAACGCATTATTATCAGTCGATTCACAAAAGGTATTGATCCCAAAAACCACAAAATAAGTATTGAAATGTGCGGAAAAGTAGAAGAGGCCGTACGATTACTATTTGGTTAAAAAGAATACGCCGCAAGGCCCACAAGAGCCATAAGTCCCTCAAAAACTAACGACACGATCAATGCGTTTTCTCTTCTGTATATGATGACAATTCCCAAATTGTGCAGTAATACAAGGGCAAAGCAAACCTCCCTCTTGAACAAGCCCAAACGGAACATTCCAACCAAACTGATGATATAAAGCAGGCTTACAAGAACTAAGCTTGCTTTTCGTCCGATTAATTGAGGTATGGTTCTAATTTTTTCATCGTCCAATCGTCGATCCCTCCAATCAAACATCAAGGTTGCAGCTAGAACGTAAAGACTTCCGTACAATAAAAACCACGGGGTATCATCGCGATTTATTTGTGAATAGAACAGCCACAAAGTAAACCATGCATACACCAAGGTTACCAAGAACCCCTTGGCCAGAGGAACATTTCGGAGATTCAAACCCTTGCGAAAAGGAATCACATAAAACAGGGAAATGGAACCAAAAAAGACGATGCTCCAGATGTTGTTACTCAAAACTTCTATTTTGCCAAACAACAGCCACAAGGCAAGTAGTCCATTAACAAACATCCAAACCCACATGAATCGTTCATTTCGTTCATACCACCTTTCTCGTTCAGGACCAAGATATACCTTTAGGACTCGGTATTTAAACAGGCGCTGAAAAGAGTATAAAAACTGAGTTGAAAACAAGATGATGAAAAAGGGTGATGGCGCTTGAAAAAAATCAGACGCAATCAACGAAAAACAAGCTGCCGTGAGGCCCACCCAGCTATTGGAGTGAACCAAGAAATTGAAAAAGTTTTTAAGCAAGAACGGCATTCATTACAGTATCCACGTCTATTACATCTATACACTTGCAAGCTTCTTTCGACTTACAAGGACAAAAATCTCTAGAAGTTATGGTACGGCTTTTAACGCCCAGCGGTTGCCACCTGCCCGGATGAATAGGTCGACGAGGTGAAAACAAACCAATGGCTTTCGTTCCCAATGCTCCGGCTATGTGTAATGGACCAGTGGAGCAAGCCACCAAGGCGTCCATTTCCGAAATCAAGACCATTAATTCAGTCAATGTTAACTTTCCGGTAGTGTCCACACAGTTTTCATCTATCGGGATCGCAGAGCGTATTTGCTCTCCTTCTTTCTCCGTTCCCGTCCAATATACCGTATAGCCACTAGCAATCAATCGATGGGTAAGTTCGGTGTATTTTTCCAAGGGCCACTCAACGGCAGAACCTTGTGATTTGGCATGTAAAACCACCTTCTTTTTGGTCGCCAATGGAAGGGGCAAATCAATCTTAGGTCGCTCAATTACAGCCTCTTGGTTTAACTCACTTAAAGTGGGCAAAGTTTTTAAACCGAAAGGTCTCAAGAGATGAAAATTCAATTGTGCCTCCGATTCTTGTGCATTTTTTCGCGTAAATGAAACACGCTTATTGCACGTAAAAAGATGAAAGGATCGATGTGACGTACCTATCCGAAGTGGTATTTTGGCCGTCTTCGTCCATTTGGCAATTTCCTTGCGCGGGAAAACATGTAACACGGCATCCAATTGTGCAGCTTGCAAAAATTCGGATCGCACTTTTTCTTCCTTGGCTTCTAGTTCCTTCCAGTCCCACACCTCGTCTATTGCAGGGCAGGCATCGAGGATAGGCACCGTATACTTAGCCCCTAAAAAGACAATTTTGGTTTGGGGGCTATGCTTTTTGATGAACGCGCATAACGGAAGTGTTAAAACTACATCACCAATGCTATCCGTTCTTGAAATCAAGATTTTGGACGGAAATATTAGTGTTGGAGATCCCATAGTATTTTGTATTTACGATACGTTGCGTATGCAGAGCGAAAAGCTATTTTCCAGCCTGTGACACCATCTAAATACGCACTTTTCAATACCAAACTTTTAAAGAGCTGCGCCATCACTTTCAGGCCAATTTGAAACGGGTTGGTTCGTTTGCCCTTTAAAAGCAACTCATTTGCGGCAATTTTACCAAAATATTCGATCTGTTTGAAATGATCTTCTTTGGTATAATAGCTATAATGCAATAAATCTCCTTTCAAATGACCAATCTCTGCTCCCTCTTCAAGGTCCAATCGATCATGCGGGTTTACCCCTCGCCAAGCACCTTTGGATTTATTGATCAATCTTACTTTCGTGTCAGGATACCAGCCACAATGTTTGACCCAATGCCCACAGTAATTAGTCAATCGGTTTAGCTTGTAACCATCCTTAAAACCCGCTTTTTTCTCTGCCAAAATACTTGCCGTCAACTCTTTGGTTAAGGCTTCGTCGGCATCCAAGCTCAAAATATAAGGGTGAGTGGCACAGGAAATGGCAAAATTTTTCTGCTGAATATGTCCATCAAAAGGGTTCTCAATAAAGCGAACACCATACTTTTCGCATATTTCCTTTGTTCGGTCCTTGGAATAAGAGTCTACTACAACTATTTCATCCGCAACATCTTGCACCGATTGTAAGCAACGTTCGATGTTCTTTTCCTCATTGAAGGTAATGATGAGAACGGATAGTTTCACTACTCTAATATTCTAACGCTTTGTAATATAGCTTGTACTTCTCGTAGAGGCTGGGTCCAACTTGTGGTAGAAGGAGCATCAACGTAACCACTTACGCAGATCAACTTGTTGCGTTTCGGATGGACGAAATGAAAAGACCAAAAAGCCCCTCCGGCACCATGTTTTCCTTTTCCGACGAACTTAAACATGCCTCTCATTTCATACCCTGGCACCTTGCCAAGAAAAGAAGTCATGTTGTTTCCTTCTGGGTAAACCAGCTTTACATACTGCGTACCCATGTACATTCCCTCATAGTCGAGTGGAACATTGTACTTCAACATCGTATCACGGGCCTGCAACAAGTTCTTCAACTCCATTTGGCTCGAATCAATAAAAGGGTATTGATAAATCATCAACCCTGAAATAATCAATCCCGCATCTAGTTTTCCCTGTCCCACAAATTCAATTGGGCGAGATGCACTAGGAAACTCCATCCGAAAGAAGTTTTTTCGACTTGTCACCAGCTTTGTTTCATCGGGCAAGGCCAATTGTATACCAAAGTTTTGAGCAATTTTTTTATCCAAAAAGGCATTGGGCGTGCGTTCGTAATACTTTTGAATTCTTTGCCACTCTATCAAGTCGAACTCGTTGTGAACGGATTGCAAGCTTCGTTGACAGGTCTCAATCAACTGCTCCATGTTTTTGGCGGTTATATCAATGACCAATTGGTCTGTCGCCCAAACACCCTTTCTTTTTTCGACCTTCCCCTTATCCCCCTTGTAGGTTGGATCTAGATTAACGAACATGGTGTTTCGGTACCTTTTAACACCTTGGGTAAAATGTTTGGGAGTTTTGTGAATCAATTCAAAGGTTGCCACATCCGGGAAGTAGGGCATGATAAACTGCGTAAGGTTTGAATCCAAGCAGGCTCTCACTTCGGAATCCCAAATTTCTTGCTCACAAACCACTAAAATTTCACCAACTTTTCCAGTTACAGCTACTTCGGCAGTGGGCATGGTTCCTTTTCTCCATTCACACGCTTGCAAAAAAGGAAGAATGAGTAGTAAAAGAAATTTTGCTTTCATTAACGTATTCGAATTTTCTGACCGATGTCTAATCTACTAACATTAATTCCAGGATTCAACCTTTTTAACTGAGTTTGTGTTAAACCGTGCCTTCTAGCTATTACACTGAAGGTATCACCTCTTCTAACGGTATAATATTTCTTGGTGGTTGCAGGTGGAGGCGTCGGTTCTTCCGGTTCCTCTCCCATGATTTTGAGCTTCATGCCTGTGTAAAGCATGTTGCTCGTAAGCATGTTCCACTCTTTTAATTCATCGATACTGATGTCGTATTTATTGGCAATGATTGCGAGGGATTCTCCTCTTTTTACCGTGTGATAAAAGAACTCATCACCGTCAGAATCTACAAACTCCTCTTCATCCTCACCTTGATTGTTCGTAACCGTTTCAGACTTCTTATCACTGTAAAGTTCTGCTTCCTTGCTTACCAATGCGCCAATTTTTGACAAAGGACCTTGTATACACTGTGGTGGATCTGTTTTTGGTATGTAGGCTGTTTTGTATACTGGGTTTAACGCTTTTATTTCATCCAAATCCCAATCAACCAAACGAGAAAGTTCAGCCATTTGTACTCCCTCTTTCAAACACATGGTGTCCAACTGGGCCAAATGCAAATCGCTAGGGAAGGGTATAATATTGTGTTCTTTGTGGTACGTAATTAAATACGTTGCTGCAATAAAGTTCGGCACATAACCTTGGGTTTCTCTTGGTAAATAAGGACGAACCTCCCAATAAGTTTTTTTACCACCGGAGCGACGAATCGCCTTGTTTACATTCCCTGGTCCTGCATTGTAAGCAGCGAGGGCCAAAAACCAATCTCCGTAAATATCATACAATTGCTTGAGGTAGCGACAGGCAGCATCGGTCGATTTCACCGGATCCATTCGTTCATCGATGTATGAATTTTCAGTAAGACCATACATCAACCCTGTGCGATACATGAATTGCCACAAGCCCATTGCTCCCGCTCTGGACCTCACTTGTGGGCGCAGACCTCTTTCTATAACCGATAAATACTTCAGCTCAATTGGTAGGCCATATTTAGAAAGTGTTTCTTCGAAGAGGTCAAAATACAATGAGCTTCTCCCCATCACCACTCTCACAAAATTTCGACGGTTTTTAGCGAAAAATTTAACCACAGAAAGAGCAGACTCCGTGCATTCAAAAGGCATGGGGCTACTTTCCTTAAGAGCCTGTATTCTTTTACAATACACCTCATCCGAAAAAGAAGGAACCTCGTTTGCTTCGTAATTCAAGGCCGCAATGATGGAGTCATAATTTGCTCCTTTTGCATATTCTTGATAAAAGAGATTCAGACTTTGTTCGACTGTCTTTGCAAACTTTTGATCCGTATCCATCTCATTTTGAGCCAAACTCAAGAAGGGAACCAGTAAGAAAAGGCAGATTTTTTTCATCGCTTACATTTCGTTTTTTTCGACCAAATAAGAAGAGAAATCAAATAGGTCTTGTTCGGCAAAATGCTTTGCCATGACTTGTATTCCAAAAGGTAATTTATCTGAAGTTTCTCCCAAAGGCAATGATATGGCTGGGTTTCCAGTCAAATTGGCATGCACAGTGAAGATATCTTGTAAATACATTTGTATTGGATCCGTTACACCGTTTAGCTCAAAGGCTACATCAGGAGTAGACGGAGTTAACAAAAAGTCGACTTTCTCAAAAAGGTCGTTGGTGTAATCTTGTAGCACACGTCTTACTTTCTGTCCTTTCGTGTAATAAGCATCGTAGTACCCATGTGAAAGAACAAAGGTTCCTGCCATGATTCGTCGCTGAACTTCAGGACCAAAACCTTCTGAACGAGACTTCTTGTAGGTTTCTTCTACCCCCACTGCTTCAGCGCTTCGATAGCCATAATGCACACCGTCGAAACGGCTTAAGTTCGAAGAAGCTTCTGCTGTTGTGAGAACGTAATAAGTGGGAACCACATATTCTAAGAATGGAAAGCTCATCATTTCCACTTCGTGACCTTCGCCTTTCAATTGATCAATGGTAGCTTGCATCTTGGCTTTCACCTCAGGGTTTACACCCGGATGATCCAAACATTCTTGCAACACCCCTACGCGGTATTTCTTACCTTTTGTGAAGTCCACCGAAAAATTCAAATCGCGAGAGGTACTCGTACTATCCATTGGGTCCTTTCCGCCCATGATGGAATAGAGCAATGCATTGTCTTCCAAAGAATTAGTAAACGGACCTATTTGATCGAAACTAGAGGCATAAGCAATCAAACCATAGCGACTAATGCGACCATAGGTAGGTTTCAAACCATAGGTTCCAGTGAATGAGGCGGGTTGACGAATAGAGCCTCCTGTATCGGAACCTAGAGTAGCCGTACAAAGTCCACCAGCAACAGCTGTTGCAGACCCTCCTGACGAACCACCTGGAACTCTTTTTTCATCTACTGCATTCAAAACTGGTCCAAATGCCGAGTTTTCATTGGAAGAACCCATGGCAAACTCATCGCAGTTCAATCGACCAATAATGATGGCATCTTCGTCCAGCAAACGTTGAACAGCTGTTGCCGTATAAAGAGATTTAAACCCTTCTAAAATCTTCGAGGAAGCCGAAACACGATGGTCTTTGTAGCAAAGGTTATCCTTTAAACCAATGACCATACCTGCCAACTTTCCAGCCGTTCCAGCCTTCACTTTTTCATCCACAAGGGCTGCTTGGGCTAATGCAGACTCTTCAAAAACTTCCAAGAAGGCATTCAGGTGCGCCTTCTCATCAATTCTTGTTAAATAAGCTTTGGTAATGTCTGTAACGGAAAGCCCCTTTGCAAGAGCTTCCTTTACTTCCGCGAATGTTTTATACATGGATTATGCCTTTTCCTCTTCTTTTTCGTCAGATTCAGATTTGGATGCGTCTTTGAATTCTTTAACGCCTTTACCAAGACCTTTCATTAATTCAGGAATTTTGCGACCTCCGAATAGCAAAAGAGCAACCACTAAGATGGCAATAACTTGCCATGGACCGAATGTACCTAGTATCATTTTCTAAAATGTTTGAGCAAAGTTACGAAAAATACACCCACAAGTACTTTTAAGAAAGCGACCTTTCGGCGAATGGAAAAAAATTATTCACGGGCCAACCGATGTAAAAGAAAAAAGCCGCACAAAATGCGGCTTTCCCTCTTTATGAAAACTATCTTAAACGCCTCCGTATACATACATTTGATCAAGAGTTGGTGTTGGGCTTCCTCCTCTTTTCTCCAATGTAACGGCAAACGCTTGCACTTTATCTACGTCTAAATTCTTTCCTTGGATTTCGTCGCCTGCTAATAAATCAAAAACACCCAAATCTACAGGCTTTCCGTCTACTATTGCCCATAATTGATACTGCATTTCTTGAGCTGTTTGCGGAAGATCCGTTCCAGTCATTACCATGCGTTTCATCTGGTCGTTCCAAAACACTCTCATTTTAGAGTCAGGACTTAATGCTGTACCGGTAAGCGCAATTCTTTGCGTTTTGTCGTGAACAAAAAAGGCCTCTTCTGCGTTATATTGAGCAAGCGAGATTTCCATTTGGTTCACTTGGTTTAGCAACTCGTTTGTTTTTACTTTGGCTTCAGCCAGAGCAGATTCTTGCTGCTTCATTTCGGAGCGTGAAGACAAATAAAAACCACCCATTACAGCCAAAAGAATGGTTGTAACAGCGGCAATTGCTCTCCAAGTGCTCAATTGAGACCCTTTGTTGATTGAAATAACTTTGGCTTCGCTTTTTGTTGTGCTCTCCAAAGGTTCATTGGCAATGGCTTGCATCACCTTTGCCTTTAAGTCGGATGGCACTGGCTTTTTCCAAGTTTCACTCACTGCTTCCATTTGACTCTGGGCCAACAGTAATTCTTCCTTGATCTCTGGATAAATCTTGGACATACATTCCACCTCACGCGTTTCTTGTTCGCTGAGAATGCCCATCGCATACCCTTCCAGTATACCCGACGCTATGTATTCTTTTATATCCAAAATATCCAAATTAATACAAACCACTTCTGGAGTGCCTTAACTGCTGAACGAATTCTCGTTTTTACTGTGCCAAGGGGAATCTCCAATTCATCCGCTACTTCTTGTTGAGTATATCCTTTGAAATAAATGTATTCCACTAAAATTTTTTGATCGCTGTTCAAATCATTGACCATCTCCTTTAGTCCAATCGCATCCATATTTGCCTGAATACCACCCTCCATATGTACGGAGTTCTCAACATCTTGGATTGAAGTAGCTTTATATTTTTTCTGTTTTCTCAGAAAATCTATCGCTGTGTTTCTGGTAATGTTCAACATCCAGGTGAAAAAGCTGCCTTTGCTTTGGTCATAGCTTGTTACGTTTTTCCAAACTTTTACGAAGCTATCTTGAACAATATCCTGAGCTATTTCATCGGACTTAACAATCTTAGACGCTAAACCATAAAGTGTATCCGCATATCGGTCATACAATTCCGACATGGCAGATTCTTCGCGATTCTTTAGTCGTTCGACTAGATTATCTATTAATATTTTGGTTTTTGCATCCAACACGACGAAAATACAATTTATTTCAAGTGAAGCATTTTAAATTTGCCCTTTTTACAACGTCTTTTCAAAGAGTTTCACTTCATTTTGAAAGCCTCATTTTCAAAATGAAAATAATTGTCAAGACGAAAAAAAGCTAAACTCTTCATTTTCAACGATTTTAACCTAAATAAAAAGTTTGGAACAATGTTTTTACTTCCATCAACAACTCAAAAACATAAGATCATGAAAAAGCTTATCTATTTATCGGCATTTATCTTTCTATCCTTTAACACATTCGGTCAGCTCAATTATTCCACTGCAATTGGTTTGAGAGCTGGAGAAACATCGGGTTTAACCATCAAAAAAAGCCTTGGAAGCAACGCCCTTGAAGGAATCATCGGTGTTTGGGGATCTGGTTTTAGTTTCACTGGATTGTACGAGTGGGTTGCACCCACCAATGTTGGAGGGTTAAATTGGTACTACGGTCTGGGTGGCCACCTTGCGGTTGGTACTGGTTATTATTACTACCGTTCTCGCAGAGCTGGATATTACAGATCTGGAGGGTTTGGTGTAGGTGTAGACGGAATCGTTGGTATAGAATACAAAATTCCAAGTGCACCAATCGCGTTTAGTTTGGACCTTAAACCCTACTTTGAAATCTATTCTGGTGGAGGAGTATTTTCATCCCTCGACCCAGGATTGGGAATCAAAGTAGCCTTTTAATCGACAATCAAATCTTATTTTAACTCCAGCACCCAAGCTCGCTTGCCGGTGCTGGCGTATTTTTCCATAGCTTGAATAGCTGACAACCTATCCTTGGAATAGAAGATATAAACCTCGGTCATGTTGAGCTTATCGTTTCTCAAGAAGGTAGCTCCTTTGTGACCTTCGGCAAGCATTTTCTTTTTCCAATTATCTCGGTTGTAATTTTTAGAAAACGAACCTGTTACTACATAAAATCCTGCTTGTGAAAGGTCGCCACCTGCATCTACATATTCTTCGACCGATTTGGTTTTTACACGGCTATCTCTCGGCGCTTGATGAACGACCTCTTTCGGTAGGGCCTCCGCCTGAACTTCAGCTGGTTTTTCCGTCGAACCTTTTTCTGTTTTTGGATCGGATTTAGGCATCTCTTTCGGTTTCTGTGTTTGCACCAACTCTTCAACCACTGGATCCAAAATTACTGGCTCTTTAACATCTCCTTTTTTGGAATCATTTTTAGCCTCATTTTTTCTAGGTTCCGCTTCTTTTTGCCCGTTCTTTGCTTCGCTAGAAAGACCGGCAGATGGAAGGGTTTTCACCTCTTTGATTTTATTTTCAAGCTCCAGCTGCTTTACTTCAAGACTGTCAATCTGGTCTTGTTGAACGTTATTTCTTCCTTTTTCTATTTTGATTTCTTCATTGATGCGATTTAATTCATTGGTCAAAGAATCCAGAAGGAACTGTTGTTGTTCCGTTTTTTGTTTCAGGGCCTCAATTTCTTTTCTGAGGTCATCCTGATTATTGGCTACTTGATTTTTACCAAAATCATAAGACAAAAGAAACTCTGAACTATTCCGCGCATAGCGCACCACGTTGCCCAATGGAAAGTCATGTGCATACCCAAACCCAAAGCTCTTGTAACGCACTCCTGCACTAAATGCCATAGCATAACCATTGTGATACGTTATACCGAACCAACCCATTTTTCGATAATCCAAAATTAGATTCATGTCGAACTGGGCTGGAGCGCCACTTACAAAACGAATCATGGTCATGGGCTTAAGTGTTAGGGGCGATGAACCAAATGCCAAATCATAAGAAGCCATCAAGCGATAGTGCGACTTGGTTTGAAAGGTCAAACTCGTTTGATCCACATTTGTATAGGTGGGCATGTGGGTAAAAAGTTGAGGTATTGCAAAACCCAGTTGAAGCTTTTCTGTTTCAAACATCAACCCAAAGTCTGCATTGAACACCGTCTTAGTTTGTCTCGACCCTAACAACACCGGATCCGATACATTCACGACGGAAGCTTTATCAAAATCAATGCGATAATTTTGGGCACCAAGGGCTAAACCAAAATGCAAACGGCTTTTTGTTCCTGTACGAATGGCGTAGCTGTAATTAATCATCGCGCTGTTTTTAACCAAGATGTCTGTTGCATCTGTATAAGCAATTACTCCCAATCCAATGTTGTCTGTTTTGATGGGGCCATTCACGGACAACATGCTCGTTTGTGGTCCCCCAGCCAAACCGTTGAACTGGTTGCGATGAGAAATCATTGCTCTGGGGTATTCTCCTGAACCCGTATAAGCAGGGTTCATTGTAAACATATTCGTATAATATTGGCTACCCAAAGGCAATTGCTGAGCGTTACTTACTCCACACAAACCAACTACTACAACGATCAAAATCAAATTCTTCATGGCCTACTTATTATCGTTTCTTAAAATGGTTATGGCTCCTTTGTAAACCTTTTCGAAGTTTGCAAACTCAACCAAGTAGTAATAAGTTGCCTCTGGAAGTTTGTTTCCTTGATAGGTTCCGTCCCAATCGTTCTGGTAGTTATCGGAACTGAAAACAATGACTCCTTCGCGGTTGATTATGGTCATTTTGGTATTAGGGTAGCTACCTATTTCTGGTATTTCGAAATAGTCATTGATCCCATCTCCGTTTGGAGAAAAAAGATTCGGAACAAAAACCATCGGTTCGTCTGATACTTCAATGTTCAAGGTATCTCGGTCGTAACAGCCTTTTTCGTTGATTCCTGTAAGGATGTAGGTCATGTTCACTTCTGCCGAACAAAGCGGATTGTTTACTGTAGAGTCGCTCAATCCGTAAGTAGGAGTCCAAATCCATTTCACAACATTGTTACCCGTCGCGTTTATCTGATAGTTATGTCCAAGATGAATCAAGGTGTCGGGTCCTGCGTTCACATTAATGCTCTCGTCAACGCCATCAGGAGCTACTGTTATGGTGAAAATGGCCGTGTCTACCACCGGCACCAAACAGCCTACATTTTGAACGAGTAACTGGGCAATGATAGTCGTTCCTGTATCCGATGGAACCGTTTCATAAACCGCCGTGGTGGAGTTGGGGTTGAACAAATTACCGAAACCATTGTGAACCCATGTAGGTGTGCCATTGAGGGCAATACCGGATAAATCAACCAACCCTCCGAAGGCACAAACGGTTGCTGAGCCACCCGCCTGAGCAATTGGGTCAGCCAATACTTGGATTTGAACTGATCCAGTAATGGAGGCTGGAGCACAACTATTGTTTGAAACCACTGTGTAATTCAAACTTACATTGGACCCCGCATCAATATTTCCAGGAATATAAGTAGGAACCGAAGTGCCGGCATTTAAGAGTTGACCCAACCCTGTTGTGGTCCACCCTCCTATGGTCCCATTGCTCACGATTAAATCGTTCAACACCAAGGTATCATTGGAACACAAAACTTTGTTCGCGACATTCACCACATTTGGCAAAGTGTCCAGAAAAATTTCAGAAACAAGTGCCGTGTCAGAACAACCTCCTACAAAAACTACTCTTCTAAAGAATCTATTTGGGTTACCCAAGTTCAACGTACCCGTATAATCTGTCGACGAATTGGATCCAAGAGCAGGGGTAAATGGTCCTGTAGCACTAGGGCCCGATTGCCACAAGAAATTGTACGGAACAGGAGATACAGGCAGTGTTCCTCCTACTAAGGTAAAGTTACTTCCTTCACAAATGGTTTGATCTACCCCACTGGTGTTTCCTACAATTGCTGGAACCACCTTGATGCTACCAATTAAGCTGCTAAACCCACATGGCCCAGTTAAATTAATCGTATAGAAAAAGGCACCTGAAACGGTTGGCGAACCAGTAATTTGAAGGATGCTTGGAATGCCTGGGATAACAGTCCATGTTACCCCTGCTGGTAAATCTACCACAGTCGGCACACCTAGAATTTCGTATTGAATGGTATCAATCTGATCGCCGATACACACTACTTGGTCGTTGGTGTACACTGGCGAAACCAGGTTGAGAATTATTTCTTGAACGGTAATAGTCCCGGTTACAGGAACCGGTGGACAAGCTCCGCCTGTAGGTGTCAAGGTATAGTTATAGGTGCCAGCTACAGTTGGGATACCTGTAAGCACATAGTTTCCGGCAACAATTGACCCTGTTACACCTGGAGGCAATCCCGATTCGGTTACGCCGGTAGCTCCTCCAATTAATTGATAGGTAACGGTGGTTATTCCTGTGTTAATACACAAGCTTTGCGCGTCTGTTCCAAGTGCTGAAATTAAGTTCAAGCCTGGCGCATCATCCACAGTAATGGTCCCAGTTGTCACTACGTCCGGACATGCACCACCAGAAGCGGTAATGGTGTATGGATAAACACCTGTTCCATTGGGTGTACCTGATAAAGTGTAAATCGTTCCTGATAAATTGCCTGCAACACCAGTTGGCAACCCTGAAGTTACTGCGCTTGTTGCTCCTCCTGACAAGGTATAAACTATATTGGTCAATGGGTTATTATCACAAATAGTTTGCGCATCCGTTCCGGCAACAGATGTAAGGTTAATTACGGGTATATCGGTTACGGTTAACTGACCAAAGGCCGTATCGGATGGACAAACAGAACCCGTGGTAAAGACGAAATAATCAAAAACTCCCGCCGAAGTTGGTGTTCCTGATAAAGTAAGTTGAGACCCTACCAAGTTGGATGTTACACCCGCAGGTAAACCAGATGCTGTTGCACTGATTGCACTACCACCATAAGTGAAAAGGATGTCTGAAATGGCGTTGTTGATACACACCACCTGCGTGTCAAGCAGTGGAGTTGTACTCGCAATTGTAGCCGGCGTTTGAATAGTAATCGTTCCAACGACATTTGTGCTAGGACAAACCGTTCCTGTCGCAGTGAGGGTGTATGGGAAAATTCCATTGGTGGTGGGTGAACCAGAAATTGTATATACCCCTGCCGCCAAGTTTCCTGCAACTCCTGCTGGAAGTCCACTAGCACTAACGTTTGTAGCACCACCTGTAAGAGTGTAAACTATGTTCGTAAGTGCTTCGTTTTGACAAATTGTTTGACCGTCTGTTCCTAGCGCCGATGTCAAGTTCATTCCAGGCACTTCTTCAACTATCAACTGACCGTAGGCAGTATCAGCATCACATGGGTTTCCAGATGAAACAACAGTATAATTAAAAATTCCAGCCGCCGTTGGTGTACCAGAAATCGTCAATTCACCAGCCGCAAATACACCTGATACTCCTGCTGGCAATCCGTTTGCCACTGCTGAAGTTGCTCCTCCGGAAGTTTGATAAACGATATCATTAATCGCGTTATTGATACAAACAGTTTGCGTATCCGTTGCTGGCGCCGATGTTAAGGTCAAAATTTGATTTTCATCAACAACGAGGTTTAACAAGAAATTGGCATCAGGACATGTTCCTCCCGGGGCTGTAATCATATATGGATAGGTGCCCGCTGTGGTGGGCGTTCCCGAAATGGTTACAGTTAACCCAACTTGATTGGCCACCAATCCGGCCGGTATACTCACAACATTTGCTGTAGTAGCACCACCAGATAAGGCAAAAACAATATTGTCAATGGACTCCCCTTCACAAACCACTTGCGCAGCTGTAAGAATGGAAGACGATAAATTAATAACTGGGTTCAATTGTACCACAAGTTGACCATAAGCTGTATCTGGAGCACAATTGCTTCCAAGGGTTGTTACAATAAAATTGAATGTTCCACCCTGTGAAGGTGTTCCGGAAATAGTCATTTGACTTCCTACTACATTGCTCGTTACTCCGCTTGGCAAGCCGGTAACAACTAAACCTGTTGCATTTCCTCCAAATGAATATTGAATATCTACTATTGCTGAATTGATACAAACCGTTTGTGTATCGGACGCAGGAGTATCTACTGTAACCGTTCCTGGTCCAGAAATGTTTATGGTGCCGTTAAGAACTACGTTAGGACAGATGCTCGACACGGCTGTTACCGTAAAGTTGTGAACCCCCACTAAACTGGTACTTCCGGAAATGGTCAAGGTGCCAGCTGCATAATTACTTGTCACACCCGTTGGAAGTCCCGTTACAGTAATTGTATCAGCACTTCCACCCATCGTATAAGTGATTGCTGTAAGAGCCGAATCAATACAAAGTGTTTGGTTGTCTGTACCAGCAGCGGAAGTTAAAGTCAAAGTTGCTTGAGGACTAACGATGATACTGGCATTCGCAGTAGCGTCTGGACAAGCTCCACCTGTGGTTGAAACGCTGTAGTTAATCACTCCGCTTCCTGTAGGAGTTCCAGAAACGGTAAGGTTACCAGCGGCAAAGTTACCAGATAACCCTCCTGGAACTGGAGCGTCAATAGTCACCCCACTTGCTCCTCCGCCTATGGTCCAAACAACATCTACTATTGGATCTAATTCGCAAATGGTTTGATTGTCGGTGCCGGCTGCTGAAATAAGCGTAAGCGTGTTGAGGTCATCTACAGAAATCACTCCGTTAATGTCTTGATCAGGACAAGCTCCACCACTTACTGTTAGCACATAAGGATAAAGTCCAGCAGCTGTTGGAGTTCCAGATATTGTGAACACACCTCCAACTAAGTTTCCTGACACACCAGCAGGCAAGCCTGTTACTGATGCACCAGTAGCTGGACTCACAAGTGTATATTCTATTGAAGTAATTGGGGTTCCAATACAAATGGTTTGGTTATCAGTGCCTGCTGCCGAGGTTAAGGTTGCATCTGGCGCAGTGGTTACTGTAATCGTACCGTTATAAGTAGCTACATCACAACCATTTCCTGTTGTTGTAACTGTAAAATTGTAAGTGCCCGCTGTGGTTGGGGAGCCTGTTATTGTAAAGGTTCCAGCGGCAAAGTTTCCTGATACACCAGCAGGCAAACCTGTGGCACCAGCTCCTGTAGCTCCACCTCCAATAGCAAATGTAATATCTGTCAATGCGTTGGTTTCACAAACTACTTGATTGTCAGTACCTGCTGCTGAGGATAGCAAAATGGTATGATCGGCCTCCACAGTAATGGTTGCTGGTAAGGATAAAGCAGGACAGGGTCCTCCGGTTGTGCTAACCGTAATATTGTACACTCCAGCCGTGGTAGGCGTACCCGAAAGGGTTAAATCTGTTCCTAAAAATGATTGTGTCACACCAGCTGGAAGGTTAGTTGCATTTGCTCCAGTTGCTCCTCCACCTACTGTATAAACAATAGCTGCAATAGGATCTCCTTCACACACTGTTTGCAAATCTGTTCCTGCTGCCGAGGAAAGAACGATGGTTGGGTTTACTTCTATAACACCATTTAACTGAATGGGTGGACAAGCACCTCCAACGGTGGTAACTGTATAGTTGTGAATACCTTGAGAGGTAGGTGTTCCTGAAATGGTCACAACTCCTGCTGCATCTACAAAGCTCACTCCGGTAGGTAAACCGGTAACCAAAACAGAGGTAGCTCCCCCGCCATAGGTATACTGAATTGGAGTCATCGCAGAGCCATTACAAACCATCTGATTATCTGTTCCTGCCGCTGAGGTAAGAGCCAAGGAGTGAGGGTTAGTAACTTCAATCGTAAAATTATAAACCTGAGGGGCACAGCCTCCTCCTGTGGTTTGTATGGTTATTGGGTATGAGCCAGCTGCGGTGGGTGTTCCAGAAACGGTATACGTTCCCCCAGTAGCTGAAGGTACAAAAGTTCCCGATACACCTGTGGGATAAGAACCCGTAACACTTACACCAGAAGCAGCTTGAATTTCAAACTCAATATCCGTAAGTGGTGAATTGGCACAAATGGTTTGTGCATCCGTACCTACTGCCGACGTCAGTGTGATCGAAGCATTTGCCAGCACTGTAATATAGGCGTTCTTCACCTCCACATCACTCTCAAAGGTTGCACTCGTTACAACCAACACCACCTGATATGTTCCAGGCGTATTATAGGTAACGGAGGGGTTTTGAGCCGACGATGTACTAGGGGTTCCCGCCGAAGAAAACGACCAGGCCCAGGTAATGGCATTTGTAGATAGGTCAGTGAAATTTACTGTTCCACCCGCACAAATAGTTGTTTGGTCTGCAGAAAAATCTGCAGCAGGCGTTTGGGCGAACAATAGTGAGTAGTTGATTAGTATGACTGAAAGGAGTATAACTTTCTTCATACAGTATAAATTTGGTTTAAAGCAAGACTGGAGAGTGCTTTACATTTAGCCGCAAAAGAAAGTGAGTAATGCCAATCGAAATTAGGGGGTCAAGCTCAAATTCTTTCTTGTAACAGACAATAATACGATAAAGACGACATATTTACAGATTTTTTTACTCTGCACGCCGAATTTGTCACATTTTATTAAATCTGTTTTAATGTTAACAAATCTGCTTTTTTCACAAATCATTGATTTGGAATAAAATAGAAGTTAAAACATTATTTGCAAGAAAAAAACTGGGAAGACACTTTTAACATTTTTATGTTCGCATAGCATCCAGCAAAAATTAAGCAATATAAACCGAGTCAATTGTTATTGGATAATCGTCAACTTCTTCACCAATAGAGGTGGAAAGAACCGAGAAAGAACGTTGATCCAAAAACCCAGTATTTATAACCCGATTTGACTCTCCCTCTACCTGATTTGCAGTTGAATAAGCATATTTTACGATTCGGATCTGAGCAAATAACTACCGAAGGAGTAATGAACACCGAAAAGTTGCCGCAGCTTTTTGACAGTAAACCTTCCTTCTTCTTTGAAAAGGAAATGAAAATAATGTCCCAAAAAATAAAAGATATGGGTGGTTGGCAAGAAAATAAACGTGTTTTTGTGGATTAGCCGAACTTACTTTCCGATACAAAACTTGGCAAAAATATTGCCTAACAGATCATCTGTAGAAATGTCACCCGTAATCTGGCCTATTTGATACATGGCTTGGCGAATATCCATGGCCACAAAATCACCGCTGATTTGATTTTTTAAAGCCGTTTCAGCATTTACCAAGGAAATCAGAGCTTTTTCCAACTTTTCGACGTGTCTGGCATTTGAAATAATCGTTGTTTGTTCGTCGAAACCTGTTCCTACACTTTTCGCATAAATTAAATTCAACAATTGGGCCCGGTCCGAATCATCTTTCACATAAATAAGGTGTATGTTCTCATTGCTTGACCACGCTTTTTGTTGTTCATCTGAAAGCTTATCCTTCTTGGTTCCAATCAGTAAATAGTTTCGGTTCAGCAAATAAGCCGATTGATCTTCTTGAACCTCCGCTGGAGAAA
Source organism: Crocinitomicaceae bacterium (assembly GCA_025210175.1). Lineage (GTDB taxonomy): Bacteria > Bacteroidota > Bacteroidia > Flavobacteriales_D > Crocinitomicaceae > UBA2040. The sequence goes on along the minus strand of JAOASF010000161.1, from coordinate 51,161 downwards.
GTTCACTTGCATCAAACAAATAGACAACCAACTCCGCTCGGGCAATCTTTTCCAAAGACCTTTTTATCCCTTCTTGTTCCACAAAATCAGACGACTGTCGAACACCTGCAGTATCCATAAATCGAAAAGATACCCCTTTGTGATTGAAAACCTCTTCCACTGTATCTCGCGTTGTTCCCGGAATATCAGACACAATGGCTCTTTCCTCTTGAAGTAAGGCGTTAAGAACAGTAGATTTTCCTGCGTTGGGCCTACCTACTAACGCAATTGGCACACCATTCTTGATCGCATTCCCAAACTTGAAGGAGTCAATTAGCCTTTGAACGTAAGCCTTTACGTTTGTTACCAAGTTCAATAATTCTGTACGATCTGCAAACTCAACATCTTCTTCTCCAAAATCCAGTTCTAACTCAACCATTGAAGCAAAATGTATCAGCTTTTCTCGCAAGTCTTTCAATTCGTTCGAAAGCCCTCCTCTCAATTGATTCATGGCCACTTTGTGAGCTGCCGCATTTTGAGAGGCAATTACATCCGCCACGGCTTCGGCCTGAGAAAGATCCATTCTGCCGTTCATATAAGCGCGAAGAGTAAATTCACCCGGTTCCGCCATACGAGCGCCAGCTTGATTCAAACAGTTCAAAATTTCTTGCACGATATAAGCTGACGCATGACAAGCTACCTCTATACTTTCCTCCCCGGTAAAAGAACTCCCATGCTTGAAGGGGGTTAAAAGTACCTCATCGATCAATAAGTTATCTTTTTTCCATAATCCGAAAAGGGCTTTGTGCGTGTCGCTATTTTCAATTTTTCTTGAAAAAAACTGGTTGGCAATTTCGATGGACTTGGGTCCCGAAACTCGAATTATTGAAATCGCTCCACTCGGATGCCCAGTTGCTATAGCACAAATCGTTTCTTTTTCCATTAGTTGACTCTTCTTCTTTCTTTAAAAAACGCCTTGCCCAACTGACCACACTCCTCAGCTAGCGGGCCATTAGTAACAATTGTCTTGGGGTGATACAGGGATTCGTATCGAGAAGCGCCGCGTTTCTCATCTCGTGCTCCAAAAACAATTTTGTCAATCTGCGACCAATACAATGCTCCTGCACACATAACGCAGGGTTCCAGAGTAACATAAAGGGTACATCCTTTCAAGTATTTCGCACCCAAAAACTCAGAGGCTGCTGTAATGGCCTGAATTTCGGCATGGGCAGTAACGTCGTTCAATAGCTCGGTTGAATTGTGCGATCTTGCAATTACTTGTTGGTTCGCTACAACAACAGCTCCTACAGGCACCTCGTTCTTATCATAAGCTTTTTGTGCTTCCAAAATGGCTTGTTTCATGAAATATTCGTCTGAATATGGGCTGATCATTGGTGAAAGTTTTGACAAAGGTAGCTTTATCGTTGGACTCCACATATCATTTTTATGAGTGGTCGGTTACATACAACAAGGCTTGGTTTGATACAATATGTTTTGTAAATTAATTCAAACTACTATTATGAAAATTCATGAATTCATCGCTGTGTTTCCCGACGAAAACGCATGTCGTGAACACTACAGGTCGCTTCGGGAAACAAAAGGAATCACCTGTAAAAAATGTGGATCCAAAAATCACTATTGGATAAAATCAAAAAGTCAATGGCAGTGTTGTAAATGTCGTTTCCGAACCACTTTGAGGTCTGGAACTTGCATGCAGCATGCACACTTGCCCTTGCGCAAATGGTATTTATGTCTTGCGCTTATGTCGTGTTCTAAAAAAGGTCTTTCTACAAAAGAAATCCAAAGACAAATGGGACACAGCCGATACCGTACGATTTGGGAGCTGACGCAAAAAATTCGTATGTCTTTAGGCAAGGAAGAAAAGGAAATGAGGATGATGGTTCAACATTTCATGATTCAAAATCATGTTGCCTCCCCCGGCTCCACTGATATGACTTTTAACCAGGTAGAAATGAGGCTCATTTTCAACGAATCAACTCATTATCCATTAAAAATCAAAGGTTTATTTAGCCCGAAGCCAGAATTTGTTTCTGGTGTAAGCAAAAATGGGCTTTCACTAAACTCAAGCTATAGTTACGATTTCAAGAGCAATGTTAAAAAGGTTAATTCTCAATCCAAAAGTAAATGGGCGCGCATCCACAGATCAAACTTCAACAGGTTAATTCTTGGTATACACCATCGCGTTTCCCTCGTATACTTACAAAACTACTTGGATGAGTTTTGTTTCCGAATCAACCATAAAAACAATTTAAAATCTATGTTTGACACATACTTAAATACCATTGCTAAACACTGCTTGTGGTATAGATACGACCACTCATAAAATTTTTAAGGATTCTATCCAAAGTTTACATTTGCACATGATTCCGTTCTTATCTCAAGGAGACCTCATCCTTATTTGCTCGCCAGCAAAACAAATCGAAAAACCTTTGCTCGATCATGCAAAGAATCTTCTTGAAAAAGAAGGCTTTCAAGTAGAATTCACACCACATGTAGCCGGCAAACACCATTATTTCTCAGGCACCATTCAAGACCGATTGTCCGATTTTCAATTTGCCATAAACCACCCTTCGGCCAAGGCAATCATTTGTTCACGTGGTGGTTACGGTGTTGTTCAGTTGCTAGACTTATTGGATTGGTCTTTGTTCAAAGCGAAGCCCAAGTGGATCGTAGGTTTCTCAGACATTACCAATTTTCATCTTGAATTGGCATCTATGAACCTTCCTGGCCTTCATGCTACCATGCCGTTAAATTATGCGGATAACAGCCATGAAGCTATTCAATCTACAACACAGGCACTCCGAGGTAAGCAGTATATCGTTTCTGCACCAGGTCATGAGTTCAACCAAGAAGGAAAGGCTGAGGCTTCAATCATTGGAGGAAACCTATCCATCGTTTATTCACTTCTATCGAAATATTCGATAGATATCTGGGAAAACAAGATTCTTTTTCTCGAAGATTTGGGAGAACAACTCTATCACATTGACCGAATGCTTTACGCCTTAAAGTTTTCTGGTGTTTTGAATAAAATCGCTGGGGTTGCTATTGGAAGTTTTACCGACCTAAAAGACACGGAACTAGGCTTTGGCAAAGGGATAGACCTTTTACTCCATGACCATTTCAAGGGGTTAAAAGTACCTGTTGGCTATCTCTTTCCAGCTGGGCACCAAGACAACAATCAAGCGATAATGATGGGAGTACAAGCAAAATTGGAAGTAGACAAAAAAGGTTCAAGCTTGATTTTCAACCATCTTCTAGGTTAAATTATAACGATTCTAAATAACAACTAAAACCGGAATGGATTGTTGTATCTATTAAATTTGTCGCGACATTTTAGAAATTCAATAGAATCCTATGAGTAAATCCGCAATTTTGTCATCCTCCATTGCCAAAAAATATTGGATGGCGTTTACTGGTCTATTCCTCTGTTTGTTCTTAGTTGGACACCTTTTGGGGAATTTGCAGTTAATCTTCATCTCAGGTGAAGAAGGTAAGAGAGCGTTCAACGAGTACGCTTATTTCATGACCCACAACCCTGCTGTTAAGGTCTTATCTTATTTAACCTATTTCTCCATCTTGTTCCACGCAATTGATGGTTTGTTTTTAGCGATTAAAAATAAGAAGGCACGCCCTCAGGGATACGCTTACAACAATCAAGGTGCAAACACTTCAACTCCAGCACGTATGATGGCTGTTTTGGGAACCATCGTTTTGGTTTTCATTTCAACACACATGGTGAACTTCTGGGCGAAAATGCACTTCGAAAGCATCCCACTTCACACAAAAACAATTGAGATCCCAGGACAAATGGGTGGCGAAGGTCAGGAAATTGAGTTGTATTTAACGACCAAAGGTGACTATTCACCTGTTCAGCAGTTTGAAGTTAAAAACGAAACGGAATTGTACGTAAAAGACCTCGACTTAAAAATGGGCGAAGGTTACAAAGACCTGCACGGTTTGGTGATGGCTTTCTTTGGAAAAAGCAAACCAGGACACACCACAAACGATCTGGCAGGTTTAGCTGTTGCGCTTTACGTATTATCCATGGCTGTTTTGGCCTTCCACTTGTGGCACGGCTTCTCGTCTGCATTCCAGTCTTTGGGAATACGAGTTGGGTCTTACAAAAACATTATTGACGGAGCGGGTAAAGCTTTTGCGGTAATCGTACCATTGTTGTTCGCGATTATTCCTCTTTACATTTTCCTATCCTAAAATTTAAAAACGATACACATGTCAGTTTTAGATTCAAAAATACCAGCAGGTCCATTAGATAGAAAATGGTCTGACTACAAGAATAAAATTCGTTTGGTTAACCCTGCAAACAAGCGTTCGATCGACGTAATCGTTGTTGGAACTGGTTTGGCTGGAGGATCAGCATCGGCTTCTTTGGCTGAGTTGGGTTACAACGTAAAAGCATTTTGTTTCCAAGATTCTCCACGTCGCGCGCACTCAATTGCAGCACAAGGAGGTATCAACGCAGCAAAAAACTACCAAGGTGATGGTGACTCTACTTTCCGTTTGTTCTATGATACGATCAAGGGAGGTGACTACCGTTCTCGCGAGGCAAACGTATATCGTTTAGCGGAAGTATCGGCTAACATCATTGATCAATGTGTTGCACAAGGTGTTCCTTTTGCACGTGATTACGGAGGATTGCTAGACAACCGTTCTTTCGGTGGTGTACAGGTATCTCGTACGTTCTATGCGAAAGGTCAAACTGGACAACAGTTGTTGTTGGGTGCATACTCAGCAATGTCTCGCCAGATTGGTAAAGGAAAGATCAAAATGTACACCCGTCACGAAATGCTTGAATTGGTAATCGTTGACGGTAAAGCACGCGGAATTATCGCAAGAAACTTGGTAACAGGTGAATTAGAAAGACATTCTGCTCATGCAGTTGTTATTGCATCTGGTGGTTACGGTAACGTGTTCTTCCTTTCAACAAACGCGATGGGATCGAACGGTACGGCCGCTTGGAAGATTCACAAAAAAGGTGCGCATTTTGCAAACCCTTGTTTCACGCAAATTCACCCTACTTGTATTCCTGTTTCAGGAGACCATCAGTCTAAATTGACATTGATGTCGGAGTCTCTTCGTAACGATGGACGTATTTGGGTTCCGAAAAACATCGAGGACGCTGAAAAAATCCGCAAAGGGCAATTGAAGCCTACAGATTTGAAAGAAGAAGACCGCGATTACTATTTGGAAAGACGTTACCCTTCATTCGGTAACTTGGTTCCTCGTGATGTAGCTTCTCGTGCAGCAAAAGAAAGATGTGATGCTGGTTTCGGTGTGAATGCTACAGGTGAAGCTGTTTACTTGGACTTCGCTTCTGCTATCATGCGTTACGGACGTGAGAAGGCAAACATCCTTAACATGGACAATGCAGACGAACAAACCATCTATAAATTGGGTCGCGACGTAGTTGAGGCGAAGTACGGAAACCTCTTCCAGATGTACTACAAGATTACTGACGACAACCCTTACGAAACACCGATGAAAATTTACCCGGCGGTTCACTACACAATGGGTGGAATTTGGGTTGATTACAACTTGATGTCGACTATCGAAGGGTGTTATGTGGCTGGTGAGGCTAACTTCTCTGATCACGGTGCCAACCGTTTGGGTGCATCTGCCTTGATGCAAGGTTTGGCAGACGGTTACTTCGTTCTTCCATACACAATTGGTGATTACTTGGCTGACGATATTCGTACTGGAGCGATCTCTACAGATCTTCCAGAATTCGAAGCAGCAGAAAACGAGGTGCGTCAAACATTGGAAAGCTTCTTGAACATTAAGGGTACAAAATCTGTTGATCACTATCACAAACGTTTGGGTAAAGTAATGTGGGATAAAGTTGGTATGGCACGTAACGCTGAAGGTTTGAAGGAGGCGATTACAGAGATTCAACAAATCCGTGATGAGTTCTACAAAAACGTTCGTGTACCAGGGCAAATGAATGAATTCAACCCAGAACTAGAGAAGGCAATGCGTGTAGCAGACTTCTTGGAATTGGGTGAGTTGATGGCTATCGATGCATTGAATCGTTCAGAGTCTTGTGGTGGTCACTTCCGTGAGGAGTCACAAACAGAAGATGGAGAAGCAATGCGTAAGGACGACGAGTTCACGTATGTGGCTGCATGGGAATACACAGGAAACCCAAGCAACCCAACTTTGCACAAAGAAGAATTGGTATACGAGAACATCAAACTCGTTCAACGTAGTTATAAATAATAGTCGAGTATCGACGATAAAAGAATTAGAGATATGAAACTTACTTTAAAAATATGGCGTCAAAAGGGACCAAATGACAAAGGTCAAATGGTAACCTATCCAGTAGATAATATTGACGGCGACATGTCTTTCTTGGAAATGTTGGACGTGTTGAACGATCAATTAATTGAGAGTGGTGATGAGCCAATCGCATTTGATCACGATTGTCGTGAGGGAATTTGTGGTATGTGTTCATTGTACATCAATGGAGAAGCTCACGGACCTGATCGCGGAGTTACTACTTGTCAGTTGCACATGCGTAAGTTCAAAGATGGTGATACGATTTACATCGAACCATGGAGAGCAAAAGCATTCCCAGTGATTAAAGATTTAGTTGTTGACAGAAGTTCTTTCGATCGCATCATGGCATCTGGAGGATTCGTTTCTGTGAACACGTCTGGTAATACGGTAGACGCAAACGCGATTCCAGTTCCGAAAGAAGATGCAGACAATGCTTTCGAAGCTGCGACATGTATCGGATGTGGGGCTTGAGTGGCTACCTGTAAAAATGCATCGGCAATGTTGTTTGTTTCTGCAAAAGTTTCACAGTTGGCTTTGTTGCCACAGGGACAGGTTGAAGCGAAAGATCGTGTATTGAACATGGTGAATACAATGGACGAAGAAGGCTTCGGAGCATGCACCAATACTGGAGCGTGTGAAGTGGAGTGTCCGAAAGGTATTTCTTTGGAAAACATTGCACGCATGAACCGCGAGTATCTGAGCGGGATGTTGAAATAACAAAACACTGCATAATAAAAAAGCTCGGGGTTTTAAAATTTCGAGCTTTTTTTGTTAAACCTTATGTGAATTACAGACGTTTATGTTGTTAAATAAACTTAAGTTTTTATTAATTTAACGCTAAAATTTTAGAACTATGAAAAAACTCTTACTCTCTGCTTTGGCAGTTTCTGCCTTGGCAATCAATGCTAATGCACAAGCTATCGCTAAAGTGTTGCAGCCTGCAAGCTTCGCGGGGTTAAAAACGTTTACCTGGGCTGACTCTTGGGGTCAAACGCCAGACTTTAACACACCTGGGGTATACGAACAAGGATTTTTAGCTTTTGGTGAAGATGGTACACCAGGAAACAGTACCACCACAATTGTTCACCCGTTAAGCCAAGAAGGATGTAATACTTTCATCAACCCTTCAGATGTACAAGGAAAAATTGCTGTTGTGTTCCGTGGAACTTGTGAGTTCGGTCAAAAAGCTTTGAACGCGCAAAATGCAGGAGCTATCGCATGTATCGTAATTAACCGTGATCCAGAAGCTATTGCAATGGGTGGTGGTGCTCAAGGAGGTAACGTAACCATTCCTTGTGTTATGCTTACATCTACTGATGGTGTAGATATCACTACAGCAATCCAGAACTCAACTCCAGTTGAAATGTTCCTTGGAAACAAAGTTGGAATCAACGCTAATGACATTTCAACGAATGCTGGTGTTGCACGTATTCCTAAGTTTGCAGGAGCATCTAACGTTTACCAAAACATTGGATTCACTCCAGCGATTGAAATTTACAACTACGGTACAGACAACCAACCGGCTGTTTCTGTAAATGCAGTTATTTCAGGACCTTCAGGAACAGTTTACGATGAAACAGTTACTGTTTCTATGAACGCTGGTGACACAGTTTACATTCAAACTGGTAACCCACAAGCTTTCGCGCCGTTCTCCTTGTCTTCTTACCCAGAGGGTGATTACAACTTGACGTACGAAATTACTTTGGGTGCAAACACAGACGAAGACCCTTCAGACAACATGATCTCTTCTGATTTCCGCGTAACGGAAACTATTATTTCATTGTCTCGTTTGGATGCCAACGCTAAAGTAATTGCAAACACGTATCCTTCAAATTCTACAGGTCTTTACAGTGGTTGTATGTCTTTGCGTTTGCCTTCTAATCACCCAGCAGGACACGGTATCATCGCATACGATTTCGTTCCTGAGGCGGATACATCTGTTTTCCCAATCATTGGTTCAGAAATGTTGTTGAACGTTTACGAATGGTCTGACTCTTCAGTAATTGACAACACAACTTTGTCTCAAATTGCTTCAGTAGCTTACTACCCTTCTTCGAATAATGAAACGCGTCAACCGCAACACAGACACTTGGATGCAGGTGAGCAAATTCCTTTGGTAGGAGGTCAATTGTACTTGGTATGTTTGAATACTGCTGATGGTGTAAACATCGCCTTTGGTTACGATAGCGAAATCGATTACTCAGGTAACAACGCAATCACAGGATTGGTAACTTCACCTGTTAACGTTGATGACACTTGGTACGGTGGTGGATGGACAGGAACTTCTGCCTTGGCTCTTGGTTTGAACATGGACATGTTGTCTTCAGTTTCTGAAGCAGATGCAATCAACGCTCAAATATTCCCGAACCCAGCTTCAGACAAAGTAAATGTTCGTTTGAACGCTACAGGAAAAGTAAACATCGTTGTAACAGACGTAACAGGTAAAGTTGTTTCTAATACAACTCAAACTTTGGTTAACGGGTTGACAACTTTGGATACTCAATCATTTGAGGCGGGTATGTACGTGTTCTCTATGACGATTGAAAACGGTCAAACAACAACTGTAAACGTTGTTAAGAAATAAATCCTCTTAATTGAGTTTAACGGAAAAAGGTGGCTTCGGTCACCTTTTTTCTTTGGTAGTTACCCAACAAAAAAAGGAACACTTTTCATGTTCCTTTATTCCATAACCAGGCAAACTCTTACAAAACCTGATTTTCTTGCATTTAATCGATTAAAACCCCATTGTGAGCCCGAATGTTAACGGATAGACTCCAACGGTCTTAGACGACTCAAAAAGCGGCACCAAACTATAATTAGCAAACACCCCAATGTTTTTATAACCCAAACGAGCCGTTGCGTCCAATTTATAAGGATTCAAACTATAGGTACCCTTTGTTTTCTCTTGAAACTCTCTACCGTTTATTTCTCCTTCACGTTTGATTTTGCTACCAATTCGTACACCTCCAATCACACCTGCTGCTGCATAAAACCCTTTGTTATTGTTGGCATTGGTGTTGAACTCAAGCATTAAGGGTAGTTGTAAATACGAAGCTTTCAATTTGTTCTTCGTGTAGGTTGTGCTTCCAATTTTAGCATAAACCATATCCACCGTATCGATCAACTCATAGTTGTTTTTGAAAGCAAATGAATTGAAGTTGAACCCTAAACCTGTTGTAAGTCCCACATACTCCTTGATGATTTTGAACTTCTTTTCAAACAAGTTTAAATTGAAATAAATGGATTTGGCTGGATCATTCTCCCAATATGGGTATCCTGGAAAGCTTGTGTTGCCTGCAGCACTTAGGTTATTGTTAAAGCCCAACTCCAAACCTGACCAATGAGCCTCGGTCTTTCTGGTTTTCTTTGGAGCAGCGTCAATGGTATCTATTTGCTCAACCTTGATTTTACTCGCATCGCCTCCTCGTGAAATAACAATCACTTCTGAGTTACCTATATTGAAACGAGTTGTATCTGGTAAATTTTCTTTTTTCTCTGCTTCTGGAGTAGTCTTTACCTCTTCATTTTGAGCAAAACCAACAGAAGAAAAGGCAACTAACGTAAGGAATACTATTTTTTTCATGACTCTTTGTTTTGTTTGCCTGTAAGACTACAGGTAAAACATAAAGTTACAAATGGAGGTGAAAAAAATTAAAAATTCAAGCTAACCTATTGACAATCAATCCTCATCGGACCAATTTTCCAAAAACTCATCCAGTGATCTTCGGTCCTTTTTGCTCGGTTTGCCATCGTCATAGGCAACAAACCTTCGTTGATTGGCCTGATACTCTTTGAATTTATCGATTTCCTCTTGAGGGGTAATATCACGTAAAAACTCTTTTACCAACGGAGCGCCAACCCTGCGATCAATTATTCCAATGACCTCATAGCTGAATGTAGAGGTGTGCTTTACTATTTGAATGACATCCGAGTGCTTTACTTCTTTCGCGGGTTTTATTTGAGCGTTATTGAGTTTAACCTTTCCTTTCGCCACCAATTCTGTTGCAATTGAGCGCGTTTTGGCCAAACGAACACACCACAGATACTTATCTATTCTCAAGACTATCTCTTGTTTTTTTGGGCAAACTTGCAAAAACTAAATCATAAGACTCATCTACCCATTGTAAAAGAATGTCGTCTGTAATTTCTTGATTGACCTTCACCGTGTTCCAGTGCCTTTTGTTCATATGGTAACCGGGTAACACAGAGGCAAACGTTTCACGTCGCTCAAGAGCTAAATCTGGATCGCATTTTATGTTGAGAGATTCAAACGCAAATATATCTGCCAAACAAAACATTTTACCAAGCACCTTGAAGACCAAGGTACGGTCATCAAAGGGTGTATGCTCAGTAACTCCAGGTTTGCTTAAACAATACTCGCGAAGTTCGTCAATTGTCATTTAATGCAAGGCTGCAGCGTTGTCGAAATTCCCCAAGTTGTAAAGCATTTTACCATGCTCCTTCAAAGCTTGTCCGAACGTTTTAAAGGAGTTGTATGGCAAGTTGAACTCCTCGGCTGTTTCACGCACGATCTTAGAAAGTTTATCGTAATGGATATGGCAAATATTTGGAAACAAATGATGTTCCACCTGATAATTCAGACCTCCCACATACCAGCTGAATAGCTTCGCTCCTGGGGCGAAATTAGCCGTATTGTATAATTGACTTACAGCCCAGTCAGCCTCAATATTACCAGATTCATCTGGCATTGGATAATTACTTGAAGGAACAACGTGTGCGGGTTGGAAGATGGCACTCAATACCAAACCAGCAATCATTTGCATAATCACAAAACCGATCAAGATTACCCACCAAGACGCTGGCGACCAAATCATTGGCGCTACAAGAAATACAAATCCATAAGCTGCCTTGCTCAAGATGATCTTGAAGAGCATTGAACCGTATTGTACTTTTTGGGTGACCAACAAATTCTTCTTTTTATATCTCGTCAATTGTGTGTAGTCCTTTACAGTAAACCACATCATTGTCATCATGGAATACAAAAACCACGCATAGATATGTTGGTATTTGTGCCCTTTTTTGCGTTCAGTATGAGGAGAGAAACGCATTATTCCACCAATCTCAATATCCTCGTCCATTCCTGTAACATTCGTATACGTGTGGTGCAAGACATTGTGCTGGATTCTCCAATTCACATCATTCCCACCAACGGCTACAATAATGTGACCCAATGTTTTATTAATCCATTGGTGCTTTGAATAAGCACCATGGTTCGCATCGTGCATGATCGACAAACCGATACCAGCCATACCGAACCCCATTACCGACCATAGAATCAAATTGATCCAAACAGAGTCTGAAAGGAAAACAAATGTGAAAGGAACCAAGTACAGTGCACACATAAAGATCGTTTTTAAGACCATGTTTGTGTTAGCAAAACGACTTTTGTTCTGATCCTTGAAGTACTCTAAAACTCTCTTTCTTAGAGTTTTATAAAAATCTTCATTGTGTGTTTTAGAGAACTTAATCTGATTAATTGAAAAATCCATATATGACATATTGGCCTCAAAGATAGGGATAAACTGCCCTTTTTCATCCAATTTAACATTCGCAAACAATAATCATCGAGAACTCTTAACTCAAGTTTCACTTTATTAGCTTTACTTTTGCCCTGATAATTAGCTATGGTAAACACGAACAAAAATTACTGCGTTGACCCGTTCAATCGCAAACGTTTAGCAACTCTAGAAGTTCAAATCGGAGAATTAAAGCTGGGTGGGTCCAACCCCATTCGCGTTCAATCCATGACCACCACCGATACAATGGATACACAAAAAAGTGTGGAACAGTCCATTCGGATGATAGAAGCCGGTTGTGAGTTGGTTCGTTTGACCGCTCCAAGCAAAAAAGAAGCGGAAAATCTGGGCAACATACGTAGAGAACTCGAGCTCAAAGGTTACCATGTTCCCTTGGTGGCCGATATACATTTTACACCCAATGCCGCCGAAATTGCTGCCAAACTGGTACAGAAAGTTCGTGTAAATCCGGGCAATTATGCAGACAAAAAGAAATTTGAAGAAATAGATTACACAGACGAAGCATACCAAGCTGAGCTACAAAGAATTGAACAAAAGTTTACTCCGCTAGTGCTATTGTGTAAGGAGTACAAAACTGCAATGCGCATTGGTACCAACCACGGTTCCCTTTCCGATCGAATATTATCTCGATATGGAGACACCCCTCATGGAATGGTCGAATCTGCTTATGAGTTCATCCGAATTTGTGAGAAAAACGATTTTCATGACATCGTGATCTCGATGAAAGCAAGTAATACCCTCGTCATGGTTCAAGCCTACCGCCTATTGGCTCAGCGCATGCTTGAAAACGGCAAATGTTATCCGCTTCACCTAGGGGTGACCGAGGCTGGAAACGGCGAAGACGGCCGTATAAAATCAGCAGTTGGTATTGGCGCCTTGTTGGAAGATGGATTGGGTGATACAGTTCGTGTTTCATTAACAGAAGAACCTGAATATGAAGTGCCTGTAGCTCAAAAGTTAATTGAAAAATTTAACGTTGAACAGTCTGATGAAATAACTGGAAACACGACAGAATTGTTCCATGATCCCTTTAGTTATGCGCGTTATGAAACCCATGAAGTGTTAAACATTGGTTCCAAACACCACCCTGTTGTAATTGGTGATTTGAGTACACGACAAACGATAAAACCCTCTTCCTTATATGCCTTTGGCTATCGCTATTCAGTAGAACTGGACAAATGGAACATAAACGATTTGGCTGTTGATTACATCTACCTCGGTAAAAACACGTTTGATTTTGACATACCAGGCACTCTGGGTGTAATAGTTGACGAAAAAATTTGGCTCGAACACTATCAAAATACAGAGCGGGTTTACCCACTGTCCACCAACACGGATCTTCAAAGCCCGGTGATTTTTTATCCAATAGATGCTCGCGATATGAGTAAGCCCTTGAGTACTCAATCGAATGTTGTATTCATTCTGGGTTCTGTTCCCCAAAACAAAACCCAACTTATTCGCAATTTTCTAAACAATTATGCGAACAATGGGTGTAAACAACCGATCATTCTGCTTAATGAACAAAACACAACTGACGCAGAAACACTACAATTATATAGTTCAAGTGAGTTAGGGGTTCACTTAATCGATGGATATGGTGATGGAATTTGGATAAAAGCTCCTGTTGCAGATCAAATTATAAACTCCACCGCTTTTGGAATTCTGCAAGCTACACGAACACGTATTTCCAAAACTGAATATATTTCTTGTCCAAGCTGTGGAAGAACACTTTTCGACCTTCAAGAAACCACAGCAAAAATTAGACAGCGAACATCTCACTTAAAAGGAGTGAAAATTGGCATCATGGGTTGTATAGTAAATGGCCCAGGTGAAATGGCCGATGCTGATTATGGATATGTTGGAACCGGTCCTGGAAAAATAAATTTGTACAAAGAGAAAGAAGTAGTAAAAAAGAATGTTCCTGAAGAAAATGCTGTAGAGGCACTAGTCGATTTGATAAAAGAACATGGAGACTGGGTAGAAACTACACCTAACTAACTGACATATAATAAGATATGCTTTATTAATTAAAGCAACGATATAAACAAAAAAGACGCTTGATTTAAGCGTCTTTTTTCATTTTTTAATACCTCAACTCCAAACAACAGAGAAAACGCGCTTAAATCGCACGATTTTGCATTTTATCGACCTAAATGGATTAAAAGAACAGAAATATCACTTGGGCTTACACCAGAAACACGACTTGCTTGTCCAATTGTAGCTGGTTGGATCTTCGTTAATTTTTCAACAGCTTCCGAACTCAAGCTCATCATGGAACGATAATTCATGTCACTCGGAATTTTTACATCCTCCAATCTTTTCATTTTCGAGGCCATTTCTTGTTCTCGTTCGATGTACCCTTCGTACTTCAAAACAATTTCTGCTTGCTCTGGAACATCCACATGGGTTGCCCTCATTTCATTGACCTTTAATCTCACCGAGTCTGACATCAATTCCAAATCATTCAAGGCAATCTGCGGTCGCACCAAAACCTGAGCACATTTTACTTGTTGTGTTAGCTTAGAACTACCTTTGTTCTCCAAAATGTCATTCGCGGATTCAGGGGTAACGCCTTCTTTTCTCAAAAAGGAAATCAACTCCTTGGTTGCATCCACCTTTCGGTTCACCAAAGCCATTGCAGTATCATCAATCATTCCCAACTCATGTGCAAGCGGAGAAAGACGCACATCGGCATTATCCTGACGTAGAAGAATTCGAAACTCTGCCCGACTTGTAAACATACGATAGGGCTCTTTCGTCCCCTTGGTAATCAAATCATCTATCAACACCCCAATATACGCTTCGTCTCTCGACAAAATAAAAGGGTCTCTCTCTTGCAACTTCAAACTCGCATTGATACCTGCCATCAACCCTTGTGATGCAGCCTCTTCATATCCCGTAGTCCCATTAATCTGTCCTGCGAAATACAGGTTATTAATAAGCTTCGTTTCCAAGGTGTGCTTTAACTGTGTTGGTGGAAAATAATCGTACTCAATTGCATATCCTGGTCTGAACATCTTCGCTTTTTCAAAACCCGGTATAGATTGCATTGCTCTCATTTGAACCTCTTCCGGAAGTGATGTTGAAAATCCATTCACATAAATTTCAACGGTATTCCACCCTTCAGGCTCTACAAATATTTGATGTCTTTCTCTATCTGCGAATCGATTGATCTTATCTTCTATGCTAGGACAATATCTTGGCCCTGTACTTTGAATAGATCCATTGAACATCGGACTTCTATCAAATCCCTCCTTTAATAATTCGTGTGTTTCATTGTTCGTGTATGTGATCCAACAAGCTCGTTGTTTTTCAAGAGCCGTCGTGTTCCAATAACTGAACTTAGACGGGTTTTCGTCTCCATCTTGAATTTCCATTTTTGTGTAATCCAAAGATCGACCATCAACACGAGGAGGCGTTCCGGTTTTCATTCGTCCAGCTTCGAAGCCGAGTTTAATCAAATCTTCTGTAATCCCCGTTGCTGCCTTTTCGCCAACTCGACCTCCTCCAAATTGTTTTTCACCGAGGTGAATCAATCCATTCAAAAAAGTTCCGTTGGTCAGAATAACAGAGGAACAAAAAACTTCCATTCCCATACCGGTTTTCACACCTTTGATTTGATCTCCTTCAACGATCAATCCTGTTACCATGTCCTGCCAAAAATCCACATTCGGGTTAGCTTCCAAAAGCAATCTCCACTCCTCTGCAAAGAGCATTCGATCATTCTGTGTTCTTGGCGACCACATAGCAGGTCCTTTTGAACGGTTCAACATTCTAAACTGAATCGCACTCTTATCAGACACAATCCCTGAGCCTCCCCCTAGCGCGTCAATTTCACGAACAATTTGCCCCTTTGCCACTCCTCCCATTGCGGGGTTGCAACTCATTTGAGCAATGGTGTTCATGTTCATTGTAATCAACAACACTGAAGACCCCATCTTGGCAGCGGCATTCGCGGCTTCGCAACCCGCATGTCCACCACCCACTACAATAACATCGTATGATTTTAGCATTTATAAATGTTTCACGTGGAACAAAGTTACAACCTATCCAATCAGCTTACAATATGTTTCACGTGAAACATAATTTTTCTAAGGCTTTATTCTCTGCTTCACGCATCAATAATTCATCTTCTTCTGATTTATCTTTCAAACCACACAGGTGCAACACTCCATGAATAATAACCCGAGCTAGTTCTTTACCAAACTCTATATTCAAATCCTTGGCATTCTCTTCGACCCTATCGACACTGATAAACAAATCCCCGCTCACCACATCCTTTTCACTATAATCGAAAGTGATGATATCTGTATAGTAGTCATGATTCAAATGAGAACGGTTCATTTCCAAAAGATACTCATCTGAACAAAAAATGTAGGTGAGTTCACCTACATTCAACTTATAATCTCTTACCGTATCAGATATCCATTTTTCATACTCAATCGTATTTAAAAAGAATTCCTCTACATCTTCAAAATTCCAATCAATCATTGCTTATTAAAGTAGATATTTACAACTCTACCGTCCTCCATGAACTCAACATTATCTGCCAAGTGACGCATTAAGTAGATACCCCTACCATTCTCCTTCTCAATATTCTCTAGAGCAGTAGGATCGGCAATATTTGCAAAATCGAAACCCGGTCCGTTATCTCTGACACTAAAAAAGAGCGAATCCTCCTTTTCGCCAACCGACACCTCTACCTTCTTCGATGCATCATTCCCATTTCCATGGACCACTGCATTATTGAAAGCTTCCGTAACCGCAATCAACACATTACCATAATTATCTTCAGAAATACCACAGTTAGAACATGTTCGATCTATCAAACCTTCAACCAAAGCTAAATTCTCAAAATTAGAAGCTACAGCAATATTCTCTACCACGTTATAATCATTATTCATTCAATACTCCCGTTAGTTACCCGTGTTAAAATATTCATTGGCCTTGTCCTTGTAATACTTTCTATAAGTAGGATCCACCGAACGAATCAATTCCAACTCGCGCAATTTTTCTTTCTTATACTCCAAATACTCTAATTTGTTACCATTATTTTGATCTTTTCCACTTTTACTTTCACGCTTTTCCTCGAACCCTCGTTCCATTAAGGCTTTCTCACTTTCCAACAAACGTGTCAAGATCTCCTTCTGTCGATTGATCATTTGCGGTGAAAAGTTCTTGTTTATTAAGTCTTTTTGCTGTTGTTCCAATTCCTTAATCAATGGGTTCAACTGGTTTCCTTTACCTTGACCATCCTTGTTCAACTCATTTCTTAATTGTTCCAATCGTTCACGAATCAAACCTTGTTCCGCCGCCATTTTGGATATTTGTTTGTTCGACATACCACCCGGTAACATTCCATTTCCTTGACCCTCCTTACCCTGACCTGGAGCATCACCTGGTTTCTGACCACCTGGATTGGGGCCCTTCTGCATTTGTTCCAACTGCTGCTTTAACATCTGCTTCATATCTTGGGTGCCCATTGACTGACCTGATTTTGGTCTACCCTTTGAACCTGGTTTGTTACAACTACCTGAACCAGAACTTTGCGACATTTGTTGCATCTGTTGTTGCATTTGTTGCAAAGATTCATTCAAAAGCAAAGCCAAATTATTGTAGCTCGTCATTACCAACTGTTGACTAGCCATTAACTCCCTTTTACGGTGTTCGTCAATGTGTTCAAGTCCCAAGGTATGGTTCTGTTTAATTTCATTTAATTCCTTATCAACAAAGGTGGCAATCTTCGGTTGTCGTCTCGCCAACGCCTCCAAACTATCCTTTACTTGTTTGGTATCATCAATAATTGAGCGTTGCTTTCTACCCAAGGTTTTGTACGAAGGATCCATGTCTTTCACCGAAGCAAATCCTTTCATTACCGCTTCTTGATCAAAACTAAGCTCCATTAGGTTTTTCAAAATTCTACGAAGCGATTCAATGTCTTCACCCTGTTGTTGTTTATTGGAATCCTCTTGCATTTGATTCAACTCATCCGCCATCTTTTGCATATCCTCAGCTGCAGACTTTCCTTCCTCACCTGCCTTATTTCTATTACCCGAACCAATTTTCTGTTCTGCACCGTCTTGTTCCTGATCTATTTTATTCTTTAACTCTTTCTGTTCACTTACATTCAAAGGATTCTCAAGCTCTTTATTCTTCTCATACATATCCTTCATTTCCTCCTTCACCTTTTCAAACTCCTCTGATAATTTCTTTTGCTTCTCTTTCAATTCGTTTTTATCCAACTTGCCATTCTCAAACTCCTTAGCTAAATCTTCTTGTTTTTTAGATAACTCTTCAAGCAATTTTTCAATATCATCAATCTTTTCATTAACCTGCAATCGCTTTAACATTTCCATGGCCCTATCCAATTGCTTGTTCTTTTCTTCAGCCGTTTGAGAAAGATTCTCCATTTGCTCTTGAACATCTTCTTTTGCACTATTTTTCATCAACTCCTCCAATTTTTCAAGAAGTTCCTTCAACTCATCATCCATCAACTTCTCTAGCAATTCCTCAATCAACTTTTGCTTATCAAGCAATTGCTCATCCATTTCATTGAGTTGCTCCTTCTCATTCAAGGCTTCCTTCATCTCTTTGTTCAACTTTTCCAATTGTTGTTGAATACTTTGTTGATCCATTTTTAGCTTATCAATTGCTGACTTGCTCTTCCAATCCGACGATTTCGAATCATTCACGTCCTTTTTCAAACGTTCCACATTCTTTTTGAACTCCTGTGTTTTATTCAGAACATTCGACAATTCCTTATTCAATTTACTATTATCAGAATCACGTTTATCCACTAACTCCGACAAAGAAGGAACCTGATACGAAAAGACAGACGACCTAGTTGTTTTGGATCCATTCACACCATCATTATCAGATACAGTAAACCAATACTCAATTCTATTGCCTACCGACAACGTCTCTTGGCTGAAATCAATGGCATAATCAAAATCCTCCGCTGTACCACTAACCACCTTAATTACACTTGATTCCTTTCTATTAACGCCCTTCTCATCACTTATGGTATAGTGAAACATCAATGAACGCAATCCATAATCATCTTCAACACGTCCACGGAAATAGCGAACACGATTCCTAACTGAATCAACTTTCTCATTCACATTAATAACCGGAAAACCATCCTTTACAACAGATACTTTGATGAAGGCGCTATCCACCTTTTTCTGTTCTTTATTGAACATCAACAACTTAAATCTTGTGTCCTCCCTCAACTCATTCGTAAAACTAAAGCCTTGCTCACTCCACTGTTTGGTAAAACTCTTTGAAATAACCTTATTTGAATCACTGTTCTTCACAAAAACACTCCAATTGACCCGTGTTCCTTCTGGAATAACTAACTCAAATGCATTCGAAACCTCTTCTTTGTCTTTCATTAAATAATTTGGGTACACCAGACTCGCGTCCAATTTACCAATGAAGGTTTTTGGAATAACTTTTACAACACAGTCCTTTGACTTAAAACCATTTGCTATAATATTGATATTCAAATTATTAGATAGCTTAGGTAGTACATAACTAAAGCTCGATTTACCTTTCCGTTCCATGACATAATCAGCACCGTTAAACGTTATAAACGTCTTAACTGGTAATGAAGTACCTACCAACTCCACATCTAATTCAAGATCCTCCCCTTCCATCACCACATACTCATCTTGCAAACCAACCAAACGAAATGGCGCCTCTGGAACAAAATCCTGCGAAAAATTAACTACTCTCTTTGTTCCTTCCGTAAACAACGAGGGGATAAAAACTGCAAGAACAATCGCCAATCCAAAGACAACCCCAGCCTGTTTGTAATACTTTTTGTTAGACCGAAAATCAACAGCATCGGTGAAAGAAAAGACAGAAAGACTTTTACTCCTTTGAGCTACGCTTGCTCTAAGTAACTCGATATTAACAGATTGACTTTGATCATCCAACTGTAGCGTATTAACCAATCGATCAGAAATTTCAGGAAAAAAACGACCAATGTACTGTGCCGCTGTCATTCTATCCATTCGTTTACCAATCTCTTGCAAGCGTAGAAGAGGTTGCACCAAGTATTTTAGCAACACAAAACCGTTCACAACGACGAAACCAAAAAAGAGCACAGCTCGCACATAAGAATTAAATCGACCTACATATTCAAGTCCAACTACCAAGAGGTAACTCAAGATTAAAACACCGATAAACAAAGCCACTCCGCGAATCACTTCGTTTAAATAATACTTCCGGATAAAGGCATCCAGCTGCTCTAAAAGTCGATCAAAGGCACTCATACTTTCTTATGTAACCTACTAAGGTAAACTAAATCAGAAGGAGTTATCAAAGATTGATTTTCTTTAACAACTCCTCTCTGCTTATGAAAACGTATCTTTGCCGAAAAAATTCAACATGTCTAATTCAGTACGCGTTCGTTTCGCACCATCACCAACTGGACCTTTACATATTGGAGGTGTTCGTACCGCTTTGTACAACTACCTTTTCGCAAAGAAACACAACGGAACATTTGTTATTCGAATAGAAGATACAGATCAAACAAGATTTGTTCCTGGTGCACAAGATTACATCATGAAATCATTGGAGTGGGCTGGCATAATGCCAACTGAAGGGCCAGGAATTGGCGGTGAATATGGACCTTATATCCAAAGCGAGCGCAAGGAGATGTACATGCCTTATGCAGAACAACTCATTGCTAACGACAAGGCTTACTACGCCTTTGACACAGCTGAAGAATTAGACACCATGCGTGAAAATGCTAAAAACTCTGGAATGCCAAACTGGCAATACAACAGCATTACACGTACTTCAATGGTCAACTCGCTTACACTTCCTAAGGAAGAAGTACAAAAACGTTTGGATAACGGTGATCCATATGTTATCCGTATGAAAATGCCTCGTAATCAAGACGTTCGATTTGAGGATATCATTCGCGGATGGGTTGTGGTGAATACCAACAACTTGGATGACAAGGTTCTTTTCAAAAGTGATGGCATGCCAACCTATCACCTTGCGAATATTATTGATGATCACACCATGAAAATTAGCCACGTAATTCGTGGTGAAGAATGGTTACCCTCAGCACCTCTGCATGTATTATTATATCAGGCATTTGGTTGGGAGGCACCACAATTTGCTCACCTTCCACTATTGCTCAAACCTGACGGAAACGGTAAATTATCAAAGCGCGACGGTGATCGTTTAGGTTTTCCAGTATTCCCTTTAAACTGGCTAACGGCTGAAGGAGAAACTTTCCCAGGTTACAAAGAAGATGGCTACTTACCAGAGAGCTTTATCAATATGTTGGCCTTTTTAGGGTGGAATCCGGGTACTACACAAGAGCTCTTTTCGTTGGATGAATTGGTTGAGAGTTTCTCTCTTGAAAGAGTTTCTAAATCAGGAGCAAAATTTGATCCAGATAAAACAAAATGGTTCCAACAACAACACCTTCGTCAGCAAGCTGATTCATGGATCGCAGAACAAGTACAATCTGATTTTCCAGGAGTTGCTATCGATCGATTAACGATAGTAGCTGGCTTATTAAAAGAACGAATTACCTTCTTGCACGAATTGAAAGCAGAGGCAGATTACTTTTTTGAGGCACCAACGTATTTCGATGAAAAAACCCTTTCCAAAAAATGGAAGGACAATTCCAATGCTCTGATGACCGATTGGTTAGGTGAACTAGAAAAAATCACTTCCTTCACACCTGAATCAGTGGACGCTAGTTTTAAAGCCTTCATTCAAGCAAAAGAACTAGGAATTGGAGCCGTAATGCCTTTATTCCGCTTGTTAATTACAGGTAAAGGAATGGGTCCTGGTATATTTGATATCGCTGCATTTTTAGGAAAGGAAGAAGTAATTGCCAGAATGAAATCGGGTTTACAAAAATTCGCTTAATGCAACATTGGATAGAGGTTAACGATATTCGTGTTTACGGACAACATGGCTGTCTCGATTCAGAAGGAATCGTTGGCCAAAGTTACCGCGTTGATCTGAAAATCAAGACAGACTTCACTCAGGCAACTTTAACAGATGAGTTGATCGATACGATTGATTATGTGGTATTGAACCAAATAGTTGTGGAAGAAGTTAAAAAAAGATCCAAACTAATTGAACACGTCGGACAACGCATTTGGCAGCGCATTGTCAACGAAACAACTGGTTGTCAATATCTTTCAGTGAAGATTACGAAATACAATCCACCCATTAACGGTGATGTTTCTGATGTTGCCATAATTATCGAAGGTGAAAACAAATTATAGCGCTTATTAACCAGAGAAATTAATATATTTGCACCACCAAAGTGGTCTCGTGGCCGAGAGGCTAGGCAGCGGTCTGCAAAACCGTCCACAGCGGTTCGAATCCGCTCGAGACCTCAACGAAAAAGCCCTGTAAACATTAAGTTCACAGGGCTTTCTTTTTGGGATAAACCAAACTTTTAATATCGGATATCCAGGCGTTGATACTTACTTACCAACTCGCCTAGCGAATCTTTTCCGGTTACGTAGTACAGGTAGTTTCCAGGGGGAACTAAATAACCACCTTGATCTCTACCATTCCATTTATCATCATTGGATGTACCTCTCCAAACAACCTTGTTTTTACTATCCATCACCACTACGACCACCTCTGTAAGTCCTGAAGTTTCAACGATGAACCAATCGTTTACACCATCATCATTCGGTGTGAATACATTCACCAAATCCATTTTCACCTCTTCGGCCTCTACGATCGGTTTCACTTGTTCAGTTGGTTTCTGGAGTTTCTCCGGAGCTTTATTTCCTACCTTAGGTTCCTCTTTCTTCCCTTCTTTCGATTTCTCAATTTCTTCCTTTGGATCAACCATACCTTTACCAGCAGGGATTACTGGATTGCTTTTTTCTTCTATCGCTTGACTTTTCGGTAGGTCTGGGTTAGTAGAAAAAGACTTGTCCTGTTTTGCTTCTGGTAAATTCGACTCACTTTGATCAGTAGACTCAGCAGACAAATTTTTAGATTCTTTCTTTATTTCTACGGGGTTTACTTTTACCGGTTTTGTGTCGTTTTCCGTTTTACCATTCACCACAGCAACCTCTTCATTTACTGCAGGATCTGAAGGTTCAACCGTCATTTCTTTTGACTGTGTTAGCTCCTTATTATTGGTATCTGTAGCTGTATTATTACTTATGATTAAAGCCGTTACCGTGGCACCAACAGTTACCGTTCCTATGATAGAAGCAACCAACTTAGTCGTCCATATACTTCCACTAGACGCCGCTGCCGCTCCAGGTGTTACAATTTGAGCTTGTATTCCACTCCACAAATTGCTATCCACAGGCGACTCAAGGTTATTCACCTCCTTCGCTATTTTATCCAACCACTCATCTTTCCTCATGGCCTAGTTTTTCAAGACAGTTTATTAAATATCCTCTTGCTCTTTTGTATTGTGACTTGCTGGTACTTTCCGTTATTCCCAAATTATCAGCGATTTCTTTGTGTGAATAGCCTTCAATTGCAAACAAGTTAAAAACGGTTCTGTAGCCATCAGGCATTTCTTTTACCAGCTTTAACAAGTCTTCAGCAGCCAAACTTTCAAAGGTATAAGCATCGTAATCCAGTTTGTACGAAACGTCGTCAACCGAAATATCATACCGCGATTTCTTGTTCTTTCTCAATTGATCCAAACAAGTATTCACAAATATTCTACGCACCCATCCTTCAAAGGATCCTTGTTGATTGAAGTCTTTTAAGCTATTAAATACCTTGACGAAAGCCATCTGAAATACGTCTTCAGCTTCTTCCGTTTTAATCATATAGCGCAAGCAGACCGTCATCATCTTGGGTCCCAATACATCAAATAACTCACGCTGCGCACGACCATTTCCTTGGATACATTCTTCTATTAAATCATCGTAATTCATATCACGCAGCATTGTATTGACTCGATTCCTTCGTGTAAGGTTGCATTTTAATCACGAAAATAACTTGAAAAATGTAATTTTATCGGGCATGAAAGTCTTACAAAAAAAGTTGACAGTTCTTCTTGTCGCCCTATTCGTATCCACAAGTTTTACTTCATTTTCAATCACACCTAAAAAAGGTCGTTGGATCTTGTCGCTTGAACTTCAGGCCAATGCCATAGCTCCGGTGGAATGTATAGTCAACAATCAACAAGAGCTTATCATCAAGAATGCCACTGAAGAAATAAAACTGATTGCAAAGGGAACTTTTGGTGATACTTGCATTTATGATTTCCCTGATTTCTTTGCTGAATTGCGCTTGGTATGGAAAAAAAAGTCTGTACAAGGTTATTTCTGGAACAAAAACAAAAAGGGATTTTATACCATTCCCTTAACCGGTAAACGATCAAAGGAAGAACTATTCAATTCCTTTCAATCTGCAGACAAACCCATTACAATAGCCCATAAATACGAAGTTCAATTCAGTACAACTGATGAAAATCCAGAACCAGCCATTGGTTTGTTCGAACAAAATGGGAATGAACTTTCAGGAACCTTTTTAACCGAAACAGGAGATTATAGATTTCTTGCTGGGAATGTATTTGGCAACCAACTTTTTCTTTCTTGCTTTGATGGTTCGCATGCCTTTTTATTTAAAGGTGAAATCAATGACGGAGTAATCAAGGGAGATTTCTATTCTTCCAAAACCTATCACACCGATTGGATTGGTAAGGAAAATCCAGACTACGAACTAGGCAATCCTTTTGAACTGACCTACGCAGTTGATTCGGATGCCTTCACCTTTGAATTCGAAGACCTTTCTGGAAACACTTTTAATTATCCAAAAAACGCGCAGAAGAATCCAGTAACCATTATCCAAATTATGGGAACGTGGTGTCCGAATTGTATGGATGAAACCAGATATTACTTGGACTTGTACAAACGTTACCACGAAAAAGGTTTGGAAATCATCTTAGTGGCTTTTGAATACGGAGACGACAAAGAAGTGAATAAAAAACGCTTAACTACATTTAGAGATAAGCACAACATTCCTTTCACCATGTTATACGGTGGTACCAATAGCAAGGCTTTTACAAGCCAGCAGTTTCCACAATTAAACGGAATCATCTCCTACCCTACTTCCATCTTCTTGGATGCAGACGGGAAAATTCTCAAGACTCATACTGGATTTAGTGGTCCAGGAACGGGAGAATATTTCGAGAAATACAAAGCTGATATGGAACTCTTTTTACGAGAGGCCCTTCAATTGAATTAAGAGCAAGAAATCTTCGCAACACGATTCGCATGTCTTCCACCTTCAAAGGCAGTAGCGAAGAATATATCTACTATTTCCAAAGCTTCTGCTTGTTCCAGGAAACGTGCAGGCAAAGTTAGAATGTTAGCGTCGTTGTGCTGACGAGCCAATTCTGCAATCTCTTTCTTCCAACAAAGAGCAGAACGTACACCTTGGTGTTTATTAGCCGTCATATTGATTCCATTTCCTGAACCACACAACAAAATACCAAGCATACCCTCGTTTTCCTCCACCATAGACGCTACTGGATGAGCAAAATCAGGATAATCGATACTTTCTTCGGAGTAACAACCAAAATCTTTCAACTCATACCCTTTTGCAGTGAGGTGATCGATGATTACTTGTTTCAGTTGAAAACCTGCGTGATCGCATCCAATTGGAATCATTTGCTTGCTCATAAAATGGAATTTTTTGCAAAGTTAGACATATTAACATAGAGGGCAAGTTTTACACATCGGTGAAAAATGCATTTTACAAACCCCTTTAAAATCAAGACATAAGAAATGTAACTTATTCACAATAGAAGGATGCGAACTGTGGATTAAGGAAGAATAAAAAACAATAACATGCACTTGCTATTCACAAGGATAATTCGAAACCAAAATGGAAACCATATATGCAAGGAAAAAAAATAAAATCTTTCTCAGACTTATACACAGGCTATCCTGACTGATGAACCACTGAAATTCCAAATTAATATTCACATGCATCTGGATTAACATTCTGTTCATAAAGTTCATATAAGCTTAATTTTCAATACTCTAATTTTAACAGCATTGTCGATAAACTTGTAACCTGAAATCATAAGAAACAAAAACAAGCTTTTGCTTATTCACTTTTACACATTTCCACAGCCTTAATAAATAGAATAAAAATCTTTATTTTAAAAATTATCTATTATATATATATCCTCAATGCGCTTTATACTCTTGTGTTGTTTTTTCAAAACGTTTTACCTATCTTCTCAAATAGGTCTTTCAGATGGGTATCAAATCATTGAAAATCAGCAAGGTATAAAAACCGCTGAAGGTCTCATTGAGAAAGGATTACCAACCGGTTTATGGATCAACTACTATTTAAATAATAACATCAAAAGTAAAGGACTTTGGCGCGCCGGCGAGCTGGATAGCATTTGGGTGTTTTACACACCAGAAGGAAAAGTCGAAAGAAGCATCGCTTATCAACACAATTTGAAAAATGGTCCCTATTTGGTTTATGATACCTCCGAGCAAATTTCTTTTGAAGGTTTTTATATCAACGATACTCTTCAAGGACCCTATTCTGTTTTTGAAAATGGGGTGTTGATAGAAGAAGGGAATTATTTAAATGGAAACAAGGATGGTTCTGTTCGTTTATTCACCAAAGGAACTCTTACCGATGTGGTTCAATACGATCATGGGGAAGTGAGCGATCAAATTCGGATCAATCAAAAAAGAAACGGCAAGAAACAAGGCAAATGGATTGAATTAGATCAAAAGGGGAATGAGAAGGAAGTCTATTATGAAAATGGAGTACTTCAAGATTATTCTCAAATAAAAAAACACATCAATTTTGTAAAGGAAAAGGATGAAAACGGCAGAGTTGTTTCGCAGGTAGTAACCAACAAGGGACTTAAGGAGGGATATCAACTATTTTTTAATGAAAAGGGCGAAATTCATTATGCCAAAATCTTTAGAGCCGACACTTTGGTGGCTGAAGGGAAAATGGATGATATAGGACGCGAGGATAGCACGTGGATTTATTATGAGGGCAATGTGGTATCGTGTAGAGGAAATTTCATTGAAGGTGCTAAAAATGGCTTGTGGACCTATTATTTTCCATCTGGCAAAATTGAACAGAGTGGTTATTACAAAGCCAATCAACTTTCGGGTACATGGAACTGGTATTATCCAGATGGGACGCTTAGAAGTACGGAAAACTACTTCAATGGAAAACGTGAAGGAATCCAAAAAGATTATAATGAGAAGGGAGAGCTTATTGAAAAAGAACAAATTTCATACAGCCGCAAAGAAGGGGAACAATATTACTTTATTGGCGACCATCTTGAAAAAGGAGAGATGCAAAACGGATTGCGACAAGGTTTATGGATTTACAAACACGACAACGGTAAGAAAGCCTTCAAAGGAAAATACAAAGACGGCATACCCGAAGGAAGGCATCGCTATTGGTTTGAAAATGGGAAGCGTTCCTTACTGGAACATTACAAGGAAGGAAAATTGGATGGATTGAAAATAGAATTCCACAAAAAGGGGGGAGTTAAACACACCTCAGAATACCGTAATGGCGAATTAATCCGCTTTGATGGCGAGTTTGTTCAAACAAAATTGAACTAGGCTTTTTCTACAACCAACTCCAAATCAATTTGGCGTTTGCGTGGGTTCACTTCGTAAATTTTAACCCTTACCGCATCGCCAATATTGAATTCTTTTCCGCTGCGTTTGCCAACAATTTTGAAGTTTTCTGCATCGAAGTAGAAATGATCACCAGGGATATCATTCATAGCAATCATTCCTTCACAGTAATTCTCGTCCATACGGACATACAAACCATGCTCTGCAATTCCGGAAACTTTACCAGAAAACTCTTCGCCTATTTTGTCCATTACAAACAAGGTCTGGAAGTACTTTGTAGACTCTCTTTCAGCCTCAGAAGATTTTCTTTCGTTGCGCGAGATGCGTTTACAAATATCGTTGAGCTGATTGTCGTATTTGTGTTTTTGCTTGTTCAATTCTTCAAACAAAATTCGGTGAACCATCAAATCGGCATAACGACGTATGGGAGAAGTAAAATGGGTATAATAACGAAAGGCCAAACCGTAGTGACCAATGTTGTCTGTTTCATAAGTTGCCTTCGCCATCGAGCGAATGGCCATGTTTTGAATCAAGCCATAAATGGGTGAATCTTTCAAAGTTTCTAACAAACTGTTGATGCTAGACGCAATATTATCGGGATGCGTAGAGTCCAATTTCAAACCAAATTTTTGAATGAACACTTGCAACAATTCAATTTTGGCAACTTCGGGTGTATCGTGAACGCGGTAGATAAAAGGAACCTTTATTTTGCGCTCGGTTGAACCCATGAATTCAGCCACCTTTTTGTTGGCTAAAAGCATGAATTCTTCGATCAAATGATTGGCGTCTTTTGACTTTTTTATGACCACACTTTCTGGCATTCCTTCCTCATCCAAACGGAAGCGAACTTCTTCAGAATCGATCGACAAGGCCCCGGACGACATGCGGTTTTTTCGCAAAATTTTAGCGATTTTATCGAATAATAAGATGGTTTCACCCCATTCCTTGTCTTCTTTCCCTTCTATAATTTCCTGTGCTTCTTCGTAGGTAAAACGTCGATTGGAATGGATAGCCGTCTTGCCAAACCATTGCTTGTGCAACTTGCCTTTATCGTCCATTTCGAAGATCGCAGAGAAGCTGTATTTGTCTTCATGGGGACGTAAACTACAGGCCATGTTCGACAATTGTTCGGGCAACATCGGAATCACACGATCCACCAAATAAGTAGAATTGGAACGCTTCAAAGCCTCAATATCCATGGGTGAATCAGGCGTTACATAGTGACTTACATCCGCGATGTGAACACCAATTTCATAATGACCGTTTTCCAATTGTTGAAAAGAAAGCGCATCGTCAAAATCTTTCGCATCAAATGGGTCGATGGTAAAGGTGCGCACCTTACGCATATCGCGTCGATTCTTGATTTCTTCTTCATCCAGATCCATGGAAATGGTCTCTGCTTGAGCCACCACTTCTTGAGGGAAAATGTATTCAATACCTTGCGAACTCAAGATGGAAATCATCTCGTTTTCATTGGTTGAATTATTGGTCAAAATTTCCAAAACTTCTCCATAAGGATTCGCGGATGTTTTTGGCCAAACGGTCACTTTTACAAGTGCTTTGTCTCTATTTTTTGCTCCTTTTAATTTATCTTTAGGGAGGTAAATATCCGTTCCAACACGTTGGTTGTCAGGTATCAAAAAGGCGAAATTGTCGTTCATTTGAATGGTACCGACAAACTGGGTTCGTTCGCGTTCAATTACATCTACAATTGACCCTTCCCAGCGATTGGTGCTCTTGCTCATAACCTGAACCTTCACCAAGTCGCCAATCATACTGTTACCCACATTTTGTGGAGCAATGAAAACATCTCGTTCCATTCCATCCACTTTCACAAAACCAGTACCTCTGGTGTTTAAATCCAAATAACCAATGACATAATTGGTATCTGGGTTGTACTGAAAATCTCCATGACCAAAAGATTGTAAAATACCCTCTCGCTTCATGCCCATCATGATATCGTATGCTAACTTGCGAACAGGACTATCGCGCAAATCGAGTGCGTGGGAAATTTGCTTGTGGGTAAAACGTTGATCGGGATTGCTTTCAAAAAAACGGCGAATAGCATTTTTAAGACCGTTGCGCAATTTCTGCTTAGGTTTTGGTTGCTTGAATTTTTTTTTCGCCATGTTTAAATCATCGATTTTTTCAAATGCTAAGGTAAGATTAATATAGCGATTCGGCGCTTATGAACATCTCTTTGCTAACTTTGTTTAAAAGGTAAAATAAATAATATGAACGCTAGAGTAGAAAAAGCATTAAACGAACAAGTTATTAAAGAAGGATCATCTTCTCAGTTTTATTTGGCCATGGCTTCGTGGGCAGAAACGAAGGGACTGAATGGTACTGCTCAATTCTTGTATCAGCACTCGGACGAAGAGCGTTTTCATATGTTGAAATTGGTGAAGTTTATCAACGAGCGTGGGGGACAAGCTATCATTCCTGCGGTTGAGCAACCACCCGTTGAATTCGAAAGCCTAGAGCATGTTTTTGAATTGTTGTTGGAACACGAATTAGCCGTAACAGCTAGCATCAATTCATTGGTAGACATTTGTTTGCAAGAAAAAGACTACACAACGCACAACTTCGTTCAGTGGTACGTATCAGAGCAGTTAGAAGAAGAAGCCTTGGCAAGAACCATCCTTGACAAATTGAAATTGATTGGTGGCGACAAAGGTGGAATGTACATGTTTGACCGCGATTTGGAGAACAGTGCAATCACTGCGGCACCTGCCAACCAAGATCAGGCTAAGTAGTTATTTTACAACCCTTTTTAGTACATTGTAGCGAACATAGAATCAAGGTCAATTGCGTTTTTTTTATGCCTTACTAGTTTGCTTCCTTTCGCTGGGTACCCTTTGGGCACAAACGGGCTATCGTTTTCGTAACTATAGTATCACCAATGGTTTGTCGCAAAGTGTGGTTACTACCATTCAGCAAGATTTTACGCATTCGTTGTGGATAGGCACGCAAGATGGTTTAAATCGATTCAATGGAAGCACTTTTGATATTTTTACTTCAGACGACACCGAGGGACTTGAAAGTGAGTTCATTCTGTCGTCGGGTAAATCGAAAGACGGCAGAATTTGGTTTGGTACCAACAATGGTTTAACCGTTTACAATCCGTATACAGAAAAGTTTATTACCTACGATTTGAAGGGGTCTACTCCCTTGCACATCGACGATATTTTCATCGATAAATACAACCGAATTTTTTGTGCCAGTAGCACCCATGGTGTTCTGGTTTTTAACCCTGTTTTAAAAAAATTTGAAGGTTTACCCAAACCTCCCGAACTCATACATGCGCAGCACATTTTGGTGCTCAATAGCAGTGAGTTGTTGGTTAGTACCATGGAAAATGGGTTGTACCATTGGAACATCGATACCCGCAAATTGACTGACATTA
This sequence comes from Crocinitomicaceae bacterium, assembly GCA_025210175.1. Taxonomy (GTDB): domain Bacteria; phylum Bacteroidota; class Bacteroidia; order Flavobacteriales_D; family Crocinitomicaceae; genus UBA2040. The sequence continues at coordinate 20,295 of JAOASF010000161.1, read as the reverse complement.
AAAAGGATCAATTCAAAGATTACTTTGAGGTTAATAAGATGGTGGTCATTGGCCAGAACAGAATCTTCTTGGCAACCAATCAAGGTATTTTTCAATACAATGCAAAGGAAAAATCATTGGAAAAATCCTTTGTCAACATCGACAAGAAATACGGGGTTCAGAATGTTACAGACATTTATACAGAAGAAGGAACGTGGTACATTACGACCTCCAAAAACGGGTTGTATACCGTTCGAAACGATGGTTCTGTTTTCAATTCTTCTCAAGATGTATTTCAGAAATACGCCTTGCTTTTCAATGAAATCAATATCATTTTCAAGGATCATTTCGGTACTTTTTGGTTGGGCACAGAAAGAGGACTGAGCAATTTTGACCCAAAAAATCAAGGCCTTTATGGAGTGGGTCCAGTGGCGGATTTAAAACAAGGTTTGGCCAACCCGGATGTCTGGTGTTTCGGCGAAGATGCCGAAGCGAATTACTTGTTTATTGGAACAAGCAACTCTGTTTCTCGCTACGATCGGTCGGCTGGTCGCTTTGATCATTTTTACAGAGACACCAAGAAACTAACCGAAAAAGAGAGGAAGGATGCAGCTGTTTTCTCGATGTATGTAATCGATGCAAACAGAATTTTAATCGGTGCTGGTGATGGATTTTATGAATTGAATATTCAATCGGCCAACAACTATACCTTCACGCCACTTTTTGCCGACAGAAAGAATTTTCCTTTGATGTCAAAAATATACTCCATTGCCTACTGGAAGGAAAAGAAATTTTTATTGGGCACCAGGGGTGGAGTGATTCTTTACGATTTGGGTAGCAAGGAATACGAAATCTTCAAACACGACCCGAAGAACAGAGCCAACACAATCGTTTCAGGGGCTTGTAGAATATCCTATCGCGATAAAAATGGGAAAATGTGGTTCGCAACAAGCGGGGGAGGACTCAATTATTTGAAAGAAACCGAGGAAGGAGTAAAGATTGTCCCCTACGAGCGAAACGACATTCTTTCCAAGTTTTCCAAAGACTACATTACCAGCATTTTGCAAACTTCCACCAACGAATATTGGTTGGGAACGGTAGGTAGTGGTATACTCCGACACAATACAAAAAACAGAAAAACCGACGCGTACGATAAGAACAAAGGTTTGCCCAATAGCTTCATTTACGGAGCCTTGATGGACAGGGATGGTTATTTGTGGATTAGTACCAATCGTGGACTTTGTCGCCTTGATCCAAGAAATGGAAATACGCGCAACTATACCGAAGTGGACGGTTTAATGAGCAATGAAATGAACCTTGGCGCCTACATGAGAAGCGTTGATGGACGTATGTATTTCGGTGGAATTTATGGATTCAACTATTTCGATCCAAGAACTCTTTCGTATAACCGACCGGAGGTAGAAGTGAAGTTCAGCAAATTCCGAATTGACGGAGATTGGATTACACCAAGAGATAAAAACGAGGTGATCAAGAAAAGCATCTCTTTGACGGATGAGCTGATTTTGAATTACAAACAGCGAACCTTTACCGTTCAGTTTCAGGCATCGGATTTATCTAATCCAGAACAGATTTATTACAAGTATGCCCTTGAGGGGAGTGACGAAGGAGAGGTTTATTTAGGAAACAACAATGAACTTAGGTTCAACCTACTTTCATACGGAACCTATACCTTGAAAGTCTATGGAAAAAAAGGTTTGGGTGATTGGAGTACCAAACCGGCTACCATGAAAATTAAAGTAGTACCTCCCTTTTGGTTGCGCTGGTGGTTCTTCCTGATGTTGGCCGTGGTTATTGCCATAGTCGTGGCTTATTATATCCGCTACAGACTGGACGAGCAAAGAAGAGAGCAGGTACGACTTGAAATGAAAATTCAAGAAAGAACCCGCGAAATTAGAGAGCAAAGCAAGAAAATCGAGAAGCAAAAAGCGCAGATTGAAAAGGAGCGTAATAAGGTGGTGGAACAACAAGCCTTGTTGCAAATTGAGAAAGACAAATCGGAGAAGTTGCTCAACAACATGATTCCCCAAGACACGGCAGATGAACTAAAGAGAAAGGGAAGAGCCAATGCCCGAGCCTATAGAAGGGTTACGGTGATGTTTACTGATTTTGTTGGATTTACGAAAATTTCAGACGTGATGCGTCCGACTGAGTTGGTTCAAAAATTGGATTATTTCTTTACCCAGTTTGACGAAATCATTGAGAAAAACAATATCGAGAAAATAAAAACCATTGGAGATGCCTACATGGCAGCCGGTGGAGTTCCAGTTCGTAACAATACCAACCCAATTGAAGCTTGTTTGGCAGGTTTGCAAATTCAAAGTTTCATGCGTCGATATCGTGAAGAATACAAGGATTTAGATGAACATATTTGGGATTTGCGCCTGGGGATAAATACGGGAGAAGTAACGGCTGGTGTAATTGGAAGTAAACGCTTTGCCTACGATGTTTGGGGAGCCACGGTAAACCAAGCCCAGCGAATGGAAATGATGGGGGAGGCTGGAAAAGTGACCATCACAGGTGCTACTTATCGTTATATCGTTCCTTATTTTGAAACAACCTTTAAGGGCAAGGTGAAGTCGAAAAGTCGTGGGATGTTGGACATGTATACGGTTGACCGTATCAAGCCAGAACTTTCACTTGACGAAGAAGGAAACTATCCAAACGAGAAATTCCGCAAGATTTTCGACTTGCATATGTACAGTTCCATCAACTACTACAAGGCGGAACGTCACATTATGCGAATTTTGGAAAAAGGTTTGTCGGATAACTTGTATTATCACTGTATTGAACATACCAGGGATGTGGTACGGGCCGCAGAATCCATCGCTATTCAGGAGGGTGTAACCGACGAAGGTCTTTATTTGTTGAAGTCGGCTGCTACCTATCACGACGCCGGGTTTGTAGAAGATTACGATAAAAATGAGCCGATTGGTGCGCGAATGGCCGAAGAGATTTTGCCAAAATACGGTTATACAGCGGAGCAAATAGAAACGGTAAAGGAGCTAATATACGTTACCGAAATTCCGCACAAACCGAAGAACCATTTGGAAGAAATCATGTGTGACGCAGACTTAGATTATTTAGGAAGAGATGATTTTCATCCAATTGCAGACCGACTCCGACAAGAGTTGAGAGAACACAACAAAATAAACAGCGATCGTCAGTGGGACGAAATACAGGTGCAATTTTTGACCAATCACCAATATTTTACAGAAACTTCGAAAAGAAAGCGTCAAGCCAAAAAAATGCAAAACCTGCAGGAAATTAAAGAGCGCTTGAAACGAAACGAGTACAAGGATTAGCCTATTTTACAGGCCCTTAGCTAGCCCATGTTGTTCATTTGTCCTACTTAATGGATTGTTTTTGGTTATCCAACCAGAACGGGTAAATATGTTAATTTCCATCACAATGTGTTGAATAATAAACTTATTGTTAAGGTTTATTCGAGATCTCGGCGTAAATTGGTGCAATATTTAGCTTAAATCATGAAAAACTGGATAAAGACCCTTGCTGTCCTATGGATGGCATCTACTGCATTTGCGCAGCCAATGTCTGGCTCGTTTACCATTGACCCAGGTCAACCCGCCGCAGGGAATAACTTTCAAGACTTTACAAGTGCTTGTACGCGACTAAACACTTTTGGAATTTTAGGAACCGTAACAATAGATGTCAAACAAGGCACCTATAATGAGACGGCAAGCTTGGGAACGATCATCGGTGCCAGCGCTTTGGCTGGAGTAACTTTTCAGAGCAACCCAACAAACATCGCTCCTGTCATATTGAGTTATGCCGCCACGTCCACCACTGAGGGTACTGTTACTCTTAACGGAACACGCTACGTAACATTCAAGAACATTGAATTTTCTGCTAACGGGAGTACCTATAGAAGAAACGTGTTTTTAGTCAATGGCTCAGGGCCGGGTGACATTAAATTTCAGGATTGTACATTTACTGGGCCGGTATTAACATCTGGATCCACGAGCAATGCACACGTCTATGGTTCCTCTCCAGCAGTAGCAGGTAGAGGTTTGTCCTTTACCAACTGTACGTTTTTAAACAATGGTTATGGAGTATACGTCACTGGTGCTGCCACAACGAACAGATTGTCAAGAATTCACATTGAAAACTCGACATTTACGGGTCACCCAGGGTATTCCATTTATGCTACCTATGTCGATTCACTTCAGGTAATCAACAATACGATTACGAATAACGCTGCTACATCTACGCAGTATGCCATTTATTCAACCAATTCTACAACCTCACCGGGATCGCAGGCGATAGTGGACAGAAACAACATTCACACCAATACCACATCTACAATGTATGGAGTGCATCTGAGTTATTTTTCATCATCAGCTGCTAATCCGTCGAGGATTACCAACAACATGGTGCTAAACAGTTCTACATCATCTACCACCGCTTCACGTTACGGAATTTACCCATATGGATGCGCAAACATTGATGTATTGCACAATACAGTTCTAATTCAAGACGGAAGTACAACTGTAGGAAGGGGACTATATGTAAACGGTACCACTTCTACCACTTCTTTCATACCGGGAGGATACAATATTCAGAACAACATTATCATCAACTCAGGAAATGGTCCTTCACTAGACATAGAAAGCACCTACGCCTCGTACATTACCAATTTGAACTACAACATTTACAATGGTGCCGGAACCAATTTATTTGAAAACGGAGGAGTTCAATACAGCTCCTTATCGGCTTGGCAAACAGCCACTGGTTTTGATGCCAATAGCTATTTTGGAGATCCAATTTTTGTCTCTAGCACAGATTTACACGTATTGGGTTCATTGGCAAATGATGCAGGTAACAACGCAGCGAGTGCCACAGTGGATATCGATGGTCAAACTCGACCACTTGCTCCTTCTACCACGGTAGATATAGGTGCGGACGAATTCGTTGGCCCTTCTTGTTCTTCTCCAGTGAATTTTGTTTTTGTAGAAGGAGACACGACCAACGCAGTTTTCTCATGGGGTGCTGGAGGTAACGAAACACTATGGTCCATGAGCTACGGACCTATTGGGTTTACCCCTTCTTCGACCTCGCCTCAGGTTACAGCTAATACCATTCCGGATACCATTTCTAACCTAACGCCCAACACATTTTACGATGTGTATATTCGTTCCATTTGTGGAGCTGGAGACACGTCAATTTTTATCGGACCAATTGTAGCCAACACTTTTGACTTGGGTCAATTCATGGAGCTGGATAACGTTTGTGATACGGCAGGGTTCGTTGATATTTCAAACTTGTTCACAGCCAATGCGCTTCAATCGGACGGAGAGGCTGGTTTTCTTTTACCGTGGACGTTCTATTTCCAGGGGACGCCTGTTACTAGTATAACTGTTGCCAACAACGGAGTCATTGTTTTCAACGACATTGCTGCACAAGTTTCTTCTGCGAATTCGAATACGATTGCTACCACTGCACCTCAAGGACTGTATCCGTTTTGGGATGATTTAGACGACAACAACGCTCAAATTTATTGGGGATCAGTAGGTACGGCTCCAAATAGACGTTTTATTGTGCAATGGAATGCCAAGCACGATTTCTTCTCAACTGGAGTTCCTTTTGTTTTTCAAACCATCTTGGAGGAAAGTACAGGTAAAATCTATTATCAGTATGAAAATACGGTAACGGGCTCTACTTCATACGACAACGGCCAGTCGGCAACGATCGGCTTAAAAGGACCGAATCAAAACTACCCACTGTCCTATCTCAACAGTTCTTATTTGCAACAAAATAGCTGTGTTCAATTCACGTATACCAAATGTCCGAAACCAACGAATCTCGTGTTTCAGTATATCACAGCGGAAGAAGCTGGAATTTCTTGGACGGCTGGAATATCGAACGAAACAAACTGGACGGTAATTTATGGTCCAGCCGGATTTGACCCAGCAACTTCAGGGGTGACGCAAACGGTGACTGCAAACAATGCTATTTTGTTGAATTTGGATCAGCTAACGACGTATGATGTTTACGTATTTGCAGACTGTTCTCCAACCAACCAAAGTTTTGGCTTGTATGGTCAGTTTACAACTCTTCCACTTTGCTCCAACCCAACAGGCTTTGCTGCCTCGGTGAGTGTGGATACCATCTTTACGAACTGGAGTTGGTCCCCATCCAATGCCATCTATCCGTCAACCGGCTTTGAAGTTCAATACGGTTGGCCTGATTTCGACCCGAATACAGAAGGATCAACTGATATTTCAGATGCCATTGTTGGCGATACTACCCCAGACCCTAGCTTATTTGCCGGGGGAGTTTACGAGGTATACGTCAGAGCCGTGTGTGATACTTTGGTTTCAGGATATGTGGGACCGTTGACCGTTACAATGCCGATGACAAACGACAATGTGTGTGGTGCAGAACAAATTCCTGTGGACGGTGTAAACAGAGTGTTTTCCAATGTAGGAGCTACTGTTGAAACAAACGAAAGTTCCATTGCTCCGCCAACATCGGGAAATCAAACCACTACAGGTTGGGGCAACAACAGCATGAACTTTACAACTTGGCATCGATTCATTGCCCCAGCATCCGGGAATATGCGAATAGACGCAACGAACCGTACGTTCAACGGACAAATGGCCGTGTACGAAGTCATTACCTGTGCTGATTTCACCACGTTTACCTTAGTGGCAGCAAACGACGATGCGATAGAGGGAGGGTCTTTGGCTCCAAACTTCACCATTTGTGGATTGACAGCCGGCGCTGAGTATTATTTGGTTTATGACTCTTATAGTACAACTCAAACAGGACAGTACGGCTTAAAAATGTCGCAAATTGACCTAGTTGCTGGAACGGCGGGTAGTACAGTTCAAGTTTGCTACGGCGACACGGTGAACCTTTTTGATGGGGTAATTGGTGCCCAACCAGGAGGAACATGGGTGGATATCGATCAAACATTTAAAATCGTAAATGACAGCTTGTTGAACACACAAGGTTTGGCCAATATTACTTACCAATTCCAATACTTGTTAGAAGACGGATGTGCTTCCGACGATGTTATTGCAAACTACAGCGTTGTGGGAAGAGCTTCTGCTGGATCAGATGGGGCATTGACCATTTGTAAAAACGAGCCTATCGACGTGATTGCTGGTTTGGGTGGAAATATAAGTTCTGGCGGACAATGGTACGATGCTTCGAGCAATCCTGTTGCTTCGTTTATTGATGCAGGAGGCTTGAATGTTCCTGGAAACTACAATTACAGCTATATTGTTGGAAATGGAGTTTGTCCGGACGACACTTCAGTGGTAACGGTAAATGTCCTTTCAACCTGTGATTATTTATCAGTAGAAGAAATGATTTTGGAGGGACTGAACATTGCTCCTAACCCTACGAACGGTTTGGTTAATTTAACTTGGAAGGACCAGGGAACGACAACAACCGTAGAGGTTAAAGACGCTCAAGGAAAGAGAGTTTATTGGTCTGAATTGAAAGGGTCAAATACCAAATTGGACTTGTCGAATTACGAGGCGGGAGTATACTTACTTGTTTTAACAAACGAAAACGGAACGGGTACTTACCGAGTAGTGAAACAATAGAAAATAGTTGATTGAAGATAGAAAGGTCGTCTCTTGTTGAGGCGACCTTTTTCTTTGACACCTACACTTGTGAACCATTCTCCTAACAAAAGAAAAAAGCTGTTCATCAAACGACAAACAGCTTCTTATGTTGAGGAAAAAATTGGGTCTAAGAAAACAAAACGCTTGAGCCATAAGGAGTATCAACTGGGTTGATAATCAAAGTGGCAATTTGAGCGTCGTTGTTAATGATGTATTGCTCATAGTTGGCAGAGAGAACACCAAATATGCTGTTCTTGTTCAAGTTCATAATGGCAATCAAATCAGAGTCCGTTTGCACGGCGTGTTTGACCAATTCTTTATCAAAGCCACTTGGGTTCACCATTTTAGCAGTCATTTCTATATCTCTTTCCGAGAAAAACTTTTTGGCGAATTGAATATTGGCATTGGCTTTATTTCTTAAAAACTCATCTGTTTCATCTGGAATAACCACATGCACACGCGAATTGAAATAACGAGCCAAGTCTGCAACGATTGCCAACTTTTGTTTGGTTTCTTTGTGCAGGTCGAGCGGAACTACAATATCATCGTATCCAGTCGTTTTAACCTGACTGTTTTGAACAATAATAAAAGGAGCATTGGCATTGGCAACCACCTTCAAAGCGTTTGAACCGGTTAAATGCTGCCAACCCTTCGTTCCGTGGGTACCCATAAAAATTAATTCTGCATGGTGCTCTGCAGCAAACTCTCCGATATCCTCAAAAATATTTCCGACACGCACCTTAGGCGTTACGGTAACTTCAGACTCGAACCCTTTGATTATTTTGATCAGTTTCGCTTCGGCTTCATCGATTTCTTTTTGCTTTGACACGACGTGCAAAACCAAAACTTGGGCGTTAATATATTTCGCGGTTGTGATGGCATGTTGCAATGCATTGTCGGCAACGCTTGAAAAATCGTGAGCTACAATGAATGTTTTCATAGAGGATTTATAATTGCTTTATGAAGGTAGCAATAATATTTTTCGTGCCTTCCTTATGGTATTAATAAAAAACTATTTTTGGCTCAAAAGACTGATAACGAGATATGCCTATAATCGGAAAGTTTATTAAAAACACAACCAAAATCAGCTACAAACGCTCAATTCGCAAGAGCAAAGAATTCTATCATCAAGTAGTAACCCTGGTTAAACTCTTGGAAAAAGCGAACAAAACACAGTTTGGACGTGTCTATAGTTTTAACTCAATATTAAATGATGATGATATTATCGAGTCCTTTCAGCGTAATGTGCCGATAACGAATTATACGGAGTTTTACGACAAATGGCTGGAAAACTGCATACAAGGAAAAAGAGATATTATTTGGCCTGGACGGATACGCCACTATGCCCTTTCGTCTGGAACTACCGGGTCGCCCAGTAAGAGAATTCCGGTAACTACCAACATGATTCGCTCGTTTCAAAGAACCAGCATCAAGCAACTTTCAACCCTTCACAATTTAGATTTGCCCGAGGAGTTTTTTCAAGCCAGCGTGCTGGCCGTCGGGGGATCAACCAAGTTGGTAAAAGGACCAACTCACATTGAAGGGGATTTAAGCGGGATTTTGAAAAAATACACTTCTCCGTTGGCCGCTCCTTTCGCTAAACCGGGGAAAAAAATTACCCACCTAAAGAATTGGAACGAGAAATTAGAGCTCATGATCCAGCGAGCGCCAGATTGGAATATCGGAATTATGGCGGGAGTTCCTAGTTGGTGTATCATGCTGCTTGAAAAAATTGTGGAACGTTACCAACTTAATTCGATTCACGACATCTGGCCGAACTTTCAAGTATATGTGCACGGCGGAGTTTACATGGCACCTTATATGTCGCGCTTCAAGAAGGTATTGGGCAAGGAGGTGTATACCCTCGATACGTATTTGGCCAGTGAAGGCTATTTTGCCTATCAAGTGGCACCAGATCGGGAAGGAATGGAGCTGCTCCTTAAAAACGGGGCTTTTTTCGAGTTTGTACCGTTCAATTCGGATTACTTCAATGCAGATGGTAATTTGATAAACAACTACAATGCATTAGCGCTCAACGAGGTGGAGCCAAACACCGATTACGCGTTGGTGATATCGACGAATGCCGGACTGTGGAGGTATATGATAGGTGACTTGGTTCGCTTTGTAGATACCGCATCGCATGAAATCGTGATTTCGGGAAGAATAAAACAGTATTTGAGTATTGTGGGTGAACATCTTTCACTTGAAAACATCAACATGGCCATTCAGAAAGTAAGCGAAAAAAGAGGGTTGGAAATTTCTGAATTTACCATTCACGTTGTTGAAGGCGAGTTACAGCACCACTGGTATGTAGGTGTAGACGAAGAAGTGAACAAGGAAGAGTTGATGCGAGAAATAGACGCAGAAATCTGTGCCTTGAACGACGACTATGCGGCCGTTCGAAAATATACCCTCAAAGACCCTCTGATTACCGTTTTACCAAATGAAGAATTCTACAAATTCTTAAGCCATTTAGGAAAGGCGGGGTCTCAAAATAAGTTTCCGAGAGTGCTCAATACAGAACAGCGGCCAAAGTGGGTGGAATATTTGAAGGAGAAAAACCTAGGTTAATCTTTTAAAAATGCGTTTGGGTTTTTACTTTTCATGCGGTATTTGATAATGGCATTAATAACCACTACCAACACAATCGTACTCGCGCCGATGTAAAACTTGGTGCCCAATTGTTCGTTTTCGTTGAGAATGGCAATGGCCAGTAGGATGGTATATACGGGCTCCATGTTGATACTGAGCGAAACCGTAAAGGCTCCAAGTCTTTTCACCAAATCAACCACCACCAAAAAAGCGAAGGAGGTACAGACCAACCCCAAGAACAGCAACCACCAAAAGTCGGACCAGGTCATGGCAAACAAGCGTTCATCCATCAGTCCCTGAAACAACATAACCACACTTACAACCCCAAGTGCTGATACCATTTCAATATTTGTAAGGGTGGCAGAAGGTGTTTTTTCTACCAACTTGGCGTTGCATACAGAAAACAAGGCCGCAAAAAAAGCAGAGAGTAAACCAATAAATAAGGCTTTTAAATCCTTTTGATTAAAATCACCCGAAACATAGAGTAGGGCAAAAATGATTAGGACACCAAAGAGAAATTCAGACCACAAAAAGCGGCGTTTCATGATCAGTGGCTCCAGCCATGTTACGTGTAAAGTAGTGGTGGATAAACACAAAATTCCAAGTGATGCGGTGGATAATTGAATCGAATAATAAAAGGTCATCCAATGAGCACCCACAATTCCTCCCACTATAAGCATGTAATAAACTTGTTTGCGGTCGGCTACAGCAAAATTCCACTTGGTTGCTTTTAAGTAAAGGAAAAGCCCAACTGCCGCGATCAATACACGCCACCAAACAATGTACACGCTTTCTAGGTGAATGAGTTTACCCAAGATACCCGTAAACCCCCAAATAAAGATGATGATATGCAAAAGAAGGTGATAGCGAAGCTGACCAAACATAAAATTGAATTTTAAGTCAACAAATATACGTTGCAAAGAAGTCAATTGTACCCCGCTTACTTCTTTGTGAATCGTTAATTTAGCAGCTCACAAATATTGGGACTTGTATTTTAGAGAAATCATAGGGCAAGAGGCTTTGAAGAATCGGATTCGAGAAGAAATTCAAGGAGGCAAGGTGTCGCATGCTCAACTTTTTCTTGGAAAAAATGGGTATGGAAGCCTAGCAATGGCCATGGCTTATGCTCAGTATTTGATGTGTGAGAATCGTCAACCAACTGACGCTTGTGGAGAGTGCAATACGTGCAAGAAAAATGACCGCAATGTTCACCCAGATGTTCACCATATTTTTCCGGTAGTTCAGGCCGTTCAAAAACGAACGGAACCCTTGATGGGGGAGTGGCGTGAACAACTCATGGGGGGACCGTATTTCACGGAGCTGAGTTGGATACGACGAATGGACAAGGAAATCCGAACGCCGATCATTGGGAACGAGGAAATCAAAGACATGATGCACAAGTTTGCCCTCACTTCTTTTGAAGGGGGTTATCGCGTCTTTATCATTTGGAAGGCCGAGGCCATGAATGTCACGTTTGCCAACAAAATTCTGAAGTCCCTGGAGGAGCCTCAACCCAAAACCTTGATCTTGTTGGTAGCCGAAGACGCGGAAGAATTGTTGCCGACGGTTTTGTCCAGAACCCAACTCAAGAAAGTGAATCGCCTGGCCTTTGATGAGGTAGTTGATTACCTCACGCGAGAAAAAGGAATGAGTTCGAGTCTGGCCCAAAGTTTGGCCGCCAGGTACGATGGCGATGTGGCGAGAATTCTGGAATCGGAGTCCGAACACGAAGCTGCCGACCTCTTTCGAGAGATGTTTATCGCCATGATGCGCCATTGTTACCAAAAGAAAGTTATCGAAATGATGGATTGGGCGGAAGATATCAGCAGCATGAAAAGAGAGGAACAAAAGGAGTATCTGACGTATTGCCTGCACATGATTCGACAATCGATATTGAGAAACTATACGGGAGAACAACTGTTTCAAGTGTCGGACGAAGAAGCCAGCTTTTTGACCAAGTTTTCACGATTCATTACGGGCAACAATATTCACGACTTCATGAAGGTGTTCTCAGACGCACACTACCACATCGAGCGAAATGCGAACAGCAAAATCCTTTTTACTGACCTTGCTTTCAAGACGATGAGGTTTATCCATTTTGCGTAAAAACCATTCGTCCGCAGAAATTCGCCAATTACATATTTATTGATTCATTACCACTAAGGTGTGTCTATCTTTGCCGCAACTAACGTTCACTGGAACGAAATTTCATAACCAATCGAAAAATCTCACCCGCCCGGGTGAGATTTTTTTGTTTTTACTTCCCAAAACCATTGTTTTTACAGATAATAACTGGTTTTCTTGCGCTGTCAACAACAACTTCCGCTTATCCAACAAATCAATCCGTTCGTGTATTCCTAAGAATAGAAACCGTTGTTTCGCTATAAATTTGAGACAACAAAGAAGGAACATCTAACGTAACGTAACCGCTTCACTGAAAAAAAGCATTGCTCCCTATCTATCACATCACTGAATAAATCACCCCTAGGTGATCACCTAAACTGGAAAAGAACTTACTACAAATGATTTCTGGAAAAGGAACTCAGAGCCCACAGGGGCTCTTTTTTTTACCCAAACACAATCAACTAAAAAATAAGTTAAAAATAGCTTGTCGTTTGCGTTTTGATTAAACTATATTTGTAGTGTCACATTGCTGACCAAAACAGTTAGGCTCGTTTCAATCTAGGTTGGACGAGCCTATTTTGTGTTTGAAAGATTCCGTTTAAACTATTTGTTTAGTCTGTATTAAAAAACGCATGACCATTACTTGAATCGGGAAGTTCTGTCAAGTGAGGTCTTCTATTATCTTTGTACCCACAAAACTTTAGGAATGGACAAAAGAGACGAACTAATCGAAAGACGCAAGAATTCCGTTTTAGGAGGGGGTCAACCTAGAATCGACAAGCAGCACAAACAAGGAAAGCTAACTGCAAGGGAGCGTATTCTGTTGTTATTGGACGAAGGATCTTTTCAAGAAATGGGAATGTTCATTGAGCATCGTTCGACCTATTTTGGTTTAGACAAAGTACACTATCCAGGTGATGGGGTGGTAACGGGATATGGAACCATCCATGGTCGTACTGTCTACATTTTCTCTCAAGACTTTACGGTTTTAGGGGGTTCTTTGTCTGAAACTCATGCCTTAAAGATTTGCAAGGTGATGGACCTAGCCATGAAGAACGGTGCACCAATCATTGGGTTAAACGACTCGGGAGGTGCGCGTATTCAGGAAGGGGTTGTTTCGCTTGCGGGTTATGCTGACATTTTTTACCGCAACACCCGAGCGTCAGGTGTGATCCCTCAGATTTCAGTGAGTATGGGGCCTTGTGCTGGAGGTGCAGTGTACTCGCCGGCATTGACGGATTTCATTTTCATGGTGGAGGAAACATCCTATATGTTTGTAACAGGTCCGAACGTCGTGAAGACTGTAACTCACGAAGAAGTGAGCTCCGAAGACTTAGGAGGGGCCAAGTCGCACGCTGAAAAATCAGGCGTAAATCATTTTACCGCAAGTAACGATGTGGAGTGTTTGAAAAAGGTTCGCGACTTTATGACTTACCTTCCACAAAATGCAAACGAACTTGCACCAAGTCCTAAAAACTTTGCTTTCAATGTGAACAAATTGGAAAGCATTAAAAATATTTTACCTGATAATTCGAATCTTCCTTACGACGTACGCAAAGTGATTGACTGTGTAATCGACGACAATAGCTTCCGCGAAGTTCACGAAGACTACGCAAAGAATATTGTAGTTGGATTTGCTCGTTTGGAGGGAAGAACCATTGGTATTGTGGCCAACCAGCCAGCGTCATTGGCAGGTGTATTGGATATTGACTCTTCTCGAAAAGGAGCTCGTTTTGTTCGTTTCTGTGATGCCTTCAATATTCCATTATTGGTCTTTGAAGATGTACCCGGATTCTTGCCAGGTACCGATCAGGAATGGAGAGGAATTATTACCCATGGAGCGAAATTGTTGTACGCTTTCAGTGAGGCGACAGTTCCGAGAATCACGGTTATTTTGCGCAAAGCATACGGTGGAGCTTTTGATGTAATGAACTCGAAAAACATTGGAGCGGATTTGAACTTTGCATGGCCAAACGCAGAAATTGCGGTTATGGGAGCGAAGGGGGCCGCCGAAATTATCTTCAAGAAAGAGATTTCAGAAGCAGCAGACAAGGAAGCGAAATGGTTGGAAAAAGAGGCGGAATATGCCGAAAAGTTTGCCAATCCATATCGCGCGGCGGAAAGAGGTTTCGTAGACGATGTCATTTTACCAGAAGAAACCAGAGATATCTTGATTAAAGGTTTCGCGTCCTTGGAAAAAAAGGCAGAAGTTCTTCCGGCTAAAAAGCACGGGAACATTCCGTTGTAATCATTTTTTGCGAAGCCAGCGAGGCGCCAAAAAGGAGCCAATAAAGAGGTAGGGGAAATACGAAAACAAACGCCAGATGACGGCGAGTGTGACCATTAGGATGACACTAGAAGACCATTGTTGGAGTAGTTCACTGAAGGCAAATTCAGCAATACCACTTGCTCCTGGGGTTGGACTGACCAATAAAAACAGCCAAAGTACCAGCTGCTTGCCTAATAAAAGAAAGTGATCCATCCATTTTAGATCCAGAAACGCCCAGAGAATGGCGTTGATAACGAGATACCTGGAAAGCCAAGAGAGGAAAGTTGAACCGAAAGCTCTGAGCCAAAACGGAAAGGACTCTTTGCGCAACTCCATGCTGGCCGTGGCGATATCTTGTCCTGTTTGTTTGGCGCCCGTCTTCCATTTGGATAAAAAGGGGAGGCGAACGAAAAGGCTCAGAATATTCCCTACCAACTTTGGATATCTGAAAATACTAAGATAGAGGATGAAGCAAACCATAAAGATCACTCCCATTCCAAACCAAAAGATGGTTTGCGACGAGCCTGAAAAAGCAGCTTCGCTTGGGAATAATTGACTGTTTTCCACAAACAAAAACACCAGAGGAATCATCAAAAGATAGAAAAGGTTGTCTAAAAACGCCGTTATGACCACGATGGCGGTAGAGCGCCCCAAAGCAATTCCTTCTTTGCGAAGAATAAACATAGCAACCGCCGCACCCCCAACGATTCCAGGAGAAAGTGCGGAGGCAAATTCCCAGAGCAAAATTACATGAAAGGACTGCCTCCAAGTTAGTTGTTGATGCGAGAGAACGCGAATGCGCACCATGTAAAAGAAGTCGCGGCCGACCATGAAAAGGGCTGCCAAAAACAAGCCAAAACCGATTTTCCAAGACCAAGAAATTTGTGAAATGGCTGAGCCGAAGGTTTCTATGTTGTAGTCGCCATTATGGTCAGCAGTAAACTCCGATTTGTCGTGAATGTCCACCGTACCGTTCCCATTCGCATCCGTCCAAACATAGGCACCTGCTCCTTTCTTAACCTTCACAAAGGTTGCCGTATTGAAAGCCCTGAACAAGAGGAAAGCCGAAATACCGATACCGATTAGTATGGGAAGAAAAATCTTCCAGCCACTTAATCGGAATGGGTTTTTATTGGGCATAATTGAGTTCAATTTCCATTTCCCAACTGGCTCGAATCTTTTTCACCTCCTTGAACTGGATGTATTCTTCTGGCTGGGTTTTGGATGAAAATTCGCCCCTGTCCCAGGCACCGTTGCCGTTTCGATCCATTAAAACGCGAAAACTGTATTCAGCGGGCATTACATACGGAAGGCGGACCTCTCCGTTTTCTTGGAACGGAAAAGAATCGATCACTTTTCCATCCTTTATCATTTCCACGACATGTGCCGTCGGAAAATTGAGTGTTCGAAGTATAACAACCCCCAATTTCTCACTGGTTTTGTTCACGAAATTAAACTTCAGTGTATCTGCATTGGACCCTGACTCAAAAGACAAGGCACCTGGCTCAAAAATCATTCTTACTTCATCGAAGGTGCGGGCGTAATCGGTGTAAGTCAATTTTCCATCCATCACTTCTAAATAGGGAAGATTGGATGAAATGGTATCTTTTTCTACCACAAATTGGGCATAAACCTTTGATAGGTCAACCGATAGAATGGGAGAGGTGCTGTAAAAGTAAACCGAGTCTGATGGCCGTAAAGTTGCGCTCGTATTGGCAAAAACTTGAGGCGACTTTTCCTTTTCCCTTTTGGAAATCTGCAGTTTTGCTGTGTCGCTGTATGCTTCGTTTTTGACCACAACTTGAAAACGAGAACTATCTATTTGAGGCATTAAGAACAGAGCAGAATCCTTGCTGAAGGAGTGGAAGGGTTGCACAAGCTCACCGTCAATTGTCACCTGAGAATGGAGTAGGTTGTTTGCTGAAATACATGTGGTGCGTTGCCCAATGTATTGAACCTTGTTGATTTTAGGCTTTGTAGCCGGAGGGTAAACGCGCACTACCAGGCTGTCTTTGATGCTGTCATTGATCAGAACGGGTTCGGTTAAAAAACCAAAAGACTCATTGATGTCCGGTTTTAAGTTTCGGTTGAGATCCTCAAAAGCAATGGCTTGATAGCTGCCAGGCTTTAAATAAGAAAGTTTCGCCAGACCGGTTCTGTTCGATTGTCCCACATATTCGGGTAGGGTTGAATCGGTATAATTCCTGTAAAGGGCCAGGGTGTATTTGGGCAATGGTTGGCCAGAGACGGCATCCACAACACGGTTTTCGTAATAAAGACTATCAATAAAATCACCCGTCGAAAAGACGAAGGTCATTAGTGAATCATTCTTTTCGGTTACATCCTGAACAGTTCCGTTGAGATAAAAAGCATAGGTAGTATTGGGAGAAAGTTCCTCGTCCCAGGTAAGCACTAACTTTTTACCTTTCAATTGAGCCTTAGGCTTGATGTTAGGAGGCAGCACAACCATGGTTTCGACAGGGTTGTTCAAGCTAATGAATTCATTAAACGGGATGATCCATTGCTTGCCACTGAAGTTTTTTGTTTCGTTTAACGGAAGCATTTTGGCCGAATCTGGAATGGGAGCCACCGTGTCCTGTGGTCCACCGCTCAACTCACCAACTTGGGCACATCCCGACGCGAGGAATAAAAGAATTAGAAACAGTCCGAAACGCATAGCATCAATTCTTCAAGGTATTTTTGATCGGTTTCGTCGAAGTCGTTAAGTAGGTCGCTGTCCACATCCAATACAGCAACTACTTGATCGTACTTTCTTATAGGAACCACAATTTCACTCTTAGAGGCAGAACTACAGGCAATGTGTCCTGGAAAGGCGTCAACGTCGGGAACCAGAAGTGTTTTATCTTCCAGCCACGAAGTACCGCACACTCCCTTTCCCTTTCTTATTCGGGTGCAGGCAATCGGTCCTTGAAAAGTGCCCAAAACCAATTCGTCGTGTTCCACCAAGTAAAATCCAACCCAGAAAAAACCAAAGGTTTCTTTCAAGGCTGCGGCTACATTTGCCAAGTTGGCCATTAAGTTGGGTTCGCCCGTCACCAATCCCTTGATTTGCGGAAGAAGATCTTTGTACTTTTCTTCTTTAGAACCTGCTGAAATAATTAAATTTTCTGCCATCGAAAGACAAAATTGCCTTTATTTCGCGAAAGAAGCAAACCGGCCAGACCTACTTCAAAAGCGTGAAAACCGGAAAGCAGAATGAAAAAAGGACAAATTTCATTACCTTAAATAGAGAACCAACGATTATGACAGAAAAAATTAACCTAAATCGCGTGTTGTTTTTGGATATTGAAACAGCACCGCAAACGTACTACTATCAAGATTTGGACC
This sequence comes from Crocinitomicaceae bacterium, assembly GCA_025210175.1. Taxonomy (GTDB): domain Bacteria; phylum Bacteroidota; class Bacteroidia; order Flavobacteriales_D; family Crocinitomicaceae; genus UBA2040. Next base: position 2,367 of record JAOASF010000161.1, on the reverse strand, counting down.
CCGAGGGGCAAAAGTTGTTTGAACAAAAAAACAAGTGGCAAATCAGTGAAACAAAACCGATTGAAGACCTCTATGGAGAGAGAAGCTCTATACTTGCCGAATTTGGAAAAATCATATGCATTAGCGTGGGTTTTGTAAACGAAACGAGAACGGGCAAGGAAATTCGAATGAAAACTTTCGACCACGAGGATGAAGAAACCTTGCTGAAGCAGTTTTTTGAGTTACTGGAAAGCAACCCTGCTAAGTTTCAAATTCTATGTGGACACAACGCCAAGGAATTTGACTTCCCTTATATCTGCCGAAGAGGTTTGATCAACGGATTGCGCCTTCCAGAAGTTTTGAACATAGCGGGTAAAAAGCCGTGGGAAATCAGTCACCTCGACACCATGGAGCTATGGAAGTTCGGTGACTACAAAGCCTATACGTCCCTGCCTTTGTTGTGTTATGTTTTTGGCATTCCTACACCTAAGGATGATATTTCTGGGGCGGATGTCGCTCGTGTATATTATGAAGAAAACGACCTTCCGCGCATTTCAAAATATTGCGAAAAGGATGTGGTTGCACTGATACAGTTATTCATTAAAATGAGGGGTGAAAACTTGGTGGAGGAAGGAGATATCTACTTTTCGCGCTAACGCTAAGAACCTTAGAAACGAAAAAGGCCCTATCAAATGATAAGGCCTTTGTTATGAGTTGAATAATTTTATTCCTGAATGAAAACCGTTTCAGTTGAAGTTTCTTGTTCTACAACTTTAATGATTCCGCTTCCTGATGCATCTCCTTTTACCGCGTCAATGTTCAAAACGGCAACACCAGCTTGACCTGGCTTCCAAAGATCATTGAAGTTGAAGATAGCCTCACCAGAAGCATTGGTAACGGTGGTATCGTAAACCGTAACCTTTCCTTGTTTGTTTTCTGTAGATTGACCGTACAAGACCACTTTGGCTCCTGAAACGACGGTTTGAGAAACAGCGTCGCGGACAATTACCTTGGCAATAGTATCCTTCGTTTTCTTACATCCTACTTGAAACATTGCTGTTGAAATGAGTAGAACAGAGAAAATCGAAAATGCGTTGAAATATTTTTTCATGATTGTGAATGATTAATTCTCGAAATAAACCGTTTGAACTGCTGTGTTGTGAACGCGAACACGGAAACCGGTTGTGTCTCCATAATCATCACCGTTTCTTACAATTACGTCAAAAACACCAACTGAATTTTCTTTACCTGCCTTGTCAAAGTAAGGTTGCATATCAAACTCGGCAAACCCTGAAGAGTTGGTAAACATGGTGTCAACATAAGCAACGGTTGTCGTTTCATTATCTACATCACCAATAATGACCACCTTGGCTCCAGAAACCAACTGATCACTTTGAGAGCGAACATAAACTTTAGCCACAGAAGGGTTCTTGTTTTTACAAGACTGAATAAGCCCCATAGTCATCACTAGGAAGGCCAATATCATAGTTGAATTAAGTGCTTTTTTCATTTTTCGTTCAAAAAAACTGCGTTCAAAGTTAAACTTATTTTTCATACGTCTCGAAGTCGAAGAATTTTAGTCATTTTCTGTAACTTCGCACGGTTTCACAGTGTTGTGTAGGATAGAACAATTAAGCGTTTGAAAATGTTACACTTCGCTGAAAAAACTTGAAAAATTTTCGCCAAACAGATGAAAGAACAAATTGAAGCGATAAAAAGCGAAGCCTTTGGGGTTTCAATTCAAAACGCTGCGGAGTTGGAGGCATACCGAATTGCCTATTTGGGATCGAAGGGAAAGATGAAGGATCTTTTTGGTCAATTGAAGTCGGTTCCCAATGAGGAGAAGAAGGAAATGGGTCAGTTGTTGAACCAACTTCGTCAGGAATTGGAAGCCCGCTTTCAAGAAGGTCAGGAGGCTTTACAGTCTTCATCGCTGAAGGCGGATGCGATCGACGTGAGTCGCCCGGCTGAAAAGAGCCCAATGGGTTCACGTCACCCACTGTCCTTGGTTCGTTCTGAAATAGTTGAAATTTTTGCCCGCATCGGTTACAATGTTTCCGAAGGACCAGAAATTGAAGATGATTGGCATAACTTTTCTTCACTAAATTTTCCTGAAGAACATCCAGCAAGAGATATGCAGGATACATTTTTTGTGGAAAAAGATCCTGATTGGGCATTAAGAACCCATACAAGCTCGGTTCAAGTAAGAATAATGGAAAGCCAGAAACCCCCAATTAGAACTATATCACCAGGGAGAGTTTTTAGAAACGTGGCAATTTCAGCTAGAGCGCTCTGTTTCTTTGATCATATTGAAGGGATTTACATTGATAAGGATGTTTCCTTCGCCGTTTTGAAGCAAACGCTTTTGTACTTCGCCGATGAATTGTT
>JAOASF010000160.1 GCA_025210175.1 Crocinitomicaceae bacterium | reverse complement strand
GGTGTGAAGGTCAAAGTTCCTTTTTCAAGCAGGATAGTTGGGTAAGGAACTTTAATCCATTTCAATGGTTGAAGGATAGACTTCAGCCAGTTTTTTTTGATCGGAAGTTGATCAATGTCTAGATCTAGAGAAAAAAGAAATTGCCTTTGCGCTGAAAAGTTTTGGTTACCGAAAACAGCTAAATCTTCCGTACCATAGATTTTTTCGTTGACGGAATATCCCACCGATAAACACAACCATTTGGGAAAGAAGTTGAAGCCATCAATTTGCCCCAAACTTCCTGAAATCCAATAGGTCTGACCATTGTAATCCTTTAGTAAGCGTTCAGCTTTTGAGTTTCCGAGGGCATTCGGATTGTAGGAATAATAAGGTGAAAAATGAGCACTCATTTTTAATCGAAGTTTTTGTTCCTGCCAAAACCGTTGCTGAACGTAAAAGACAGAGCTCCCTATTAGGTTTGCCCCCACGTCACTCCATGAAAATCCCCACTTTTTACCAAATCCATCCAAAATTTCGAGAGAAGTTTGATATCCGAATCCAGCTAGCGTTCCGAACAAGATTGAATTTCTTTCTGAATATCCCGCAAATTTTAAAAAGCTGTAAGAAAGCTCTCCTAGGTGACAAGCGGTGTAGACATGCCCAACCTTGTCCATTTGCAACCACTCTCTCGAATCATCGAAAAAATGAAAGGAACTTCTGTCTTCAGGGGAATAATAAGTAGTAGAAAGACCGACCAAGGTTCCTGCCCAAATGCCTCCCATTCCGGAGAGGACGACTGGTTTTTTCCATTTTTTGGTTTTAAGGCTGTCTTGAGCTGTTAAATGCAAAGGGAAAAGGAAAAGCCAAAGAAAAGGTAGGACTTTCATAAACTGAAATTAACAAGAATTTGTTATCTTAAGAAAAGAAGTTGATTCACAATATCCCCACATTTAATTAGTTTTATTCTTAGGTATTACCGCTATTATTAAACCGTACAATTCATGAACATTATCCGTAAAGACTGGACCGAAATAAAAACCAACGACAGTTGGGCCATTTTTAAAATCATGTCAGAATTCGTTGAAGGTTACGAACGCATGTCGCGCATCGGGCCTTGTATTTCCATTTTTGGATCAGCGAGAACACAAGAAGACAATAAATATTACCAATTGGGTGTAGAAATCGCCGAAAAATTGGCGCAATCTGGTTATGGAATCATCACAGGTGGTGGTCCCGGAATCATGGAAGCGGCCAACAAAGGAGCCCAAAAGGGAAAAGGGAAGAGTGTCGGTTTGAACATTGACCTTCCTTTCGAACAAAATCACAACCCGTATATCGATCAAGAACACAACCTGGAGTTTGATTACTTCTTTGTTCGCAAGGTCATCTTTGTGAAATACGCCCAAGGCTTTGTTATCCTTCCTGGAGGTATGGGGACGTTGGATGAACTTTTCGAAGCATTGACTTTGATTCAAACCAATAAGATCAATCACCGACCAGTAGTTTTGGTAGGAAAGGAATATTGGTCAGGTTTAATTGATTGGATCAAAAAAGTGATGTTGGAAAAAGAAGCCAACATTTCACCCGAGGACATGGATTTGTTCTCCTTGGTAGATACAGCGGATGAAGCCGTGAAATACATCAACGATTTCTATAAATCAAACCATTTGACGCCAAACTTCTAGTTGCGCCTTTCTTATTTCTATATTTGCCCTTCAAAGAGAATCGAATGGATTTCATTAAAAAGCTCGTTCAGTTTATTCGAACGAAACGTTTTCTAAAATTGGTCTTGTTGATCGGGTTGGTTTACTTCGTAGTGATCACCACTACGGTATTTTATTTGGATACGTACACCAATCATGGAGAGAAAATTTCGGTTCCAGATTTGAAAGGGAAAAATGTGAATACCATCGCTCCCATCGTTGATCAATTGAACTTGAAATACGAAATTCTGGATTCTATTTATGATCCCAAATTAGCCGAAGGTACCATCATAGACCAAGATCCTGGACCTACACAAGCTACCTTGGTGAGCGTAAAAGAAGGTCGCGTTATTCGCTTGCGCGTTTCGAAAAGAAGCAGAATGGTGGAAGTGCCTAGTTTGATTGACAAAAGTCAGCGTTTTGCTGAAACAATTCTCAAAAACAGAGGATTCAAATTCACCATTAAGTACCAAAATACAACCGAGGCCAATGGGGCCGTTTTGGATCAAAAATACCGCGGCTCGCATGTGAAAGAAGGAACACGCGTTCCTATCGGGTCGACCATTGCTTTGGTGGTGGGAAGAAACGAGGGAGGAATTCCAGTAGAAATTCCAGATTTATACGGTTTAACAATAATGCAGGCAAAGGAGCGTTTGGCATCCTATCCGGGTATGACATTCTTCCCGGTGTGTAATGAATGTAAAACTGCGGAAGATTCATTGGCTGCGCGAATTAACTCTCAAACGCCTGAATACATCGAAGGTCTAATGATTCCTTCTGGTTCCACAATTACGGTTAACGCCGTACTTAACTTTGTTGACACCAGAGAAACAACGCCTTCGCCGTTCTAATCGTTTTAAAGAAATGATGAAAAACATTGTCCTGATCGTCCTATTTGGGTTGACTTTTACTGCTTTTGCTCAAGAAGAAAAAGAGTATCCCTTACTAACGAACCCCAATATTCTAAAGAAGAAAGAAATTACCGCGAAAGCAAGTGGAATCGATAGTACCATTTTGTACATTACCGATACCTTGTCACTTCCATTTTTTGATGAATTTAGCCAGCATCATTTTCAAAAATATCTTTCTCAAATCGGAGATCCAGATTTGGTTGAAGAAAAGTATTATCTCTTGATGGATAATATGCTGGTCAATCCATTGCCGTTGAACTCCAAATTTACCACTACACCTACTTATAAGGTGGAATACGACTTGGGAGCAGGTACCTCGGATACTACATTTTATACCGCGCTGAATATTCAAATCGCTGATTTTTCGGCCTATCCCGTAACCTATTCTTCCTTGAATGTGTATCCACCCTATTATGTTTTTGATACCATCAATCCCGCGAATCCAATTGATACCTTGTTTATTCTCGATTCACTGGTGCTGCAAGATTCTGCAAGTATCTACTTGAAATACATCAACGACCCGAATGCGTATTGGTTAGACGAGTATGTATATCACAACTACCACATGGCCAAGGATCCTTGGACTCTGGGAGTTGCAACTTTTGACGGTGTGAGTGATGACGGTTATCCCTATGATTTCAATTCGAATGGTACGGGTTATGCAGACGTGCTAACGTCTAAACCAATCAACCTATCGAATAATACGATTGCCGATAGCATTTATTTTTCCTTTTTGTGGCAACCGCAAGGTTTGTGTGATGAACCCGAAGAAGAAGATAGTTTGACTCTGCAGTTTTACAATCCAACTACGGGACTATGGGAATACATTTGGAGAACGAATGGATCTCCTGTTAAAGACTTTAGATCGGTTCACATTCCGATTACAAATCCTGATTACTTTGCCGATGATTTTCAATTTCGATTCCGAAATCATGGGAAGTTGAATGGTGCCTTGGATCACTTCCATTTGGATTACGTGCACATGAGAGCATTTTCTGCGGCAAACGATACCTTGTTCAAGGACTTCGCTTTTGTTTACCCAATCGGCTCTTTGTTGAAGGAATATTCTTCAGCCCCATGGGACCATTACAAGGCTTCATCCACGAATCACATGTCGAATCAGGTAGAAATTTCGGTGCGCAACGGTTCGGATCAAACGGAAAATAACCCCAACGGATCCGTGGTGATTTCCCACGTTGGAAACACAGAAAACACCAAGGTTTTGGTCGGTCAAGATTTGGCCAATGGAGCCATCAACTATGCCCCGCGAACGACCTATTTTTCATACCATGATTTTTCAACAGGTTACGAGTTCGACCGCACCAAGCCTGGAACGAAACAAGTTTTTGATTTAACAGCTTCGGCCAATGCCTTGTATACCAACCCAGTTGTAAATGATACAACGCGAGGCCAGCAGTACTTTGGTTGGTACTATTCTTACGATGACGGCACGGCGGAAAGAGCCTATGGACCAACTTCCAATCAGGCTCGTCTGGCAATTGAGTATACGCCTTATGTTGCAGGTGATTTAATCGGGGCCATGATTAGCTTCGTGCCTTCTGTTAACGATGTGTCTAATTCTCTTTTTGTACTTACGGTTTGGGGTGACGACAATGGAAAACCAGGAGACGTGATTTACGAAGATGATTTGTTCTTTCCAAAACAACCGGTATACGAGGATGTACCCAATCGCTTTACCCGTTATTTCTTTCAGGACTCGGCTAAGGTGCCTGTGTCTGGTAAATTTTACATTGGTTGGAGACAGTTTGAAGGGCTTTCCTTGAATGTTGGGTTGGATAAAAATATCGATCGATCGAATCACACCTATTATTCTGTAGACGGAGGGAACGTTTGGAACCAGTCCTCAATTCCAGGTTCTGTAATGATCCGTCCGATGTGTTCTACAGGTATGGATGCCGAATTGGGAATGAGTTTTCCAGAAGCAGACAAAGTAGAATATAGCGTTTACCCGAATCCTAGTGAAGGAGAATTTACCATCACTTCCAATGTGAACGGTAAGGAGCCGATTTACCAAGTTTTTGATTTACAAGGAAAACTAATATTGTCGGGTGAAGGAGATAAGGTAAATTTGACCTTGTTCAAATCAGGTATATATTTATTGAGAATTGAAGGAGCCGCAGAGGTACTTCGATTGGTGAAGAAATGAGAGAAGAGTTAGATTCAGATAAAGACTTACAAGAAGATGAGGAGTTATACGAACATTATAAGTTTGTAGCAGATCCAGGTCAGGAGGTAGTGCGGATAGATAAATATTTGCTCGATCGACTTCCGAATACATCGAGAAATAAAATTCAAGTTGCAGCTAAAAACGGAAACGTCTATGTGAACGACGCCCCCGTGAAGCAAAACTACAAGGTTAAACCGCATGATAAGGTGAGCCTAGTTTTGCCTTATCCAGTTCGCGAAATCGAATTGATACCACAGGATATTCCCTTGGATATCTTGTACGAGGATGACCAATTGATCGTGCTCAACAAGCCGAGCAACATGGTTGTGCATCCAGGTTACGGAAACTACAAAGGTACCTTGGTCAATGCCTTGGTGTATCATTTTGACAATCTTCCAGAAAAATCGAACGAGTACTATGGCCGACCGGGTTTGGTGCATCGTTTGGATAAACACACCACAGGTTTAATGGTGGTTGCAAAGACGGAGTTGGCCTTAACGGATCTAGCGAAACAGTTTTATGATCGCAGCACTGAACGCCGTTATCACGCTTTGGTTTGGGGTGATGTTCAAGAAGATGGAACCGTAACGGGACATCTCGGGCGGTCTTTGAAAAACAGAAAACTCATTACCGTTTTTCCAGAGGGAGATTATGGTAAGCACGCAGTTACCCATTACAAAGTGGTCAAGCGCTATGGTTTGGTAACTCTGGTAGAATGTAAATTGGAAACAGGTCGTACGCACCAAATTCGCGTGCACATGAAACACATTGGACATACCTTGTTCAATGATATCGAATACGGCGGCGATGCCATCCTCAAAGGAATGAAGAATGCCAAGTACGTTCGCTTTATTGAGAATTGTTTCTCAAATATCCCTGGTCAAGCCTTGCATGCCAAAACGTTAGGATTTCAACATCCAACCACAAAAGAATGGATGCAATTTGATTCTGAATTGCCCGAAGGATTTCAAAACATCATGGATAAATGGGAGAAATACAACATCGCCGATTAAAATTCATCCTTAAATTTTGATTCGTTAAATATTTTACAAACTGGTCTAAGCTCCTCAATCTCATTCACGAAAAAGCATTAATTTTATAACGATTGGTAACAGGTATGTTGTTTTTTCGTTTTATATTCGACAACTATAAAACGGGCCTCAGATCTGTCTAGATAATGAAATTTTGCTATATGAATTTTTCAAAACTTATTACTTTTTTAACCTTTACACTACTATTCACTAGTCTTATTGCTCAACAACCTGCCTCCCGATTAGTTCGCGAAGCAAACATGATGTTCGATAATGAGAACTATTGTGAAGGTGCAGAAAAGTGTGAGGCAGCGTACAAACAAATTTCCAAAAAAGGAAAAAAAGCCAAGCTCAAAAAGGGTCAATTGGCATTTAAGGCTGCAGAATGTTATCGATTAACAGAGCGTTACAAAGAATCTCAAGAATGGTATGAGCGTTGTGAGCTTTTGGGTTACGAAGAAAATGAACCAAAAGTGCTTTATTACAATGCAGTGGCTCTTCACAAAATGGGGGATATGGACAAGGCACAAGAGTACATCAATAAGTACAAAGCCTTGGTTCCAGACGATCCCATGGCTGGAATCTTGGAGTTGGCCATTCAGAACGCGAAAGCATACAAAGCAAACAAAACAAGACACGTCATTGAAAACCAACGTCAAATAAACAAACCAGAGTTTGACATGGCACCTATGTTCGGAGACCGTAAAGAGTCCAAATTGTATTTTTCATCTAGTAGAGCGGGAAGTACTGGCTCAGGAACGGATCCACGTTCTTGTGAAAATTATATGGACATCTGGGTTTCTCAACAAGATAAAAAAGGAAACTGGGGAGAACCAACTTTGATCGTTGGTGATTCCATCAATACGGAAGATAACGAAGGAACAGTTTGTTTCGACGGAAGAAATAAGTTGATGTTCTTCACGCGTTGTCCGAATGAAAAGAAAATGAATCTAGGTTGTGACATCTGGATGAGTGAGGCGAAGGGTAAAACGGAATGGAATATCCCTACCAAAGTAGTCTTGAAGTCAGCGGATAGTATTTCAGTTGGTCACCCTTGTGCTTCCGAAGATGGAAGAACTTTGATTTTTGCATCTGACATGCCAGGTGGTATGGGAGGAAGAGATTTGTGGATGTCTACGTACGACAAGAAAGCGGATACGTGGTCTACTCCTGTAAACTTGGGGCCTGAAATCAACACTTCTGGAGACGAGTTGTTTCCAACATTTGCAAAGAATGGCGATTTGTTTTTCGCCTCTAACGGACACCCTGGAATGGGGAACTTGGACATCTTTAGAGCGGTGAAGGTTGGAGAAGAATTCAAATGGGAGAACCCAGAGAATTTAGGCTTCCCGATTAACTCGGAGTCTGCAGATTATGCACTTTACGAATTAGACGAAAAGCAAGGTTACTTTACCTCTGAAAGAAAAGGTGAAAACGGCGATATCAAGCCAGATATCTATTCGTATGTATTGCCTCCAAACTTGTTTGATCTTCGTGTAGTAGTTACTGAATTGGGTAAGAAAAATGAAATCATCCCAGGGACCAAAGTGACGGTAACTGGGTCTGACGGTTCTAAATTTGAAGGTCAAACCAATGAAAAAGGAATGGTTGCATGGGAGAAAAAGCCAAACGGCGACCGCTTTATCAATGAAGAGACTTCCTATAACATCGTAATCGGTAAGGAAGGTTATGTAGAAGACAACAAAGGTGCTCAGGTTACTACTGTAGGTGCCAAGTACGGTCGCTCAATCATCTTAGAAATGTCCTTGATTCCAATCAAGCCGATTCGTTTGCCAGAGGTGCGTTACCCATTGGCTTCAGCAGTTTTGTTGGTTGACTCTACGATTAACTCAAAGGATTCATTGAATTTCGTGTACGACTTGTTAACTGAATACCCGGGAATGGTTTTGGAGTTGAGTTCTCATACGGATTCACGTGGTACAGATGCGTCAAACCAGAAATTGTCTGAAGCTCGTGCGAAATCTTGTGTGGATTATCTAGTAAACGAAAAAGGAATTGATCCTGCTCGTTTGGTTCCTGTTGGAAAAGGAGAAAGAGTACCTGCCGAATGGAAAGATCCTGAAACTGGAGAGGTAATCAAATTGACTGAGAGCTTTATCAATAGCTTTAAAAAGTCAGATCCTGCCAAATTTGAAATGTTGCACCAGTTAAATCGTCGCACCGAAGGACGTGTATTGAGTATGGACTATGTCCCTGCTCCTAAACCGGAAAGCAATCAGTAATTGAAATAACAAAATTGATAGGCCCTCAATCGGAAGATTGAGGGCTTTTTTGTATCTTCTAGTTGCGCTAATACTACAACTATGAAAGAATCCTACCTACACTGGATGTGGGAAAACAAAGTTTTTTCTTCCCGCTTTTTCAAAACGATACAGGGTCAAGAAGTTGAAATTCTCGATTTCGGCACTTTCAATCATTCCTATCAAGGTCCCGATTTTCAGAATGCCTCTCTTCGCCTAGAGGAGTGCATCCTACACGGACAAATTGAAGTGCACGTCTCTTCATCTGATTGGCTCGCTCATGGCCACGAAGGAGATATCCGCTATAGCAACATTATCCTTCATGTGGTGTGGGAACATGATCTGGATGTCAATCATCCCTTATCTCAAATACCAACAATTGAGCTGTCTGAATATGCCATCGCAAATCAGCCTTCTTTGCCTCAAGACAAATATGGGTTGGCTTGCGTGGGGCTCAATCAATTGTCCTCCTACCCATGGCCTGTTAATTACAAATGGAATTTAATCGTTCAAAACTACTTCAAAAAGGCCCAACACTATTTATGGCACAAGCGTCCAGACACCATCCAAGTGTTGTACGAAATGCTAGGGGCCGCTATGGGGTCGAAAGTGAATCAACATGCCTTTGTACGCTTGTGCAAGGAAGTGCCTTTTGTCTTGGTGAACGGACTACCGGCTAATCAAACTCAGTTTCTCTACATGACAAAATCGGGCCTAAGCGAAGGGAACAAATCGAGCTATTTTGAATACAAAGGACTGCTGCCTTCTGGACATCCCAAGAAAAGACTGGAGCAATTTGCCAAACTCATTCAGCAACTCGATTTCGTGAAACTTATGAGCAGGGACTGGGCCTATAGGTTAAATTGCTTAGATGAATTGAGCGAACTTAGCACTGCCATCAAAGATCGATTACTTTTTGATGCCTTGGTTCCGTTTTATGTGATGAGAATGGCTGGACAGAAACAGGTTGACAAGCATCAAAACAGTCTTTGTCAGCAGCTATTTATGCGTAAATTAAGTGGTCAAAATAGCTTCACAAAAGCACTCAAAAAGCAAGGGGTGGAAATGAATACGTATTTGGATGAGTTTTTTTGGAAAGCAAAATACCAACGCGACTGTGCCAAGTTGAAATGCCTCACGTGCCCCATCCATCAAATAACCAAAGAAGTGAACGAAAGTGAGAAGGATTATTCTTCATTTTACACTAACTTCACCCCATGCGAATGATACAAAAAATAATGTTCTTCTTTGAGATGCGTTCTTTTGGTGTTTGCGATTGGTGGGCCAAAAAATTGGGGATCGAATCATCTAGAGTTCGCAATGCGTTTGTG
>JAOASF010000159.1 GCA_025210175.1 Crocinitomicaceae bacterium | reverse complement strand
TATATGGCGCCCATGCGTTTGCGGATTATTGTTCGAATAACGATTTGCCTGTAAGAGCCGTTTTAAACAACGATGTGATTGGAGGAGTAGTTTGTGGAGAAACAAGTTCGCCACCTTCTTGTCCTGGGTTGAACGATGTGGATAGTACCCAAGTACGCCTGTTTTCCATTGGAAGTTTCAATTCTGCACACAAACAATTGGCCCGTTTCATCAAATTAGAATATCAAGAAGAATTATTGCCGCTGGTTTCAGTGCCAATGACTCTGACCATAATGTCTGCCGAAGATCGTTCAGGTAGAGGTGGTGATCACATACCTTTTCGTCAGAAATTTTACCCTGCCATGCGTTTCACTTCGGCGAATGAACACGGAGCTTCATCGAAAGGACCTGGCTATTCGGATCGTCAACACACAAGCGATGATATCTTGGGGGTAGATACCAATAATGATCAAATCGTGGATAGCTTTTTTGTTGATTTCAACTACCTGGCAAGAAATGCTTGTATTAATGGAATCGCCGCTACAGTAGCGGCACAAGGCGTTCCTACCCCAAGTTACACAGTTACGGGAATAGAGGATAGTATCGTGAGGTTCAATGTAAATATTGACTCTTTGCCAGGGTATTCCACATATCGAGTGGCGATTCGAACCACTTCGAACGATTGGGATACGGTTTACACACTAAATGGAACTTCGGTAGAGGTAATTCCTCCTGTTGCCAATACATCTTATTATGTCTCTGTGGCTACGGTGAATGCGGATGGTTTGGAGAGTTTGTTTTCCTCTGAGAAAATGTTAAACCAAGTAACATTGGATGTGACGGAATTGGAAGAGGTGAAAGGAATAGAGTTGATGCAAAATCATCCCAATCCATTTGATGAGGCGACTTATATCAATATTCGAGTAGGGGAGTCGATGGTAAACCAGTTGGCCATTATTCGAATTTATGACACCCAAGGAAAGGTGGTCGAAACCATGCAGACTCGTTTAGAATTGGGCATGAATGAAATGCTCTATACACATGGATATGGTAGAGTTGGTGTTTACTTGTATTCTTTAGAGGTGAATGGGCAGTTGATTGATACGAAGAGAATGATTTTTGCTAATTAATAATGAATGGTCGCTTGTTTACCTATTGGTAATTTGAATGTCATATCCGTGTGACAAAAGCCATGTGAATTGCAGATGTTGCAAGCGACGGCCTTCTTTTGGATTAACGGTTGGTGATACTTAAAGAAGTGGTTGTTGTTTTAAACCAGCTGATTGTAAGTTGTTTATTTTACTTGAGTGACTTTTAGGCACGAATGCGACCAATCGGAAAAGAAGATGTCGAAGTTCATAAAACCATCATTAAGTATCTTGTAAATGAATCTAGAATAAAATCCCGTCCTTTTGAGTGAATGATCAGACAGTTATTGTGGCCTGTGAGCTTAATTTTTCTTGGTGCTGAAATGCTTTAGGTACAAATGCGACCAATCAATAAAATGTTTGAATTCGTTGTTTTTAAATCTTGCAAGAATATTGGAAGGAACAAATAATTCAATATCGAAAAATAATTGTTTTGATGGCTGAATCTATGAATTTAACTGGTTGTAAATCAAGTTTTTAATTTCAATTCTTTAGCATTAGGTACAAAAGCGACCAATCGGAAAATCCATTAAAATTGAAACGTCAAAAAATTTCTCCCTCCTCCAATGAAACTACCTGAGGTATCTATCCAACCAATCAAATAATGTTGACTTCCCTTTCCAGTTCAACTCCAAACTTCTCCTTCACTTCTCCAATAACGCGGGAAGAAAGTTCAAAAATTTCATTGCCAGTTGCTGATCCGTAGTTCACCAAAACCAAGGCCTGTTTTTTGTGAACACCGTGATTTTCCAAGGTTAATCCTTTGAGCCCACATTGCTCTATTAGCCAACCTGCGGCCAATTTTTTGTGATTTTCATCGCCTTTTAACGGATAAACAGGAGCTTCGGGGTAAGCACGGATAATTTTTTCTGCAAGGCTATTGGATACTACCGGGTTTTTAAAAAATGATCCAGCATTACCGATCTCTGCTGGGTTGGGCAATTTGCTTTGACGTATCCGAATAACTGCATCACTCACGTCTTTTAAAGTGGGTGAATCAATGCCCGCTTGCTTCAGTTCATCGTTGATGGCACCGTAACTTGTATTGAGCTCGGCCTTTTTCTTTAGTATAAAACTAACTTCTACTATGACATACTGATTCTTCAAGGCACGCTTGAAAACACTTTCTCTATAGCCAAAGGCGCAGGCTTCTTTGTTGAAGGTGTGAATTTCTCCTGTAGCAATATGATAGGCTTTTAGCTCGTGAAACACATCTTTGATTTCTACTCCGTAAGCCCCAATATTTTGCATCGGACTAGCTCCAACGCTTCCTGGAATCAAGGATAAATTTTCAATACCATATAGTCCTTCCGAAATGGTGTTCAAAACGAATTCATGCCACACTTCACCGGCACCACAAGTTGCAATCACTTCATTTTCGTTGAGATTGGAATAGGATATACCCTTCATTTCATTGCGCAAAACCACCCCTTTAAAATCATCGCGAAAGAGCACATTGCTGCCACCTCCTAGAATCAAAAAAGGCCATGACTGGGCTTTGATTTCTTGGAAAAGGTTATTCAATTCTTCTACCGATGAAAATCGAGCAAACTTTTGTGCTTTCACCTCAATACCAAAGGTGTTAAAAGGCTTTAAGGAATAATCCACTTTGAACATGGCTCAAAGTTAGAATTTTTACGCTCGAACTTTTTCACATTTTTTCTGTTTCTATTATTTGAAAGTTCTGCGTTCACGGCTATTTCGTACAGACTTTGGTTATTTTTGCTCTATGAAGCTTCGCAAACTCCCTCTCGATAAAATTCAAGCCATGTTCAAAAATACCTTAATGGAGGTGTTGAGTATTGAATGTGTTGAAATCGGAGATGATTATATCGTGGCAACCATGCCGGCTAATTCTACGGTACATCAACCGATGGGACTGTTGCATGGAGGCGCCTCGGCTGCTTTAATTGAAAGTATTGGTTCGATGGGGTCTGTACTATTGATAGAAATAGAAAAGGAAGCCCCTGTTGGTATCGAAATCAATGCCAATCATTTAGGATCCATGACCCAAGGAGTGGTAAAAGCCATTGGTAAAATTGTACATGCAGGCAAAAGAACCCATGTTTGGCAGGTTGATTTATACGATTCGGCAACCAATTATCACGTTTGCACGGGTAGATTGAGTGTAATGATTGTTCCAAAAAAATGAGTGACTTTTTAGCATATCGTTTACCCGGTAAAGAAGTGGTTCAAAAGAAAGGGAACTTTCGCTTGAAAACACCTCCATACCCGGAAGAAGGGTTTGTAGTTTCTGATTTTTTGAAGAAGGAAATGTACTTTTTTGAAGAGGATCCAGAGGCGGAATCCAATTTTTATTTCAAGCAGAAACCACCCTACATTGCCAGTAAAAAAGAATACTTGATTGGAGCGGAAACTCTTTTGAATTCCTTTCACCTTTTTTCCTTGTCAAAAGCAGTATATGCCCGTGTAAAGAGCACTCCTTTCAATGTTGATAAAACGGAGGAGCTGTTTCGAGCATTAGAAAGTAAGTATCCCAAGGCTTTTGTTTACGTAATTTCAAGTCGCCTTTTTGGAACATGGATAGGTGCAACACCAGAATTGTTGTTGTCCATGCATGGAAAGGAAGGCTATACGATGTCCTTGGCGGGAACAAAGCAAAAATTGCAGGCAGTGGAACACGAGTGGAATCAAAAGGAACTTGTGGAGCAAAACTTGGTGACCGAATATATACAGAAGAAGCTGGAATTGATGAATTTAAAGGAGGTGGAAACCCATGGCCCTTTCGAAATGGTGGCTGGCCCAGTGAAACATCTGCGGACTGATTTTTCATTTCACAGCCCAGATAAAAAGGCACTTGATATTGCGTCGAATCTTCATCCTACTCCGGCTATTGCGGGTGTTCCTACCAAGGAGGCACTAGATATGATTACCACAGTGGAACATAATCCACGACTGCTGTACACCGGATTTATTGGAGAGCTTGGATCTGAACACAGCAACCTCTTCGTGAATTTGCGTTGCTGTCAAATTCAAGACGGAAAGGCCTATCTATACGTGGGTGGAGGCTATACCAAAGACAGTCTTCCCGAAGATGAATGGTACGAAACGGAAAATAAGGCCCGAACATTATTGGATATTATCAAACAAACATTGGCGTGACATACCGCACAAGCAAGAAAAAATCAGTTCATTATTTTGTCGAAAAGTGTGTCTCACACGGCTTGAAACACGTTGTTATTTCTCCAGGTTCAAGAAATGCACCCTTGAGTATTAGCTTTGATGAACATCCAGAGGTGAGGTGTTACACCATTCACGATGAACGAGTAGCAGGGTTTGTGGCTCTTGGTATGATGCAAATGCTCCAACAGCCCGTTGCCGTTGTTTGTACCAGTGGTTCAGCTGTGGTCAACTATTTTCCTGCGGTTGCGGAGGCTTTCTATCAATGCTTGCCACTTTTGGTAATCAGTGCTGATCGTCCAGAAGAATGGATCAATCATGGTGATGGACAAACCATCATGCAGCGGGAGGTTTTTGGTAAGCACGTTCGCTCTTATCTTTCTTTGTCAGATCATACTGAAGAAGAAGATTGGAAGGATTGGGACGTTTCGATGAAGGAATTGTTCGCCGTTTTTCATGGGGACTGGAAAGGACCAGCTCATATCAACTTTGCTTTTGAAGAACCACTTTACGAAACAGAGGAGGCTTCCCTTCGCTTTGAGCCCGAACTGCATCCAGCCAAGGATTTTCCAGCTTTGGCAACTCGCTTCAAGGAAAAAAGGCAAAACGCAGGAGCTAAATTGGTCTTGGTTGGGCAAATGGATTCCGATCCGGTAATACAATCCATGTTAGAAGATTTGGCTCGAGATACCAGCGTGGTGGTGCTCGTTGAAAATACGTCCAATCTGTATCACCAAAGCTTTATACATTGTATCGACAGAACCATTGAGTCGATTTCAACGAATCAGTTTGAATTTTGTCCAGAGATTTTGGTGACACTTGGTGGTGCTGTTGTGTCCAAGAGAATCAAAAATTTGTTTAGAAATTGGCCGATTCAAGAACACTGGAAAGTAGGGGTTGATTTTCCAGAAATGGATACCTATCGATTGAATCGTTTTTCGTTAGAAATTACCCCCTTGGCCTTTCTCCGTGAAGCGAGGACGTGGGAACCAAATTTCACTTCTTTTTCGGCCAAATGGAAAGGTTTGGATCTTCAAGTACAAGAACAGGCAAAGGATTATTTACAAAAAGTGCCATATTGTGACCTGAAGGTATTTGAAATACTTTTCGATTTTCTTCCAGAACAATGTTGTCTTCACTTGGCCAATTCCTCTGTGGTACGTTACGCCCAACTCTTTGACCCACTTAGGTCCGTCCGCTATTTCTCAAACCGAGGCACTAGCGGTATTGATGGAAGTTCCAGTACGGCTGTAGGCGCATCCATGATGGACCCCACTACTTGGCATGTATTGGTTACGGGTGATGTGTCTTTTTTCTATGATAGCAACGCCTTTTGGAATGCCTATATGGGCCCCAACCTTCGAATCATTTTGATAAACAATGGTGGAGGTGGGATCTTCAAATACATCCCGGGACCTTCTAATACCAAGCAATTGAATGATTACTTCTTTGCTCAACACCAACACAACGCAAAAGGAATTTGTGAGAGCTATCATTTGGAATATTTCACAGCTAATTCAATTGAATCCTTAGAGGATCGAATGCAAGATTTTTGGATATATGAGGAAAATGGCCGCCCTAAGTTGTTGGAAATTGATACCACATCGGTTGAAAACGAGAACTTTTTAAAAGCCTTTTTCCCTGCCGTACATGTTGAATGATGGACGCTTCAGCATCATGAAGTGGACGTGCTATTTTCATAGGATCAATAATACAATTTTTCCTTTATCTATCTGAAAATCGAATTTTTTGGTTGATTGCTGAGGGTGGCCTTTACAGTATGTAACTGTTAAAATTGCTTCAGCCCAAAATCTTCAAAGTTTACTGGTACGAATGCGACCATTCGTAAATTTTTTGAAAGGCTACTTCAAATTGTCTGTACCATTATTCTCGTTTTTTAGTATTTCAAAAGGGACGATTTCATTTACACAGATTTCGCATTAAATATTCTGATTTCCTTGTCAGATGCAGTATATCAGTAGGTTAATTGGGGTTCAGGGGTATTACTGGTACAAATGCGACCATTCGTAAATTTTTGAAAATTCACTACAAACCATACCACTAAAAAATTCCCCATGCACGCATACAACTATGCATGAGCCTCCAAGTATTCGGGCCAAATCTTACCTTTCATGCCAATCAAACCCTCAGTTCACGTCCAAGCCGAACGATCATCTAACTACTTATCTTTTTCATTTTGAATCAAAAAAAAATCCCCGGCTCAATGTGTTCAACCGAAGTTATTGCATCAAACGGGGGATTGATTTATAGGCGCTGACGTATTCATATCCATGAATGCATCATTCGCTTGGGTGAGGAAAGTGCAAACAGTAATTCCATTTGCAACTGTTACAAAGGTACATAGAATTAGGCGTACCTACTAATTTGGGGTTGAATTAAATGCAGAAGCGCCGAAATTTACTTTCCGACGCTCCACATGAATCTGTGATTGTATAGGATTAAATCTTAAATATTATCCTGTAGCGCAAAGCGCGAAAAGTGTAAAATGTCGTTTTTCGGAGAACGGGAGTGATCAGTTTTCGTAGTCTAATTTGAGAAATCAAATCAGACACCCCCCGATCCTGATTTAAGCGGGGTTAAAAGAGACCAGGGGGCGGTCTGATTGGTTTGAAAAAAGTCTAACCTTTCAATAAAGAAAACTAGACATACGCAAGTTACGGTATTTTTTAACATAAATCACCATGTTGAACGGTTTATTTTCTATTTAAACGGCTGATTATCTGTTTGAACTAACTTTTTCTCAGGTCTTATGCGTGCAGAGAGAGTGCCTTTAGGAGGAATTCAAAAGAATGTGTAATTAATTCAATAATGGAAAGTATTTTTGTTTCAATTCTAAATGAAAATCCATGCAATTAGACTTTGACGTATTATTCTCCGCTCAAGGCGTCTTGTATTTAATCATGTTGTCTTTACTTGAAATAGTCTTGGGTATTGACAACATTATATTTATCTCCATCATTACGGATAAATTGCCGCTTACAGAACAGAGAAAGGCTCGGAACATTGGATTGATTCTCGCTTTACTCATTCGCTTGTTCTTGCTCACTATCGTGGGTTATATCATGGGGATGACAGAAACCTTTGATTTGTTTGGAATAGAAATGTCAGGGCAAAAGCTCGTATTGCTCGGGGGTGGATTGTTCCTGATTTACAAGTCCACAGTAGAAATGCACAAAAACATCGTGGGCCAAGAAGAAAGCCATACTACCAAAAAAGGAGGTTTGGCCATGGTGATTTTACAAATTGTACTGATCGATATCGTATTTAGTTTTGACTCCATTATCACTGCTATTGGAATGACAAATGGTATAGCCAAGGAAACAGGAGGTAATCCCATTATCATTATTTACATGGCTGTAATTGTTTCCATGGTAATCATGATGTTGTTTGCCAAGCCAATCAGTGATTTCATTAACAAGCGTCCGACTATCAAAATGCTTGCCTTGGCATTCTTGGTAACCATCGGAGCTATTTTGGTTGCTGAGGCCTTTGGTCAAGAAATTCCAAAAGGATATATCTATTTCGCAATGGTTTATGCGATGTCTGTTGAGTTTTTAAATATTCGCATGCGCAAAAAAGCGGGTAAAGAAGAGTAATGCAACAACCTGAACTTTACTTAAAAAGAGAAGAAGGTGAAACATGGCTAGATGCCTATGAAAAGGCCTTGCTCGAGGATAAAAAGTTCTTCACTTCCAAACCCATTATCGAGAAATTGTTCGTTTCACGCTTGGAAAAATTGAGGCTGCGAGAACAGGCTTTTCGGCTTCTAGATCCGGAAAATAGAAGGGAAGAAAGTACCAAGTCAGTTGGAAATCTAGCCTTCGACACCAAGTTTCAAGCCTCTGGCCTAAAGGAAGCTTTTGCGCAATATAACCAGTTCAAAATGCAATGGCAGCTGCACGTTTTTCAAGCGCAAGCAGGCCTTGAGTTGGAAAACATCGTTCAAGCAGGCATAAGGGTGCACAAAGAGTGGCTGGTAGGGTTGCATATTCCAACAGGTTTTCACCAAAAAGATACCCTGCTTTCAAAAGCTCCAGATCCCTCGGTATTGCAAGAGGCCTTGAATGCCTTTGACAAGCTTGGGGGACAAAATGTTAAGGATCTAGAAAACTTAAATTTTCCCCAGAAAGAGACTTTACTAGGGGAGTTGAAAAGACTATCTTTGCAGCTCGAAAAAGAAAAGTAATGGCAGATCCCTTTGAGAAGTTGAAAGAGCAGTTAGCCTTGCAAGAATGGCCAAACGTCTATATGTTCAAATTTATCGTCGAAAATACACCTGAAAAAATTGCGCTAACGACTGCCTTGTTTGACGAAACAGCTGAAATTGCTCTTCATCCTTCAAAGAACGGGAAGTTCGTTTCAGTGAGTGCCAAAGAAATGATGATGAGCGTGGAAGCAATTATGGAGCGCTATCAAAAGGCACAAAAGATTGAAGGTATAATTTCACTTTAACCCCAAGAAAATGTATTCAATTTCCTCCATCGTCCTTACCACCATGGCGATTTCGTTAACCCTGTTGTTACTCGCCATTTTGTACAAAAAGTACCTCCAACATTTGCAAAAAGGAGAGGTTAAAAAAGAAGATTACGCTGTATTGTACCCCTTGGAGATTCAGCCAGCGGTAGGAGAAGTTGAATTTTACTACGAGCTGGAAAAAGACAAAGAAATCGAGCTTTTCTTGCTAGATACCGACTTCAATAAGGTCATGGAATTAGATAAAAGAATGGGTACCATAGGCGGAAACAAAGTGATTTTTGATACAAAACAAGTAGCAAACGGACAGTACTTTTACCAACTCAAAAGCGATAACCAACAAACGATGAAGAAAATCGCGATTGAAAATCCTTGAAAGTCTGTCAATTTGTCTTGAAAAAAAAGTTGGCAAAGAAATTGACCTAAGGGTGAAAAGTTAATTTTGTGAAGAACATTAACGTTATACATTTAAATAAAATAATATCATGGCATTAGAAATCACAGATGCTAACTTCGAAGAATTAGTATTGAAATCAGACAAACCAGTAGTTGTTGACTTTTGGGCAGAATGGTGTGGACCTTGTCGTATGATCGGACCAGTTATCGAAGAAATGCACAATGAATACGATGGAAAAGCGGTTATCGGTAAGGTAAACGTGGATATGAACCCAGGTGTATCTGCACAATTTGGCGTTCGTAACATCCCTACTATCTTGTTTATCAAAGACGGTCAAGTGGCTGATAAAAGTGTAGGTGCGGTGCCAAAATCGCAGTTGACTTCAAAGTTGGATGCAATTTTGTAAAAAATTGAACACATGAAATGGAAGCCTCGTTTTTAGCGGGGCTTTTTTATGCTTTCTACTTTGGGATTCCGTAATTTTGCGCCGCGATGGAAACATTTTTACGAAGACTCAAATTTTATGGCATCGGATTCGGTATCGGACTCATCTTTGTCATTTTCTTTTTTAAGAACAGAGGATGTTCTTGGTTGCCTGATAACCGTGTCAAGAATTCAATTCTCGAAAGGGTACTTGTAGTACCAGAAACGCAAGTAGCAGAGCTTAAAAAGAAAGGATTTCAGCAAAAAGAAATCATTGCCTTTTTAAATGATGGCGAGGTCAATTTTGGCGGAAGTATTAAATCTCAACCAGATCGCGTATACCTCATTGAAAAAGAAGGAAAAGAACTGTACTTCTCGCTTCCTGAAGATAGCTTTATTTCAGGAGTTTACTCGGAGAAACCAGATTTAAGTAAAATTCGAAAAGGAAAAGGAAAGGCCATTCGCTTTCCAAATGAAGAGCACTTTTTCTACGCCGATACCACTGATATGGTGGAGTGTAAACTGAATGAATTGGGACTAAAAAATGCCGATTCCTTGTATTCCATCGCCAAGCAAAACCTTATTTTAGACTACGATCAATCCGTGTTCAACAAAGTAGTGAAGCCGGTCCATCGCATCTTGCTTATTTCCGAACAAAAAGATACAATAGCGTGTGACGCAACTTGGTACAAAAACAAGATCAACGTCACAAACATTTATTCCTCCAAGCTCAAAAATTGCCAATGATGACAATTGGGTGTTGATAATGCACCTCGTTCGCTCAAAGGGCTTACGGATGAATTTTTAACTTTGAATAATGGAATTTACTGCCGAACAAATAGCTGGCATATTAAACGGTGTAGTTGTTGGAGACTCTAACAGCGCTGTTTCTGGGCTTTCCAAAATCGAAGAAGGTGTCCCAGGAAGCTTATCGTTCCTTGCCAATCCCAAATATGAAGACTATATCTACTCGACTCAATCGAGCATCTGTATAGTGAACAAAACATTCAGTCCGTCCAAAGAATTGCCGTCGACCCTTACCTTGGTGAAGGTAGATGACGCGCATGCTTGCTTTGCCAAGTTGTTGGAGGTCTATGGTCAGATGACCAAAAAGCAACCCAAAAGAGAAGAACCTAGCTTTATCTCCGAAAAGGCAGAAGTGGGTGATGGGGCTTACCTTGGCGCCATGTCATATATTTCTGATGGGGTGAAAATGGGAGAAAACTGTACGGTTTATCCACAGGTTTACATTGGTGAAAATGTGAAGATTGGAAAGAATTGCACCTTCCATCCAGGCGTAAAAATTTACCACGATTGTGTAATCGGGGACAACTGTATCTTGCACGCTGGTGTGGTGATAGGGGCCGATGGTTTTGGGTTTGTTCCAGATGAAAATGGTGTTTTTTCCAAGGTGCCACAAATCGGAAATGTCATTTTGGAAGACAATGTAGAAATTGGTTCCAATTCCACAATTGATCGCGCTACTTTAGGTTCAACCTATCTGCGCAAGGGAGTGAAAATTGATAACCTCGTTCACATTGCGCATAATGTTGATGTGGGAGAAAATTCAGCCATGGCCGCTCAAGTAGGAGTGGCAGGATCTACCAAGATTGGCCGAAGTGTAATGATTGGTGGACAGGCTGGAATTAGTGGGCATATCAAAATTGCGGATCGAACGCAAATCGTTGCTCAGTCTGGAATTCCTGGGAATGTAAAAAAAGCAGCCACCCTCATGGGATCTCCGGGTATACCAATTGATGACTTTAAAAAGTCTTATTTTGGCTTCCGAAAACTACCTTACATTTTGACGAAACTTCAAGAGTTAGAAAAGAAAATTAAATCCATAACGAAAGAATAATGGCGGATAAACAAAAAACGCTAAAAGGCGAAATTCATTTAAGCGGTATTGGTTTGCATACGGGTGAAAAAGTAAACATTCACTTGTTGCCTGCGCCCGATAATCACGGTTACAAATTCCAACGTATGGATTTGGAAAATCAACCCTTAATCAAGGCCGATTGTGATTTGGTTGTAGGAACAGAAAGAGGAACCACCTTGGAACAAAATGGTGCAAGGGTTTACACCACAGAGCACGTTTTGGCAGCTTTATACGGTATGGAGGTCGACAACTGTTTGATTCAAATCGATGGACCTGAAATTCCCATTATGGACGGAAGCTCTTTGCCCTTTGTTAAGGGGATCGAAGAGGTTGGTTTGGTTGAACAAACGGCCGAAAGAAATTATTTTGAACTGACGGAAAACCTCAAATGGGAGGACCTCGAAAAAGGAATTGAGTTTTTAGCAGTTCCGGATGACCATTACCGAATTACGGTAATGGTCGATTATAAATCACCGGTTCTTGGTACCCAACACGCCAGTATGTATCAGTTGGGTGATTTTAAAAGCGAGATTGCACCTTGTAGAACTTTTGTGTTCTTGCGCGAACTTGAATATTTGGCCACGCACAACCTGATTAAAGGTGGGGATTTGGACAACGCCATCGTATTGGTAGAGCGTGAAAACGTGGAGCAAGAAGAGTTGGATAAATTGGCCAAATTGCTCGGAAAAGAAAATCTTGAAATAAAAATTCAAGGAATTGGTGTTTTGAATCATACAAAACTTCAATTCGAAAATGAACCGGCACGTCACAAATTGTTGGATATCGTTGGCGATTTAGCCTTGGTTGGACGTCCAATAAAAGCGCACGTTTTGGCCGCTCGCCCAGGACACTCAGGAAATGTTCGCTTTGCAAAAGTGTTGAAGGAACAAATCAAAAAACAAGAAAAACAAGGCCGTTATTTCGACTTAGAGAAAAAACCGCTTTACGATATCAATGACATCGAAAAAATGCTTCCACACCGTTACCCATTTTTATTGGTAGACAAGGTGATGGAAATCACAGACGACAGCATCATTGGAGTAAAGAACGTGACCATGAACGAACCAATGTTTCAAGGTCACTTCCCAGGAAATCCAGTTTTTCCAGGAGTTCTTCAAATCGAAGCCACCGCTCAAGTAGGAGGAATCTTCGCCTTGTCGAAAGTAGAAGACCCACATTTGTACTCTACCTACTTTATGAAAATTGACAATGTGAAATTCAAGCAAAAAGTGTTGCCAGGCGATACCTTGGTGTTTGAATTGACGTTGATGAGCCCGATACGTCGTGGTTTGGTGAATATGGCAGGAAAAGCCTATGTCAATGGTCAATTGGTGATGGAGGCAGAAATGTTGGCTCAAGTAATCAAGGATAAAGTAGAAACCAACGTGGCAGTAGAAGCATGATAAGTCCTTTAGCGCATATTTCTTCAGATGCTAAACTAGGGACTAACGTGGTGGTTCATCCCTTCGTTCACATTCATGAAGATGTTGAAATTGGTGAGGGAACTGTCATTCATTCCAATGTGTCCATCTACCCAGGTACGCGGATTGGCAAAAACTGTGAAGTCTTTCCAGGAGCTGTAATCGGGGTGATTCCCCAGGATTTGAAATTCAACGGAGAGAATACCCGAGTAGAAATTGGCGACAATACCAAAATTAGAGAACACGTTACCATCCACAGAGCTACGGCGGATAAGTGGGTAACCAAAATTGGTTCGAATTGCTTGCTCATGACCTATGTG
>JAOASF010000158.1 GCA_025210175.1 Crocinitomicaceae bacterium | reverse complement strand
GGTACCCGCATGCGTCAAGGTCTTGATAAAAGAGAAGTTGAATCTCTTGCAAAAACGATGGAAGTGAAGTTTACCGTTGCTGGTCCTCCAATTGGTGGAGCAAAATCGGGAATTAACTTCGATCCAAAAGACCCTCGCAAAGAGGGTGTCTTGAGAAGATGGTACGCTGCCGTTTCTCCATTACTAAAACATTACTACGGTACAGGTGGTGACTTGAACGTAGACGAAATTCACGAGGTTATTCCAATTACGGAAGACTGTGGTGTATGGCACCCGCAAGAAGGTGTTTTCAACGGTCACTTCCAACCTCGCGAATCTCAAAAAATCAATCGCATTGGTCAATTGCGTTACGGCGTTTTGAAAGTTTTGGAAGATGAGAAATTCACGCCAGACTTGAACAGAAAGTATGTTGTTGCGGATATGATTACGGGATACGGAGTAGCGGAATCTGTACGTCACTATTACAACATTTATGGTGGAGATTTGAAGGGTAAAAAAGTGGTTGTTCAAGGTTGGGGGAATGTTGCCTCTGCTGGTGCATACTACTTGGCACAAGAAGGAGCGGTGATCGTTGGTATTATCGACCGTGTTGGTGGATTGATCAAGGAAGAAGGTTTTACTTTTGAAGAAATCCGCAACTTGTTCTTGAACAAAAAAGGAAACGAATTGAATCATCCAGACATGCTAACTTTTGAAGAAGTAAATGCCAAAGTTTGGGACATTGCCATGGATGTGTTTATCCCTTGTGCAGCTTCTCGTTTGATTACCCAAGATCAGTTGGATCGCATGATTAAATCTGGCGTTGAAGTTATTTCAGCAGGAGCCAATGTGCCATTTGCAGACCCTCAGATTTTCTTCGGTCCGATTGCGGACAATGCAGACAATCAAGTAAGTGTAATTCCTGATTTTATTTCGAATTGCGGAATGGCTCGCGTATTTGCCTACTTGATGTCGAACGACATTGATGTAATTTCCGACGAAGCAATATTTGAAGATACTTCGAATATTATTCGTGAGGCTATCGCGAAAACCCCCGCTAAATTCTAGCAAAAAAGGAATTGCCAAAACGGCTTTCGAAATTGCATTGGACCAGCTGGTTTAATTTTCCTCAAAAAACTCAAAAAATCGATGCGCCAAAGACAGATAATCTGTACTTTGGCGCAACTTTTTTAATAAAACTGCAATGGAATTATTTATCGTATCCGTATTCGTACTTGGATACCTAGCTATTACGCTAGAACACAACCTGAAAATCGACAAACTCATTCCTGCTTTAATCATGATGGCTTTGGCCTGGGCGGGTATCGCATTCGGTTTGGATCACTTCACAACTTGGTTCAACTCTCACGATGCGGAAATAATGAACATCACTGCATATTCGCATGAAGAGAAGGCCCATTTAATGGAAAACACCCTCCTTCATCACTTCGGAAAAACTTGTGAAATATTAATCTTCTTGGTGGGCGCAATGACCATCGTTGAAATCGTCGATCATTTCAATGGTTTCCAAACCATCAAACGCATTATCAAAACGACCAATAAAAGAACCCTTCTTTGGATCGTTTGTTCATTGGGATTCATCCTATCAGCCATCATCGATAACTTAACAGCAACCATCGTATTGATTACTATCCTGCGTAAAATCATTCACGATGCACCGCTTCGTATGTGGTATGCTGGTTTGATCATTATCGCAGCAAACGCTGGTGGAGCTTGGTCGCCGATTGGAGACGTAACCACTACAATGCTTTGGATGGCACACAAAACTTCTGCAGCAGGATTGATTCAACACCTGTTGATTCCTTCCATTGTGTGTATGATTATCCCAACTTTGGTAGCTAGTTTCCTCCCAGTATTTAAAGGAAATATCCCTGCAGTAGAAGACACTGAAAAGGTTTCAAAAAACTCCACTTTCATGTTGATTTTGGGATTGTCAATGATTGTTTTCGTTCCTATTTTCAAAACGCTTACTCACCTTCCTCCATACGTAGGAATGATGTTGTCATTGGGAGTTGTTTCCTTGGTTGCTGAGTTTAAATCGAATCGTCAGTTTAGTTTAACAGAAGTTGAGAATCACGGCCACGTACACGGACCAACTTTCAAAGCTTTGTCGAAAATTGAAATGCCGAGTATCTTGTTCTTCTTGGGTATTTTGATGACAGTTGCTTCACTTGAATCCTTGGGATTGATTTATCAATTTGGAGAAAATGTGAATGCACAAATGCCAGAAAATGTTTTTGTAACCCTTCTAGGAGTTGGTTCAGCCATTATCGATAATGTTCCTTTGGTTGCTGCTTCAATGGGTATGTTCCGTGACGCAATGGACGCTGAAGTTTGGCATTACATTGCCTACGCAGCAGGAACGGGTGGTTCCATGTTGATCATCGGTTCAGCGGCAGGAGTTGTAGCCATGGGGATGGAGAAAATCTCTTTCTTCTGGTATTTGCGAAACATTTCTTGGCTTGCTATCGTAGGATATTTGGCAGGAGCTGGTGTATTCTTGCTTGCACATTAAAAATAATTGAACACTAAATAACGTTTACAGTAATTATGAGTCTATCTTTTTTACTTCAGGTTGCCACTACAGAGGTTGAAACAATGGGAACCAAAGATCAATCCTTATGGACTATTGTCGAAAGATCTAGTCAAGGTTTCGGTTTATTGGTCAACCTTACTTTGGCCGCAATGTTGGGCTATGCAGTGTTCGTTTTCGTGGAGCGTTTCTTGGCTTTGCGCAAAGCAACCAAAGAGGAAAGTAATTTCTTCTCAAAAATCAGAGAATACTTAATGGAAGGAAAAATTGATCAAGCCAAAGATTTTTGTGCTCGTTCAAGTTCTCCATCTGCTCGTATGTTGGAAAAAGGGATTGCTCGAATTGGGAAACCAATCGAAAGCATCGCTGCTTCTATCGAGAATACAGGAAAATTGGAAGTTTTGCGTTTGGAGCAACGATTGAGCTTCTTGGCAACTGCTGCCGGAGCAGCACCGATGATTGGTTTCTTGGGTACAACAATTGGTATGGTTGTCGTATTTATCGACCTTGAGAACGCAGCTTCTTTGGAAATCAAAACCATCGCACCTGGTATCATGACTGCCATGGTAACAACTGTTGCTGGTTTGATCGTAGGTATTATTGCTTTCATGGGTTACAACTACTTGGTTGCCAGAATTGGTAAAGTAGTGTACCAAATGGAGAATGCCGCGTTAGAATTTATGGATCTATTGAACGCACCAGGAAAATAATATGGATTTAGGATCAAGAAATAAAATTCGCGTTGAGGGAGGTATGGCCTCTATGACCGACCTTGTTTTCTTGTTGCTCATCTTCTTCATTATTATGAGTTTGATGTCCAACAACCAAACACCATTGGACTTGCCAAAACCAGAGGAAGCTCCACCAACGGATACCAACCCGGTTCAAGCGAGTGTTTTGATCACGGAAGACAACAAATACGTTGTGATGCCCGGAGGAAGTCTTGATAACCCAATGGAATTTGAAGAAATCAAGGAATTGGCTGCTCAGGCAGTTTTGAATTCCGGAGAATTGAAATTGAAGGTTGCAGGACACAAAGACGCTAAATACGAAGCTGTTTTCCGCGTACTTGCTTTCGCTCAAGTAAATGAGTGGGATCCAATTATCGCTTACAAAAAATAAGACATGGCAACATTACCAATAGCAAATAAAAAGGATGAACAAATCGGGATCATTGCCGCGGTTGTGTTTGTCTTTTTGATCTTATTGGTGCTTTTCGTCATGACCTACGAAATAGCGGATCCTCCTCCACAACCCTATCAGGTCCCATCGACCATGTCTTTGGAGAACATTGAGATAAAAAACCTTAGTGTACAAGTAGGCGGTGGAAGTCAAGGTACACCTTCAAACGATCCAGTTTCTCCTCCAAAACCTCAAACACAAGAGATTTTAACCAAAAAGGAAAATCCGGACACGAAAGTGAATACTGGTAAAGGAGCATCGAATACAGCTCCTAATTCACAAAATGAAGCAACAAGCTCAAAACCTTCACCCGATCCTTTTGGTTCAGGAGGTTCTTCGACTGAAGGAACAGGAGCTGGTGCCTTTGGAAAGGATGTTGCAGGTGTTTCTGGAACTGGAACAGGAGGAATTAGTGACGGAAAAGGACGTATTCGTCAGAATGATCCCAATGTCAACGATATTGAATCCGACGACAATCACATCATTCACCTTCAGGTCATCGTAAACAGCGAGGGTTACGTTGTAGACTGTAAGAACATTGCAGCTAAAACAACAACCAATGATCAACGTATTATCAATCGCGTAATTGCTGCTGTAAAATCGCAAGTTCGCTACAATAAGAAGCCGGGTTCATCTTTGGAAGTGTGTTACGAAACGATTCGTTTGAATGCCCATTAAAAACTATGAAGAAGCCGTAAACTGGTTGTTTGAGCAGTTTCCTTCTTATCAAAATATCGGAGCCTCGGCCTACAAGCCGGGGCTTTCGCATGTATATCAATTAGCAGAGGCCTTTGGCAATCCCCAAAATCAATTGAAATTCGTTCACGTTGCCGGAAGCAATGGAAAAGGTTCAGTCTGTTCACTTTTGGCCAGTATTTTAACAGAAGCTGGATACAAGACTGGATTATTCACCTCCCCTCACCTAGTTGATTTCACCGAAAGAATCCGTATCAATGGAATATGTATCGATAAAGATTTTGTTGTTCAATTCTGTCAAAAAGTTCAAGCTTTAGATATCGATTTCGAACCTTCTTTTTTCGAAATTACTTGGGTAATGGCACTTTGCTATTATCAAGATCAACAAACAGACATCTGCATCATCGAAGTTGGACTTGGAGGACGTCTAGATGCTACAAACATTCTCAACCCAGAACTTTCTGTAATCACCAGCATATCTTTAGAACATCAGCAATTTTTGGGAGACACTCTTGAACTTATTGCTGCAGAAAAAGCGGGTATTATCAAGCAGAACGTTCCAGTTGTCATAGGCGAATTAAGGCCATCCCTCGTTCCTGTTTTTGAAAAAATAGCAGAAAACCAGAATGCCGAAATTATTTGGAGAAACCAGCATACTGACCCTCCTCAAGAATTCCCCTTGCTCGGAGAATATCAAAAACAAAATTGGCAAACAGTAAAAGCTAGTTTGGACTATTTGAAAGCCTTTCCGGTTGAAGAGAAACACATTCGATTAGGTCTACACAACTTGCACCTCAACACTGGTTTTTACGGTCGCTTGCAGGTAATTGAAGAAAGCCCACGTGTCATTTTGGATGTATCGCACAATGTTGATGGCATCGAACAAACACTTGCATTTTTCCAAAATGAAATCTCAGAAGGGAAGTTGATTCTTGTATATGGAACGAGTGCAGACAAAGATCTAAATGCAATTTTGCCGCTTTTCCCAAGCGATTGCCCCTTATTTTTTACTGAATTTTCTAATTCACGCAGTTTGAAATTGGAAGATTGGGAAAAAAAATCAAAGCAAATAGGGGTGAATTCTGAAAATTTTCAATCGGCCGCCGAAGCTTTAAAAAAGGCTAAAACACTGGCTACCAAAGACCAAACAATTCTAGTATTTGGAAGCTTTTTCTTGATTCATGAATTTTTAAAATAATTTTAGCTTAATGCATTGCTAATACAAAAAAGCCACTTATATTTGCACTCGCAATCGCGGAAACAAAAGAGTTTCAAAAACGATTGAAAAATGGGAGTTTAGCTCAGTTGGTTTAGAGCATCTGCC
>JAOASF010000157.1 GCA_025210175.1 Crocinitomicaceae bacterium | reverse complement strand
TTGCATACAATTTTCCATTCTCACCGTCTTCCACAATGGCAATTTTCTTGAATGCTTCCAAAGTTTCTGGTTTTAGTGAAAAGGAACGGGTATTCAATCTCTTTAAGAAATCCACTTGTTCCAATGGCGAAATCTTCGAATCTTTTGTCAACCAAAACTGATCGACGTTATCTGCTCGCACATTCATTCCTGGATAACCCATAGAATCAAGGGCAGTTCGCATTTTCTTCACCCCTATTTGACGGGCAAGATCTTGGTAACAGGGAACACAACTAAATTGAAACGCATCTCTCAAACTCAAATCTTGGTTCCAATTCACCACATCTCTTTCTTTTCCGTCCCATTTAAAAGTATGATCAACCGGGATCGTTCCGGTTTCAAGTCCTACGAGTGTATTCGCTATTTTAAACGTCGAAGCTGGGCAATATTTGTCTTTTGCCAGCGCATAATCATTGCTGTAATACTGATTGTTCTTTTCATCGTAAATCAGCACCGTACCTTCCACTCCTTTTTCTTTTAAAATGTCAGAAATATCGATGATTTGAAATTTGACATTTTCAGATCGCAAGGTATAAGTGTAAGGCGTGATGGTTCTGGCACAGCCAGCTAAAACAAGAACAAAAAGAAGTATGAATCGCATGCGAAAGATTTTTTGGTGAAGATAAAATTTTTGAACCGATTCCAGTTAGGATTGTACGGAACGGAAATTTTGGAAAACATGCGCAATTATTCACTTTTTCTTTTCGCAAGTCTTTTGGTCTCACAATTGACTTTCGGGCAAATTAACCCGAACCAACGTAAAATTCAAGTAGCCATTCTGTTCGATGCAAGCAATAGCATGGATGGACTGTTAAATCAAGCAAAATCGAGGATGTGGAACATTGTCAATGAGCTTTCAACGTACAGATACAACGGAGAACAACCACAAATTGAATTCGCTCTATTTCAATACGGTAAAGACGATTTATTGAAATCACAGAACTACATAGAGAAGTTGCTTAACTTTTCTACCGACTTGGACCTTGTATCGGCCAAACTGTTTGGAATTACCACCAATGGAGGATCAGAATATTGTGGAGCGGTCATAAAGGACGCCCACAAAACCCTTGAATGGTCGCAGAGTACCAACGATCTAAAAATGATTTACATCGCAGGTAACGAACCTTTTAATCAGGGAAATGTAAGTTTCAGAGAAGTGATTCCTGAGTGTTTGAAGGATGAAATCTTCGTCAATACCATCTACTGCGGAAATCGTGAAGCTGGGATAAGAGAATTTTGGCGAGACGGTGCAGAATTAGGCGGTGGTTCTTTTTTTCACATTAACTCCAATGAACAAATCAGACACATCGACACACCATATGATGCCCAAATCAGACAGTACAATGATTCCTTGAACTCTACCTACGTAGGATATGGACGAATGGGAAGAGAGAAAAAAGCATTACAAACAAGTGAGGATAGGAATGCGGCAAGTTTTGGGTGGGCCAATTCTGCTGAACGAAGTGTGGCAAAATCGAAGTCAAACATGTACTTGAACTATAGTTGGGATATCGTGGACGGTTTGGACCAAGACGTTATTTCTCTCGATTCCATGAAAAAAGAGGATCTTCCTGAAGAAATGAAGAATATGACATTGGAAGAAAAAAAGGCTTATGTGGACAGTTTAGCGACCAATAGGAAGCGTTTTCAACAAAACATTCAACAATTGGGAGAAAAACGCGCTGTATTTATTGCCGAGGAACAAAAGAAAAACCCTAACGGATCAGAAGAGTCCGACTTTGGTAAAAGTGTCAACAAAAGCATTGCAGAAAAGGCTACCAAAATAGGTTTTCAGAAGGAAAGTAACTAGCTTCATTCCATGGAAAATTCATGGACTTTCACCAGTGAAATTGACATCAATCAAAGCTTGAAATTGCACTATGTCGTAGTTCCGAGAGCCATTTTATTGGAGATGAACAAAGGGGAAGAAAAAGGCATGTTTAGTCAGCGGGTAAAGATTTCCATCCCAAAAGTTCCCGTGTGGCAAGGTGGCATTGTAGCCATAGGCGATGGAAATGGATATATCACCGTTTCCCAGGCAAGATTGAAAAAAGCCAAACTGGAAAAAGGCATGGAGACCCAGGTAACTTTGGAATTAGACAACTCCGAATATGGGTTTGAAATGCCTGAAGAACTCGAGGCAATATTTGCAGTGGACCAAGAAATTCACAAAAAATTTGAATCCCTAAAAATGGGAATGAAACGCTACATCATCTATTATATCCTACAAGTAAAGAGCTCTGAAAAACGGGAGGCTCGAGCCCTTCTTTTGTTGAACAACCTTCGAACATCCGACGCCAAATCTGTGACTTTTCGTATGCTTTTGGGAAAGGAATAGGACAAAAGAAAGTGCATCGTTATATTTGCCCAAAATTTTTTCAAATGCACGTTTATCTGGACAACGCTGCAACCACTCCGGTTGCTCCTGAGGTAGTAAAGGAAATGCATGATTTGCTACTCAACGACTTTGGGAACCCTTCTTCGTCACATTATTTCGGACGACAGGTGAAGGCCAAGTTGGAAACTTCGCGTCGAAAGATTGCCAAAATTTTGAATTGTCAACCAAGTGAAATCATCTTCACCTCTGGCGGTACTGAAGCAGACAATATGGCTTTTCAGGTTGCCATTCAAGAATTGGGTGCAGAAAGAATTATAACCAGCGCATTGGAACATCATGCCGTGGGCCACACTGCGGAATATGTGAGCCACCATAAAAAAGTTGAATTAGAAATCTTACCGGTAGACGGAAAAGGAAATGTTGATCTCCTTGCTTTAGAGAATTTACTGAAGGATGAAAAAAAGACCTTTGTTTCTTTAATGCATGCCAACAATGAAATTGGAACGCGTTTGCCAATTGAGAAAGTAAGCGAAATGTGTCAACAGTACAATGCTATTTTCCATTCGGATACGGTTCAAACGATGGGGCATTACAAATTCGATTTGGAAGCTTTGAACATAGACTTCATTACCTGCGCGGCACACAAGTTTCACGGACCAAAAGGAATCGGTTTCCTTTACGCTAATAGAAAGAATCGCGTTTCTGCAATGATTCACGGTGGCGCTCAAGAAAGAGGCTTACGCGGAGGAACGGAAAATACATCTGGAATTGTTGGACTGGCAAAGGCATTTGAATTGGCATATGAGGATGA
>JAOASF010000156.1 GCA_025210175.1 Crocinitomicaceae bacterium | reverse complement strand
GTACAGAGGAAGTAGTGGCCAATTGGACCACAGGCAAAGTGGGCATGACGGGTACATCCTATGACGGAACCTTGTGTATAGCCGCAGCAACTACTGGTGTAGAGGGCTTGGAAGCCATTATTCCTGTGGCTCCTATTTCGAATTATTACGATTACTATCGCTCCAATGGCTTGGTTCGTTCTCCAGACGGATACCTGGGTGAAGATATGGACGTTTTGTACGATTTTATTCACACGGGTGACCCCGCCAAAAGGGAAAGAAATGATCGAGAGGTGCGCGATAAGGAATTGGTAGCGAAGTTTGATAGAAAGACGGGTGATTACAATGACTTTTGGGCAGATCGCGATTACCTCAAGGATATGGATAAGGTGCAAACCGCTGTGTTGATGGCGCATGGTTTTAATGATTGGAACGTAATGACGAGTCACAGTCAGCGTTTTTACCAAGCTGCCAAAGAAAAAGGTTTGCCAACTCAAATGTACTACCACCAAAATGGCCATGGTGGAGATCCATCGATGACGATGATGAACCGATGGTTTACGCGCTACCTACACGGAGTGGAAAACGGGGTAGAGGATTTGCCACAAGTCTATATCGTTCGCGAGCACGAGAGGGAACCAACGACCTATTCTGCCTATCCAGATCCGAACGCACAAGACGTAATTCTAGGATTGGTGAATGGTAAAAACAACACCGGGGCCTTGGTGATAGGGCTCACTGAAAACAGATTTATGGATACGCTAACCGATGATTCGAGTGTGGAAGTTTCAGAGATGTGGGAAGAGAAAAATGCCGATCATCGTTTGTTGTATTTGTCGCCTGTTTTAAAGGAGGACGTGCGCTTGTCTGGAACACCGAAAGTGACGGTTCGACTGGCATCAAGCACACCAGCCGCTAACTTATCCGTGTATCTGGTTTCGCTTCCTTGGGAGAAGGGAAAGGACATAAAAATCTATGATAACATCATCAATAGAAGTTGGGCAGATCCGCAAAATCATGCCTCAATTCGAGAGGGGAAACCGTTGACTCCAGGTGAATTCGTCGATGTAAGCTTCGATCTTTTACCAGATGACCAAGTCATTCGAAAAGGCCAACAAATCGGCTTGATGATTTTTTCTTCCGATAGCGAGTTTACTATTTTGCCGGCTCCTGGTACCCAGTTGGTCATTGATGCGAATGGGACATCTATTACGCTTCCGGTAGTTGGGGGGATGGAGGCCTTGGATAACGCCTTTTAATTAAATGAATCGACCAAAATTTCTGATCCTTTCCTTTTTGGTGATAGGAATCAACTTGCTTTTGACGAATTGTCAATCTTCACGAAAGATTGAAGTTAAGAGGCTCGTTTTCACCACTGAAGTAACACTATTGCAAGATCTTGAGTCATATAAAGAGGAATATTTAATTAATAAATATGGCGACAGTGTTACACTTACTTTTCATCCAAATGGAAGTTTACGTTGGGATTATTATGGGGGCTATGGATGGGGATTAGAGTACTCAATTTTTGATCAGCCGAGTAATTTGTATTATACGAAGTACAAAGGGATCGACACGCTCTATTATTACAATTTTGAAGAGAATTCTTTGTTGCTAAAAAGCAGAGTCAGAATTTCCGACACATTAATTGGAAATGTTCCTTGTAGAGCGGTCCGTTATAATTGCTTGGCTTCGGATAATCAGGAAATTCCAATTACGCATACCTTATTTTATAATCTTGATACACTTCAATTAAATCAAGAATTATATACGAGATGGAAGGATTTTTTCATGGCAGATTTTTTCAAAGAAAACGGTGTGTTTTATTTGGAGAGGCATTTGGTTCAGCCGGAGTCATACATGAAACAAAGAATAAGACGAGTTTATCCTGAATATTTTGTTTCTGAGAAGGTTTTTGAAATTCCGAAAGAAATGACTCTCGTTAAATTATAGGAAGGAGTGGGTGTTGATTTTGAAGCCCTTCAGGTTTCTTTTGGCGCTGCGCTCGGATTTAGGATATGGAAGTCCTTTGGACATTTTGTGATGAAGACTTTTGAAAGAATGAAGCCTGAAGGGCTTCAAAACGCCGAGCCGACAGGTGAGCGTTTTTTATTTACAACTCTGGAGGAGTTGAATGTTATTCCGAATGGGATTATGGATTTCGATATGAAGGTTGGTATGTGATTTATGAACCATCCACATTGGTAAGAGCACCAAGGCCTGGATTTAATTCGAATTGTGATACAGAAAATTTCTTCGTTCCATAAGATCATGGAGCAATTCATTATTCCAAATAATTGGTTCAAGTAAAATTTTAAAGCAAGTACAATTGTAACTTTTTACCGGCTGTTTAGTCTTAGGTTAAACTAATCTTCTGCTGAACATGAAAAGCATTTACATTTTCCTGCTACTACTTCTTTTTCATTTTTATGGCATTGGTCAATGCGATACCACCAGCAATATTCCAGAAGCCAAGAAAAGATATGGTTTGTGGTTTACTCCTTCTTTTGCTTCCGAAATCAATGGTTTGGGAATTGGGTTGCTGAGTAGTTATGTTCCTTGCAACCGACCTTGGACTCAAACCGGAAATGGAGTAACCATAGTTCTTTTTGGGCAAGGGTTTTTCAATTTGATTGGTTGTAAATCGTATAGTTTTCAAAATTTTTTCGCGTACAACATGGGAAAAGAATTTCATCGGGATACTGCGTTCGCCCCTCGAAATATTCAAAATGGTCTGGTGGTCTCTGCCTTCGGTACCTTTACCGATATTACCAATGGTGTCTCCCTGTCCTTTCTCGCTAGTCAAGGTTCAACCCTGAATGGTTTGAGTATAAATCTGGTTCGGAATTTCTACCATGAAATGCATGGGGTTTCGATTGGAATGTTTAATACCCAAGGGGAGGCAAAGGGTGTTCAAATTGGCCTCGTGAACAAGGCGGCTTTTCTGAAAGGTTTCCAGTTTGGACTTTGGAATAAGAATCAGAAACGTAGTTTGCCGATTGTGAATTGGTGCTTCGTGTAGGGGTGTTGAAGCCCTTCAGGCTTCTTTGGTCTCGCTTCGCTCGGAGTTTTATTCGTGTTGAAGTCCTTCAAACTTCTCTTGTTTCGCTGCGCTCGGAGTTTTTTTTGTGTTGAAGTCCTTTGGACTTCTTTTGTTGGTGAATGTTGCAAATTATTGAAGCCTGAAGGGCTTTAATACGTCGAGCCGATAGGTGAGCGTATTTTTTGCCAACTCTGGAGGAGTTGAATTTTACGCCGATCAGTTGATGGATTTTGGTATGAAAGTTTGTATCTTAAATAGAAACCAAACTTTTACTGCTATGAGTACCTATACCCAAATTTTGTATCAGATTGTTTTTTCGACCAAGTGTCGAATGCCTGTTTTGGCGAAGCACAATCGAGAGACCTTGTTCAAGTTTATCAACCAGACGATTCAGAATAAGAATTGCAAGCCGCTTCAGATCAATGGAGTGGAAGATCACATTCATATCATCATGAACCTTCATCCGACTGTTGCTTTGGCTGACTTGGTGAAGGACATAAAGGTGTCGAGTACCTTGTTCATTAAAAGGGAAAAGCTCTTTCCTTATTTCATTGGTTGGCAAAATGGATATGGTGCTTTTACCTATAGTTCTGAGGCCTTGGATAATTTGATTCGCTACGTTCAGAATCAGGAGGAGCATCATGCGAAGAAGAAGGGGTTTCGTTCTGAGTATCTATCTCTTTTGGAGGAGC
Organism: Crocinitomicaceae bacterium; assembly: GCA_025210175.1. GTDB lineage: Bacteria > Bacteroidota > Bacteroidia > Flavobacteriales_D > Crocinitomicaceae > UBA2040. The sequence goes on along the minus strand of JAOASF010000156.1, from coordinate 4,104 downwards.
ATGGGGTGGACTTCGACGAGAAGTACGTTTAGATGTGTTGAAGCCCTTTAGGCTTCTTTGGTCTCGCTGTGCTCGGAGAGGTGATGTGTGTTGAAGCCCTTCAGGCTTCTTTGGTCTCGCTTCGCTCGGAGTTTTATTTGTGTTGAAGTCCTTCAGACTTCTTTGGAATCGCTTCGCTCGGAGGAGGTATGTTTGTTGAAGCCTTTTAGGCTTCTTTGGTTGCATTTTTCTTATCCTGAAGCCTGAAGGGCTTCAACACGCTCAGCCGATAGGTGAGCGTGTTTTTTTTACAACTCTGGAGGAGTTGAATTAAGAGGATAAATATCGACGAGGTAAATTCCCATTTCGGGCATTCTCGTACCTTTGTGGCAAAATTGGAAAACATGCCTAAGAATTTCGTCGAGGAACTGCGGTGGAGAGGAATGATTCACGATATCATGCCCGGAACTGAAGAAGCATTGAACAAAGGTGTTTCTGCTGGGTATATTGGGTTTGACCCAACGGCAGACTCGTTGCACATCGGTCATTTGGTTCAAATCATGACCTTGGTTCATTTTCAGCGTGCTGGACATAAGCCGCTTGCTTTGGTGGGAGGTGCCACAGGTATGGTGGGGGATCCATCGGGTAAGTCGCAAGAAAGAAATTTACTGGATGCCGAAACCTTATCCAAAAACGTTGCTGGCGTAAAGGCACAATTGGAACGTTTCCTGGACTTTGATGCGAAGGAAAATGCAGCTGAAATGGTCAACAACTACGACTGGTTCGAAAACATGCGTTTTCTTGATTTCATTCGCGATTATGGGAAACACATTACCGTAAACTACATGATGGCAAAGGATTCCGTAAAATCTCGCTTAGAGACGGGACTGTCCTTTACCGAGTTTTCATACCAGTTGGTTCAAGGTTTTGATTTTTATTACTTGAACAAACACAAAAATTGCATTGTACAACTGGGTGGTTCAGACCTGAGGGGGAATATCGTAACAGGTACAGAGTTGATCCGTCGATTGGGCGGAGGTGAGGCTTACGCGGTAACAACTCCCTTGATCAAAAAAGCAGACGGTACCAAGTTTGGTAAAACCGAAGGAGGTAACCTGTGGCTGAACAAGGAGAGAACGTCACCTTATAAATTCTACCAGTATTGGTTAAATGCGAGCGACGAAGATGCGGCGAATTACATCAAAATTTTCACCTTGAAAGAACGTGAAGAAATTGAAGCCTTGATTACCGAACACATGGAGGCTCCTCATCAGCGCAAGTTGCAAAAAGAGTTGGCGGAAGACATTACGCGTCGTGTTCACGGACAAGAAGATTTGGAAATGGCCATCGCAGCTTCGAATATTTTGTTCGGTAAATCCACAGCCGACGATTTGAAGAAATTGAGTGAATCAGACTTCTTCGCAGTATTTGAAGGCGTGCCTACAGCGATTTTGCCGAAGTCTGAATTGAACGAAGGCATGAGCATGGTGGATGCACTTGCTGGTAAAACCAATTTCTTGAAATCGAATGGGGAAGCCCGCCGCGAATTGAAGGCAAACGCCGTTTCGGTAAACAAGGAAAAGGTTGGAGAAGAGTATGTGGTTGAAGCGAAAGACCTGATCAATGATAAGTACTTGTTGATTGGTAAGGGGAAGAAGAATAACTACATTCTTGTTTTTGAATAAGATTTGTCTCTTTATATTGAAAAGGTCTTCGGTTTCGAAGGCCTTTTTTCTTTAGTAGGTTTTCTGTTCCTTTTGTCTTGACACAAAACGAACCCTTCCATCCAGGCTGCAACCCATCTATTTTTCACGATAATGGAAATCTTTTTGGAGATTGCCTTTACTGCATTCAACTTATTCTCAATTGGATAACAGGAGGATGGAGGATTTAGTTCTACTTAAAGTTTAAGTTTTTAGTTTCTAGCCCCCTTTTTGCGGCTGAATTTTATAAATTTGTTCCAGCAAACCGCCAGTTGCGGGTCCTCGTTCCCTGACCTTAAAGGGAAGTAAGCACATTTTTTAAGACTCATCAGGCCGCCATCTGATGTCTTATTCCTTCTTCGGAAGGGAAGGTCGTGCTCAAAGATTTTCGGGTTTGTTTCTGGCGGGAAATTGACCAAAATTGGCGGGCACGACTATTTTCTCTCTCAAGGAATTTTCGAATTCCTGATTTGTTAAAGAGATTTTAGTTGTGAGTCCGCTGTCACATTCAAAGGCTCATCTTCTTGTTTCCTCACCTTACAATCGTCGACAACCTCGGTCGATTTTGTGGTGCTAATAAGTAGCTGATTAAGTCCTTTCTAATTGTCTCCAATGTATGGTCAAAAGTTTTTTAAAGCCCAACCTCTGCGATTCCCAGAATCCATGGGGGCGGTCTGAAAAGCCGAGTCAATGATAGATTTTCGTTTGGCTACTTAAGTTTGGATTTGGCTCGGTCTTTTTATTTGAAGACCTTTCTATTCCTGCGAATGGTCTATTGCGTACCACGGAGAGGCTGGCGATATAAACGCCATTTAAAGGGGCTGATCCTAAGTTCACCTAACTATTTAAGCACTGTAATTCGATCCATGAGTCGGATATCAATACTGGATGAACCCACCATTATTCGGAAGGTACCGGGTTCTACCACTTTTTCTAGATTTTCGTTGATCAAGCTCAATTGTTCTGGCCCCAATTCGAAGTGCACCGTTGTACTCTCTCCTGGTTGCAGGTGAACTTTTTGGAATCCTCGGAGTTGGATCACCGGCTGGGCCACACTGGCTAATTCGTCGCGGATGTAGAGTTGTCCTACTTCCGACCCTGCCTTTTTGCCCGAGTTGGTAACTTTACAACTGATTTTCGTGGTTTGATTTTTTCGAAAGGTCTTCTTGGATATCTTCAATTGGCCATAGGAAAAATGGGTATAACTCAAGCCGTAGCCGAAAGGGAAATTGGGTTTTCCGCTCAAATGGACGTAATCGTCACCTCTACCGGTTGGTTTGTGGTTGTAGTAAAGCGGAAGTTGCCCTTCGTGTTTGGGAAAGGTAATGGGCAATCGACCACTGGGGTTGTTCTGACCAAAGAGCGTTCTCGCCACGGCCAATCCCCCTTGTTCGCCAGGGTACCACAGGTGTAAAATAGCCTGCACCTTCGATTGCCATTTCTCCATGGTAATCGCGCTGCCGCCTACGGTTAATACAATGACCGGTTTTCCCGTTTGGCAGGCGGCTAGTATCAGTTCTTCTTGCAGACCGGGTAGGTCCAACAAAGCGCGATCGTTGAATTCTCCCTCTTCAATTCCCACACATACCATCAGTGCATCGCAGTCTTTTACCTGATTAATGCTCTCTTCAATCGCGTCAACATCTTGCACTCCTTGGTTCCAGATCAAGCGAAACCACACATTTCCGCGAGGTTCGCTGTATTCTATTCGAAGGCGATAAAACTGCCCTTTGGCGAAGCGGAATTTTTGGACCTTGCGGTGGTGTCCCGTCTTCTTTCGAGCGTCGATGAGAAGTTGGTCGTCTATATACAAGCGATAGCCATCTTCTCCCTCTATTCCTATTTCAAATTCGCCACTTTCTTCGCTTTTCAGCAAGCCTTCCCATTTTACGCTGTAGTGATCGGCGCCTAACAGTTCGGGAGCGGGTGAAAACAAGGTCCATCGAAAATCAATGTTCGGATCGATTCGTTCCAAGGCTGGCTGACCATGGCCATTCAGGTTGGAAAAATACTGGGCTCTGAGTCCTTTTTTTCGTCCCTTTTTGGAATCGTGAAATAGTTGGCTCGCCGGTATGGCTTGATACGGGTTGGTGGTTCGCTTGCAACCTTCGGCGTAGGTTATTTTCGTTTTTTCGCCTACAAAGTCTTGTACACCTTGCAAGATGGTAATGGGATTGATGCCCGGACCTGAATACCCGCCGAGTCGAGCTTCATTGGCCTCTGGACCGATGATGCCAATTGACTTGATTTGGGTAGACAAAGGAAGGATTTGATTCTCATTTTTAAGGAGTACAAAGGACTCTTCGGCTGCACGCATGGCTAGTTTCAGGTCGTTTTTTTTGGAAGGTATACCCATCGGAAGTTCTACGTATCGGTTCTCAAACAACCCCAATTCAAACGTCGGGGGCAAAACTCTACTTAC
>JAOASF010000155.1 GCA_025210175.1 Crocinitomicaceae bacterium | reverse complement strand
GATTTACCTTCAGACGAGAAATATCAGTGGATTAACCGGATGGATGAACCGTCACATTTACTAAGCCAAATGGAAAACAGAGAACACGAATTGGATGTAAAAATGCATCACCGTCCGGGTGCCACAGCAGCTGAAATTACCTTGAAGGCGGGGCAAAAATTAATCGCAGAAGGGGGATCCATGATTGCCAAGAGTAACCATGTAACCATTCGCACCACCACTCAACAAAAAGGCTCACGAGGAATCATGAGTGGCTTGAAGCGAATGATTTCGGGAGAAAATTTCTTTTTGAATCACTACGAAGCTCCCATGCAAGATGGAAAGGTATGGCTCGCGGCCACCATGGTCGGCGATATGGAAATGCAAGAATTGAAAGGTGAAGCGCTGATCATTCAGGGAGGCTCCTTCGTGGCTTGCTCAGAGGACATCAGTATCGATGCTTCATGGCAAGGATTCAAGAATGTGCTTTCGAAGGAAAGTCTATTCTGGGTCAAGGCGCAAGGAAAAGGGACTTTGGTCTTCAATTCTTTTGGTGCCATTTATCAAAAAGAAGTGGACGGCGAATACATTGTAGATACAGGTCACATCGTCGCTTTTGACGAGACATTGAATTTTACCCTAACCAAGGCTGGTCAAAGTTGGGCGAGTTCCATTTTCGGTGGAGAAGGCTTGGTGTGTAAATTTCATGGTAAGGGAAGAGTCTGGATGCAGTCGCACAATACAACGGCCTTCGGAAGATACATTGGGCCCAAACTAAAACCGAGATAAGATGGAAACAGAATACAAAGGATTAAAATACGAGTTTGCGGCCAAGCCTGATTTCGGGTATGTTACCGTACAAATACCACATGGCGAGACCTTAAAAGTAGAGGCAGGATCCATGGCGGCGATGGATACCAACATTGAGATGAAAACGAAGTTCAAGGGTGGATTCAGTCGCTTTTTGACAGGAGAGTCCATCTTTATCAACGAATTTTCGGCACCAAATGGTCCTGGAGAAATTCAAATCGCACCAGCTTCACCTGGAGATATTGAACATTTGTACTTGGAAAACGAGACGGTTTATTTACAAAATAGCGCCTTCGTTGCCAGTGCCATGGGAATCAACGTAGAATCAAAGTGGCAAGGTTTTATGAAAGGTTTTTTCTCCGGAGAGAGCTTTTTCTTGATCCGTTGTCAGGGTTCGGGAGATTTATGGTTCAACTCATATGGAGGTATCATTCCCATCGATGTAGATGGTGAATATGTCATTGATACCGGCCACATTGTTGGCTTTACAGATGGATTAGAATACAGCGTTCGTTCCGTCGGAGGCTACAAATCGCTTTTCTTTTCGGGAGAAGGTTTGGTTTGTCAGTTCAGAGGAAAAGGCAAGGTTTGGATTCAGACCAGAAAGCTACAACCGTTCCTGAGTTGGATTTATCCCTTCAGGCCGGTGAAGGATAGAAGTTAAATTTGAAAGCCATTTGTCAATTGATAGGTGGCTTTTTGATTATTAAAATATTCAATCAGATTACAAATGCTAAGTTTTGAAAATTATATTATTCAAATTTGAAGTTCTTTGCATAATGTTGTATATTTGAATATTATAATTATCATTTAAGCTTTATTTGGCCAATTTTGATAATTTAAATATTCATTTATATGTTTGATTCCGTTTTAAAGATTAGTGATGTAAAGTTGAAAATTGGTGAGATGACCAAAGTCTTGCGGAAGAAAAACAAATTGTCGCGTCAGCAGTTGGCTGATTTATTGGATGTGTCTCGAATGACCATCCAGAATTTGGAAGCGGGAAAAAACTGTACCCTAGATACTTTGCTCAAGGTATTGCAGCACTTTGATGAAATGGAAACCTTCTATTTGCACTTCGAAGAAAGAAGGGAGCAATTGAAACAAAAGCGATCGCTTTACTAGACCATGGCACAAAATCAAATCATAGAAGTTCATTGTTTTGGTGAAGAGATTGGTCGTTTGGGATTGGATGAAAATCAAGGGACTTCCTCTTTTCAGTATCATCCCGACTATTTAGCTAGCGGGAATATGAAGAATTTGTTTCCCTCCACTGGAGTGTTGAAACGAATGGAGCCAGCACAAATCTTCAATCAATTCAACAGCGAGACGTTTCGCGGACTTCCACCCATGTTTGCCGATTCCTTGCCCGATTATTTCGGAAACGTGGTCTTTCAAAAATGGATGGAAATCAATGCCAAAAACGATCAATCCGTCTCTGTTTTGGAGCAACTAAGCTACGTGGCCAATCGCGGAATGGGGGCCTTGGAATTCAGACCGAGTAGAAGGTTAACAAAATCTACAACCATTGATTTGACAGAAGTACTGGAAGTGCTCAAAGAAGTTTTGGATCAAAAAGAAAGTTTAAGTGAGAACCAATTTGAGCATCAAGCCTTGTTGAATATTTTCAAAATGGGATCGTCTGCTGGTGGTGCACGCCCTAAACTTCTCATTTCTGAACACAAGAATACAGGCCGCATCATACCTGGGGATGTCCATGTTTCGGATGATTATTTTCACTACTTGATCAAATTGAGTCTGGATGATTCTGTGGCCTACAGCAAGGAGGTACTCGAATATGCCTATTACTTAACGGCAACTGAAATAGGCATTCACATGATGCCATCAAAGTTGGTTGATGAGAAGCATTTTGCTACCCAGCGTTTTGATCGTGTGAATGGTCAAAAAATTCATACCCTTACGGCATCCGGATTAACCGGTTGGGATTTTCAAAAACCTACCCACTCGAGTTATGAAAACCTATTTGAACTGGCTTTGTTTTTAAAGGTTCCTCGTCGCGACTTGGAAGAACTCTATCGAAGAATGGTATTCAATGTTGGTTTTGGGAATTCGGACGATCATCTCAAAAACCATTCTTTTTCTTACGATGAGGTGAGCGATAGTTGGTCGCTTTCTCCAGCCTACGACTTGACTTATTCGCTCAATCCCATGTTGACCTACAAACGAACCAGCAGAGCGCTATCGATCAACCAAAAAAGAGTTGACATAAGTAGAAAGGACCTGTTAAAAATAGCGGACACCTACACCATTAAGAATCCAAAAGCGGTGATTGATCAGGTGCAAAATGGATTGGAATTTTTGGAAAACCAATTGAAAATATTGCCTATTCCAGGACCTGTTATCGGGATGTTGATGAAGAGCTTAAAAGAATTCCAGTTGTAATTTCAGCATCGCTCTTTTGCATTCGTTCAAATGTGAAATTTTTGTTATCGTACACTACTTGTTTGAAATTGTATCTACTATTGTAAAAGGAAATCACCTCTCATAAGAGACGATCAACAAAATGAAGAAAAGCATCTTACATAAAATTGGTTCTATTAGCTTCTTGCTTCTGGGCCTTTTTTACTTTGCTGCTCTTTTGTTCCAGGTGAATCCTGAAAATCTTTTTGGTGCGCAAGCCAGCTTACCAACTTCTCCCAAGTCACAGCAGTTCAAAACAGAACATTCTAGTCAAGCTCAGTTGCAAAATGCGATTGAAATTGAACAAGTGCAAGTGGAGTTGATGGAAGCAGAGGAAGAGGAAGAAGAAACCTCAGAACGCCAATTCATTCTTAAAGACCTTAATGTTCAAGCAAGTATCGATTTACTTGCATCCCACCAATGCGATTGTACGGATAGATTACGTGTTCAAAGGGATTGTCATGCAAACCAGTCAGCGAAAGTTGAGTGGTACCTCCTTTACGAAGTCTTTCGACTTTAAAGCATGCCGACCTTTGAAGGTTCTTGGTTTAACTAACCAGTTGGTTTAGTTCAAGTTATTCTGCTACCAAGGGCCAAATTCTTTAGTTAAAATTTCACGTTTTTATCAATTAATCAATCATGAATAAATTATTCATTGGCCTTGGGTTATTGACCTTAACCACATTATTAAGTTGTGGCGGTCACAAGGCAGAAGGCGAAACAGAACAAAAGTTGGTGGTGACCAAACCTTTGCAAAAGGACACCCTAGTAACCAAGGAGTATGTGAGCCAAATTCGCGCTATTCAACACATCGAACTCCGTGCACAAGAGCGAGGTTATCTCGAGAAAATCTTTGTGGACGAAGGTCAATTTGTACACAAGGGCGACGTCTTATTTCAAATTATGCCCAAATTATACGAGGCTGATTTGAAGAAAGCGGAGGCGGAATTGAACTTCGCTCGCATCGAATACATCAACACGAAACGTCTTGCCGATAGCAATGTTGTGGCTCAAAATGAGTTGGCTATGGCAAAGGCGAAATTGGACAAAGCTCAAGCGGAATTGGACTTGCGCAAGGTTCACTTAGATTTTACAACCATTCGCGCACCATTTGACGGGATTATAGACCGTTTCCATGTACGTTTGGGGTCCTTAATAGAAGAAGGGGATTTGTTGACTTACTTGTCTGATAACGACAAAATGTGGGTTTACTTCAACGTCCCAGAAGCGGAATATCTCGCTTATAAATCAACGATGCCAGAGGATAGCTTATTGAAAGTTCAGCTCAAAATGGCCAACCATGAAATGTTTGCCTACGAAGGTGTTGTGGAAACCATAGAAGCGGACTTTGACAATGAAACAGGAAACATTGCCTTTCGTGCTACCTTCCCGAATCCTAAGAAGCTTTTGCGACACGGAGAAACGGGGAATATCCAGATTGTATCCAACTTGGAGAATGCTCTTTTGATTCCACAAAAAGCAACCTTCGAGGTCTTGGAGAAAAAGTATGTTTTCGTTGTTGGAAAGGACAACAAAGTACATCAAACGGAGGTTAAAATCGCCGCTGAAATTCCAGATATCTATGTCATCTCTGCCGGTGTTACGGCTAAAGACCGAATCCTTTATGAAGGAATTCGAAATGTGAGAAATGGGGAGAAAATCGAATTCAATTTCGAAGATCCGCACGTTGTCTTTAACAAATTACGTGTCTACGTAGAATAAGAAAGGAGATCACCATGTTAAAAAGATTCATCAAAAGACCGGTTCTTGCAATCGTTCTTTCGCTGGTCATCATATTTTTAGGTGTACTGGCAATCAAAACCCTTCCAACCTCGCAGTTTCCCGAAATTGCACCGCCAATGGTCATGGTATCCGCTTCGTATCCCGGAGCGAGTGCAAAGACCTTGACTGAATCCGTCATCATTCCACTCGAACAAGCCATCAATGGTGCTTGGGGGATGCGTTACATGACATCCGACGCAACCTCTGCAGGGGAGTGTAATATTCAAATTGTCTTCGAGCCAGGCACCGATCCCAATCAGGCCTTGGTTCAGATTTCCAACCGTGTAGAACAAATTCGAAATCGTCTACCCGAGTTGGTTCAACGCGAAGGGGTTATCATTACGCCGATCATGCCTTCGATGTTGATGTATGTGAATTTGTACAGTGAGGACACAAGTGCCAATATGAAATTCCTCTTCAACTATGCTGGGGTAAACATGATTCCGGAGTTGCAGCGTATCAATGGGATTGGTCAAGCCAAAATCTTGGGTTCTCGTCAGTATGCCATGCGTGTATGGTTGAATCCAGATCGTATGAGAGCATACAAAGTATCGCCAGATGAGGTGATGGAAGCTTTGGGGGACCAAAGTATCATTGGTAAGCCAGGACGTATTGGTCGTGGTGATGGACAACGTTCTGAAGCATTGGAATATGTATTGGCCTACTCCGACCGTTTTAGTGATGCGAAGCAATATGAGGATGTGATTATTCGTGCCAGCTCGGATGGTGAAATACTTCGATTGAAGGATGTTGGAAAGGTTGTTTTGGGTTCAGAATACTACGATATCTATTCCAATCTAAACGGTCACCCATCTGCAGCAATTGTCTTGAAACAAACCTATGGTTCGAATGCCACAGAGGTAATTGACAATGTTAAACACACCTTAGATGAATTGGAGAAATCCTTCCCGCCAGGGATGAAGTATGAGATTTCTTATGACGTTTCTAAGTTCTTGGATGCGTCTACAGAAAACGTAATTCACACCCTTCGCGATGCCTTTATCTTGGTAGCCTTGGTGGTGTTCATCTTCTTGGGAGATTGGCGTTCAACTTTGATTCCAACTTTGGCGGTTCCCATTTCTTTGATTGGTGCCTTCATCTTCATGCAAATTTTTGGTCTGACCATCAATATGATTACCCTCTTCGCCCTTGTACTAGCGATTGGTATTGTGGTCGATGATGCGATTGTGGTGGTAGAGGCCGTTCATGCGAAAATGGAAGAAGAACCTCACTTGACACCTTTGAAAGCCGTGAAGTCCGTATTGAATGAAATCTCTGGAGCCGTAATAGCCATCACACTCTTGATGACAGCGGTATTCGTGCCTGTTGCCTTCATGACAGGTCCGGTTGGGGTTTTCTACCGTCAGTTCTCAGTAACGATGGCCTCATCCATTGTCTTGTCTGGATTGGTAGCCTTGACGCTTACTCCGGTGCTTTGTGCCATGATTTTGAAAAACAACCATGGAAAAGAGCGCAAGCAAAACTGGTTCAACAAGTTCATATCCAGTTTCAACCGCGTTTTTGAGAAGTTTACCAATTTCTACGTGGGAATCTTGGAACGTATCGCTCACCGAAAATTGGTGACCTTGATTCTATGGTTGTGTTTCGCAGGAGGAATCTTCTTCGTTTCTGAATCCTTGCCTTCTGGTTTCATTCCAAGTGAGGATCAAGGGATGTTGTATGCTATTATTCAAACACCTCCGGGTTCAACTTTGGAGCGCACGAACGACATGTCGCGTCAGTTGCAAGAATTGATTGAGGAAAAAGTTGACGGTATCAAATCCGTATCCTCTATCGCGGGTTACGAGGTGTTGACTGAAGGACGTGGATCCAATGCGGGGACCTGTTTGATCAACTTGAAACCTTGGTCAGAACGCGATAAAACCGTTCCTCAAATCATTGAAGAGCTGGAAGAGTTAGCGAAGGAATTGCCAGGAGCTACCATCGAATTTTTCGATCCGCCAGCAGTGCCAGGTTTCGGTGCGGCCGGAGGTTTCGCTTTGCAATTGTTGGACAAAACCAATTCAGGGGATTACGAGCAATTGGAGCCCGTAAAAAATGAATTCATGGAGAAGTTGGAGTAAACAAAAGCGCTGACATGATTGTTCACTTTCTTCTCCGCTAACTATCCACAATACGAAATAGAAATCGACAATGAATTGGCGATGCAAAAAGGTGTTTCCATAGGAAATGCCATGAACACGCTCTCCATTTTTGTCGGTAGTACCTACGAGCTTGGTTTCATAAAGTATCAGCGCTTCTTCAAGGTATTCGTACAGGCCTCTCCTGAGTTCCGTCGTTTACCTGAGGACGTGCTGAATATGTGGGTGAAAAACGATAAGGGGGAAATGGTTCCTTTCTCCGCCTTCATGAAGTTGAAGAAAAAACAAGGAGCCAACGAGATAAACCGTTTTAACATGTACAATACAGCTGCAATCCGAGGTGGTGCTGCCGACGGCTATAGTTCGGGTGAAGCCATCGCAGCTGTGCAAGAGGTAGCGAAAACCTTGCCCACAGGATTTGATATCGACTGGGCAGCGCTTTCGTATGATGAAGTTCGCCGTGGTAACGAGGCTATTTATATTTTCATCGTCGTTTTGGTATTTGTTTACCTAGTTCTCGCCGCACAATACGAGAGCTTCATCATTCCTCTTGCGGTTATCTTGTCACTCCCAGCCGGTGGCTTTGGTTCTTTCCTTTTGGTGAAATCCATGGGATTGGCCAACGATATCTATGCCCAAGTCGGACTCGTCATGCTCATTGGTCTACTCGGTAAAAATGCCGTATTGATTGTGGAATTTGCGGTTCAAAAACACCACCAAGGTGAGACCATTTTGAAGGCAGCCATTGAAGGAGCGAGAGTTCGTTTCCGACCAATCTTGATGACATCCTTTGCCTTTATTGCCGGCTTGATTCCGCTTGTTATGGCTCACGGTGCAGGAGCGATTGGTAATAAAACCATCGGTGCTTCGGCTTTAGGAGGGATGTTGTTTGGTACCATCTTCGGGGTGATTATCGTTCCGGGATTGTACGTCATCTTCGGAAAACTGGCCGAAGGAAGAGCATTGATTAAAAACCAAGAGGAAACTCCTCTTTCAGAAGAAATACATTAACATGGAGCCAATTATTTTCAAACGTTTAGGAATGGCGGCTGTGGTCTTAGCGATGACGGCCTGTAGTTCACTGAATGTCGTTCAAAAAGAAGAGAACAGTTCTGTGCCAGAATCGTTCATAGAGTCAACAGATACGTTGAATTCGGCTAAAATCCAATGGAGGGATTACTTTAATGATCCCTACTTGGTATCGTTGATAGATTCAGCTCTTGTCCACAACCAAGAGCTGAACATCACGCTTCAAGAAATCGAAATTGCACGCAATGAGGTAATGGCCCGAAAGGGGGAGTTTCTTCCATTTCTAAATGGAGGAGCTGCTTCTGGTGTTGAAAAACCAGGTCGTTACACCAGCAAAGGGGCCAATGATGCAACTACAGACATCAAGCCCGGTGTAGAAACACCAGACCCACTTCCCGATTTTATGTTAGGGGTAAATTCAACTTGGGAAGTGGATATCTGGCGAAAATTGCGCAATTCACGTGATGCAGCCTTCCGTCGTTTTATGGGAACGGTTGAGGGGAAGAATTTCTTGGTGACACAATTGGTCGCAGAGATTGCCTCTGATTATTATGAGTTGTTGGCTTTGGACAATCAATTGGCTATCATCCAGCGAAACATTGCCATTCAGAGTGATGCCTTAGAAATCGTTCGTTTGCAGAAAACGGCAGCACGCGTAACCGAGTTAGCCGTGAAACGTTTTGAAGCTCAGTTGTTCAATACGAAGAGTTTACAATACGAAATTCGACAGCGCATTATCGAAACCGAAAACCATTTGAATTTCTTGGTCGGTAGATTTCCTCAAAGAATCCAAAGAACACAAGAGGAGTTCGTGAAAATCCCAGTGGATAGTGTGTATTATGGCGTGCCATCACAACTCTTGCAAAATCGTCCAGATATTCGAATGGCCGAGTTGGAGTTGCAGGCTTGTAAATTGGATATCAAAGTTGCAAGAGCACAATTTTACCCGTCACTGCGCATTACAGCAGGTTTGGGATTTCAGGCTTTTAACCCAGCTTTTTTGCTTCAAGCTCCCGAGTCCATGTTGTACAATTTAGCAGGAGATGTCGTTGGTCCATTGATCAACCGAAAGGCGCTTAAGGCTGCGTATTTCAACGCGAATGCGAAGCAGATCCAAGCTGTGTATAATTATGAAAAAGCGATTTTGAATGCCTTCATAGAGGTTTCAAATCAAGTGAATAAAGTCAACAATTTGCAAAGCAGTTTCGAGCTGCAATCGCAACAGGTGGACCGTTTGACGGAGTCGATTACGATTTCCAACAATCTTTTCAAATCCGCTCGTGCCGATTACATGGAGGTCTTACTGACCCAACGTGATGCACTGGAGTCGAAGTTTGAATTGATTGATACCAAGCGCGACCAATTAAAAGCCAAGGTAAACGTGTACAAAGCCCTCGGTGGAGGGTGGAATTAGCAGAGTAAAGAGGTCCTGGTCGAAAGATTAGGGCCTTTTTTGTTCAGAATGGGAATGAAAATGAGAATGAGAAGGAGAATGAGAATGAGGGTGAAAGACAGTGTGAGTGTGAGTGTGAGTGTGAGTGGGATAGAATGTGTTTCCACCTTTGGTTGGGGATAAAGAGGGAGGTTTTGACAGAATGAGAATGAGAATGGGAAGGAGAGCGAAGGACGGAGTGATTGTAAATGTGAATGTCAGTGAAACAGTCAGTCGGTGCAGAAATTGGAAAAGAAAATGAAGTAAATCAGTAACGATTATATGATTTTGAATTATATCTTCATTGAAATTTAACCCACTACGAATGATGAAAAAGTTACTTATTGTTTGCTCGATTATTTTGACTTCAGCCATTTCATGGGCAGAGGATACAACTTTAGTTTTTACGGATGTTCAGTATTCTGAACTTTTTAATAAAGCCACTGAAGAGGGGAAAGGCGTAATGCTTTACTTTCATTTTGACGGTTGTGGTGGCTGTTTGCAAATGGAGCGCACTGTTTTTAAGGATAGTCAAGCTATCGGATATTTTAAGGAGAACTATCTCTGTTTTGATATAAATACTCTTTCAGAAGAAGGAAAAAGTATGGCAAAGCGTTTTGAGGTGCGAATGAATCCTTGCTTTTTGTTTTTAGATGAAATGGGGAATCAGGTGCATAAAATAGTAGGTAGTTTCAATACTGAAGAATTTATTCAACATGCATCAGAGGCACGTCAAAAAGGCAAAACATTGGGCTATTACAAGGAAATGTACTCGTCAGGAAATAGAGAACCTGAATTTTTATATGATCGAGTTAGAATGTTACAGGATGCCAATGAGCTGGATTCACTGGCCTTAATGGAGTATTTAAACACACAGAGTTTGGATGCCTTGAAAGAGGAAAAGAATGTAAAGTTCTTGTATGAATTTATGATTCAAGATTATCGGAGTTTTCACAATCTGTTTTCAACTGATAGTCCATATTTTCAGTTTGTGAATTCGCACCGCGAGTTGATGGAACAATATTTTGAAAGAGATCAAATTAGAGCCAGAATTCTTTTTTGTATTAATAATGATGCATATCTGGCCATAGAAAAAAAGGATTCAACTTCGTTTTTTCGAAATTTTGATTTGATTCAGGAATTTGATACTGGCGAAACTTACTTGTATAAAAACATGAAAGGTTTGCTCAAGGCCGTTTTGGAAGAAAAAGGAATTGCGAATCGATTGAAAGCAGATTATTACAGAAACATCGGCGATTTAGTTAAGTATGAGGAAATCCAAAATTCCTATGTTCAGGAAATGTGGAACAATGCAACCCAACTAAATATGCATGCTTGGGTAATAACGCAAAACTCAGATAAAAGGACGGACTTTGACTTGAAAATGGCACTGAAATGTATTGAACGTTCGATTGAATTAAAAAGTCAATATGCCAATAATGATACCTATGCATGGGTTTTGTATTATTTAGGTCAAAAGAAAAGGCGATAGAACAAGCGGAAAAAGCAATAGAAATGGCTAAGTCTGAAAATGAGAGCTACGAGGAAACTTTACGTCTTTTGGAGTTAATGAAAGAAAAAAAATGACCAACAAAAAGAACTGGTGATTTTGAAATTTACCCTATGGTTTGTCCTTTTTTCCTAAAGTCCTAAAGTCCTAAAGTCCTAAAGTCCTAAAGTCCTGATTCCTGAAGTCCTCCCGTCCAATTCAACGCTTGATTAATAGAAAGCTCTTGTCCATTTCTAGTGTGTCGGGGTGTAGTAGAAGTAGCGTGTCTATTTTTGAGCTACGTTTGGATTTGGGGATACGATCGACAACTTTGTGACGGTTCCAGATGGTCATGCGTTTGTTGGAAGGAAGTCGGTCGTAGAAAAAGACCTTGCGATATTCTAAATGGATTTTATTCTCAACGATTCGGTATTTGCCTGTCTTTTTGATGGTCTGAATACCAGGGCCTTGGTTGTAATATTGTTTCGTGGTACTGAATTTTCCATGGCTTTCGAACTCAATATATTCGAATGGGAGCTGGGGAATGGGTTCGTTTATTTTATTTGGAACGCCATTTCCGTAAATGTTATCTATGGGTTTGGGTTTTGGGATTGCCTTGAGCCAATATTTTCCTTTCAAGGTTTTTAATAATGGTTCATCAGCTTGAAAAGAACTTTGCGTCAAAAACACGGATAGACCCACCGTCAGGATGATTATATATTGCGTCCAATTACTTTTCATTTTCTAGTTTGTTTCTATTACGCGAACGAGGGCAAAATGTTGGTTGTAGACTAAGCTATCTGGTCGAATGATCGCCAAAGTATCGTAAGCATCAAGGCTCTTGTGCTTTTTTTTGCGTCGTGGTTTTCGATACGGATTGGCTCGTTCCTTTCGTGCGGGTCGGTGAATTTCTGGTGCTTCCCAGTATTCAGATTTAGTATAGTGCAAAACGAGTTTGTCTGGATGAACTTCATAGGTGCCTGTTTTGCGAATCATTTGCGAATATGGCGAATTCATCACTTTTGAAAAATACATGGTGAAGCGGTTTCTGGTTGCAAACTCGATCTGTTCCATTGGTTGGAAGTAGGGCATGCGTTGAACCTCAATTTTGGTAATTAAAACGGGACCTTTTTCTTCGGTTGGTTCTACACGAGGTAGCTGTGGAATGGGGTAAGGACGGTAGGTTCCGATAAAAACACGGGGGTGATAGGTAACCTCAGTGGAACTCGTTAACCAAGCCAAGCAGGCAATAAGTAATACGGACTTCATATGCTTGAGATGCGGGAATTTAATCATTCCATAAATGAAATAAGAAGTGCAGGCCCCCTAGCCCCGATAGGAGAGAGTAGCTATCGGCTGAGCCGATACTACTCAGGATAGCGGGAAATTGCTCCAAAAAAATCGGATAATAAAACAATGAAAAAGGGACTTCACTTGCATGAAATCCCTTTCCCTTTATAGTGGTGGCTATTTATCTCAATAAGTTGACCAAGCCATTGAATACGTAGCGTTGATCTGTTTCGATGTGCAAAAGCTCCAGGGTCCAAGTGTAGGCTCCTTCTTGCATTGGCAGGTTGTTGAATGTTCCGTCCCACCCAACATTCGGATCTTTGGATTCGAAAATGAGCTCCCCCCAACGATTGTAGACACGGAAAATCATGGAGCTAAGGTCGAAACCTGAGGTAATGATCGGTCGGAAAGTTGGGTTAAAGGCATCGTCGTCTGGCGTGAATGCATTCGGCACATAATAAAGTTCTTCTACCACCAGTTTTTCGCTGGTTACAAACATGCTGAACGTGCTCGAACAACCGGAAGGAGAGAAGGCTGTGAGTACAACCTCGTAAGTGCTACCTGTGTTTTGCGGGAAGTCGTGCACTGGATTTGCATCTGTGTTGATCGGACTTCCATCACCAAAGTTCCAGGTGTACGAGGAGGCGAACTGGGAGTTGTTGGTGATGAGTACCTCTGTATTTTCAGCATCGATGGTGGTGTTCGACAAGCTAAAGTCGGCAATCGGAGCTTCTTCTACTGAAATGTAATTGGTGCGCACCATGGAGTCGATACAACCTTGGGCAGAAATAACGGTGAGCGAAACATCGTATAGGCCGGCTGCGTTGTAGGTATTGTTAACCGTTCCGCATTGGTTCAAGACGGTTCCATCTCCAAAATTCCAAATACAAGTTGCTCCTGGAAGAGTTGCTCCTTCGGTAAAGGTAACGAGGTGAGGTACACAGCCAACCGTGTCGTCGGCTGTAAAACTCACCACAGGCAGCGGGTGAACGGTTACGGTTGTTGTGGCAGAACCGCTACAACCATTCACATCTGTTCCTGTTACTGTAAATGTTTCTTGATCAGAAACATTGCTCGCATTTGGATTTTGTAAAGTTGGGTCATCGAAGGTGGCTGCACCAGAGCTGGTCCAGTTCCACGATGTAAGATCTCCACCAGTTTCGCTTAGTGTAATTGGATCGTTACCTGCACAAATAGGGCTACTGTTCACAGCATTTACTACTGGATTGGAATGGATGTAAACCACAAAGGTGTCTTCGTAATTACATGAGCCATTTTGGTCGTAAACGTATACTGTGTATGGTGTTTGACTAGCGTTGATCAAGGTTCCTGCTGGCAATTGCGCCGCTGGATTTCCTCCACTTTGGCTATAGAATGCTTGGTTTCCTGTAAGGTTGTTTCCTGTAATTTCACTCTCGTTTGGAATGAAGTAAGAACCTCCACACATGCTGGTGTCGCTCCATGGGTCAATAAAGGGTTGACTTGGATTGATCAAGGTAGCCGTGTCGGTTTCGGAAGTACATCCTTGTAGGGTTTGCAGGTAGACCATGTAAGTACCTGCTTGTAGGTTCGGTATGTTGACCGGTAGGTTGACATTACCCGAATTACCCGAAGTGGTTCCTGACCAAATAACGGTTCCGTTTGTAACAGAAGAGTTAACAGTGATGAAGCCATTGTTGCTGCTACAACTTGTTGGGTTAGTTGGTGTTAATGTAATATTCGGGATGGCATTAACTGTAACCGCCACTGAATCGGAACGAGTACAACCTTGGTTGTCTGTTACCTGATAGTTCAGTTGGTAAGTACCTGCAGAATTGCTTGTTAATTGTTCTGAAGCTGTGGTATTGTTCACCAAGAATCCAGCTGCGGTTCCCGACCAGGTGTGAGTGGTGTAAGTACCTGAGCCACCAGTTGGGTTACCATTCACTGCTACCGTGTCGCCTGCACAAAGTACAATTGGGTCCGGAGAAATGGCCGCAGAAGGCAATGCGTTATTGGCAACCTGAATTGTGTCTGTTGCTCTACAACCATTGTTGTCTGTAACGCGGTAAATGAGTTGGTAAGAACCAGCCGAAGCGTTATTGAATACGGTTGTGGCTGTATTGGTATTGCTCAAGGAACCGCTGCCTGTTCCCAACCAGGTATTTTGGTAAGGAGCTTCACCGCCTCCAGGTGTACCCGTAAGACTCAAGTTTAATCCAGCACATACACTGGCTGGGTCTGGCGAGATGCTCGCTGTAGGGTTGGCAAAAACGGATACATGGAAAACAATCTCGGCAGGGCAACTACCGTCATTGTCGTATACATAAATGTTTGTATCGGTTCCTACGGGTAATACTGTTCCGTTTGGAATGGGATTTACCCCTCCTGTAGAATAGTAGAACCCTTGATTTCCGCTCAAGTTGGATCCAGTAATGATATTGGTGTTCAGTGTGTAAGGAATATTACAAGCTGAAGTGTCAGGAATACCATTGATGGTGATTCCCGCTGGGTTGTTGATGATGGTTTGAACCACAGGGGAGGAACAACCTGCAGCCGAGGTAAACTGCACATTGTAACTTCCAGGAGAAAGGTTTGGAATGACGAATGGCAAAGTTACACCAGCGCTTGATCCAGTAGCTGTTCCTGTCCATGATACATTACCTGTTCCGATACCATTCACGGTAATTTGTCCGTCCGTTCCGTTACAAACAGAAGGTGGTGCCGGCGAAAGAGTAATGGTTGGACCAGGGTTGACAACAACGGTCATGCTATCGGTATTGCTACAGCCTTGGTTGTCTGTTACATTGTATACCAATACAAAGTTTCCAACCGAAGCTCCTGTGAAAACAGGTGTACGGATAGAGGTGGAAGATAAGTTTCCTGCTCCTGAACCCGTCCAGTTGTGCGTTGAATACACGTTACTACCTCCGCTTGGGTTACCGTCCATGTTCAAACTGGTTCCTGCACACAATACGGCAGGGTCAGGCAGAATGGAAGCAGTAGGTCGCGCGTTGGTGGTAACTGTTATGTTTTGTGAAACACTACATCCTGCAGCATCTTGAACCGTATAGGTTAAAGTTGATGAACCAACTGTATTACCATAGAAAAGTGGAGTAGCGCTATTGGCATCATTGAGATTCGCAGCACCAGTACCGGTCCACGAATGGGATGCATACACTCCACTTCCACCAGTTGGGTTACCACTCAGGGTAATTGAGTCACCCGCACAAACGTTGGCAGGACTAGGCGTAAAGTTGATGGTTGGTCCCGGTGTTACATTGATGTAAATGGAATCGGGAGCATAACAAGCATCATCTGGCGTAAAGACATAGTATCGTCCTTGTGCTATGGATGTGTTGATTGAGTTCGGGAACCAGGTTCCTGGATAACCTTCGAGCGAGGTAGGAGGCAAGGCTGGAGGGGTTTGCCCTACACAGAATGGTCCTAACGAGTCGAGAGTTGATGGTATACGGTGAACCAACAAACACTGGGGTTGAATTTTATTGGAAAGTAAACCTGTGGTTATTACGTTAAAAAATCCATTGGTAAAGTTGTTCGGATTGGTGGCGCAGGAGAGGTTGTAATAGTCTACCTCATTGGTGATATCTACCGTAATAAAGGCCGTATCACCAGCCAATACACCTAGGTTGGAAACACTAATTACTGAAGCCCCCGGATTGGCCGTTACAGTTGGTGCTGTAGAAGCATTGGTAACCGTAACATTGGGAACTGGTGCGATTTTAATTCCTGCTGGAAGGTTGTCGGTGAATCCTAATCCTCCCTGGTTAATGGCTCCTGCTACGTTGTTGTCGACCGCGAAGGTGTAAGTAGATAAGCCACCACAAGACATCGTATCAGGGAACAATGATTTGGTCAATTCTGGAGCTGCAAGATCGATGGCAACTCCAAAGGCGCCAACCCCGAGGTAATCGGTACTTGTAGCGGGTATTCCAAAGCGAATTTCAACGTTGATTGGGGTAGCTGAATTTGGGAGAATATTGGATGCATTCATCCAATCGGCGTCGTAAAAATAAGAGGTATTGTTATAAGATGTACCCGTAAAACCATTGTAAGGATTACGTGTGGTTACGTTACCTGTTGGAATTGGTAAACCGTCGGCAATGACATTGTGGTAGCCAGCTATACCAATGGTTGAATTTAGAATGTCATTGGTTCCACCCGTTACTGGATCAGCCAGGTTGGTTAGTCCACCACCTTGAACACCGAAACGAACGTAGTCTGGAAAAGTATTGAGAGGGGCAGAGGAATAATCTCCATAGGTTCCTGTGGTGAATACACTAGCGTTTACTGGTCCGATTACCGGAACGGTGATTCCTGATACAATGGTGGAAATGGAACCGAAGGAGCTGAAACCGAAAGTTGTACAAGCATCGGCTATGGTCAAACTTCGATAAGCAGATGCGGGATTTCTATAGACAACGACCAAACTCCAGCCCAAACCTGAGTTGACACTACTGGAATTGGGATCGGCAACCATGTATCTTCCTGCACCCGTAGGGTCACCGCCGTTTACGATGTTAGAGGTAAAACCATTGATGGGAATGATGTTGGTCACATCAAATATCAGTTGACTTTGAATATTGTCTGGGTTGGCCAAAAATTGCGGAGAGGCTGTTGTGAGTGTCGTGTAACCTGTACTACCCGGGTAAGCGAATTTCACAGTGGTCATTTGTCCACCATCGAAGTTTTCGATGTAGAGAAAGGCCTTGTAAATCTGTGATCCTGGAGGGAGAACCAAATCAGCAGAACTAGAGGCTGAAGTGGAGGTGTCACCATCTATGTCGGAGTAAACTCCAACGTCAAATTGCAAACTATTGGCAGCTGTGGCCAATCCACCGTTGAGGTTTTGTTGAAAACGAATGGTTGTTTGTCCCAAAGACCAAAAAGAGAAGAATCCCAATAAAAGTCCCAGAAGCATGAATCGAAGTAGTGAGGTTTGGTAGTTGATTATACAGATAGTGCCCGCTTTTTTCATCACTGTTGTCAAATAGGTGTAATTTCTATAATGTGCTGTAGACCGCTATTATTATGCATGCAAATAAAAATGCTGCTTTTGCGGCTCAACAATATGACGGATTACCCGTGAAAAAAAGGGGATTTATGTGATAAATGTCACATTTCGGATGAAATACGGCTTTTAAGCGTGATGAACGGAATAAATTTATGATAAACGGGCTAAATCAATGATTAAGCCATTTTTGTCCCAAGGATTATTCTTTTTTGTCCTGACCTTTTTGGGTGTATTCTTTCGGAATCGTGATTTCATTTCCATCTCTTTCTGCCTCGTAATGGGGGCTTAGAATTTCGATTCCTACCTCATTGCAACAGTCTTGGATGTTGGCATGTAGATCGGAGTAGATTTTCGCTTGTTTGTTGGCTTCCTTGGTGTATCCGTTGATTTGATAAGCTACATAAAAGTCTTCCAAACTCGTTTGTAGAACGAAAGGTTTAGGAGTTTTAAGGATGAGATCTGTACGGTCGGCCGCATCCAAAAGGGCTTGGTGAATTTTTTTCCATGGAACGTCGTAGCCGATCGTAACGGTTGTGTGCAAAATAAGCCCGTTTTCTGTGGTATCGGAACTGTAATTGATCGTGTGACTACTCATCACTGTGGAATTAGGAATGGAGATAATTTCGTTTTTCGTGGTTCTGATTCGGGTGACAAGGAGTGATTTTTCCATTACATCGCCCACTACTTCACCAATTTTGACCCGATCGCCAATTTTGAACAGGCGCATATAAGTGAGTACAAGGCCAGCGACGATATTGGATAAGGAACCCGATGAACCAAAGGTGAACAATACACCCAGAAATACGGAAACACCTTGAAAAATAGGGGAATTGCTACCAGGTAAATACGGGAAGATTAATACGAACATGAAGGCGTACAATACGATCTTCAAGATTTGATAAGTAGGATTGGCCCAATCCGCATAAAAACCGGCAATTTTTAGGTTTTCATTTTCAATCTCTTCTTTAAAGAAATGAATGGCCTTCATGACGTAGCGGAACACAACTACGATGACAATAATGGTAATGAGGTTCGGGAAATAGCTCCATATGCCCATCCCAATGCTTTTGAGAGGAGTTAAGAAATAGCCAAAGAGGGTGGAGGCAAAGTCTTTTGTCCAAGGAAAGATGCCAAAGAGAATGGGCAGGGTGATGTAAATGGCGATGAGGATGATGATCCAACGGAGAATGTTGTTGAGCACGAGCAACACAGCCACCTGTCTACTCGCATTGAAAAGCGTATAATCCTTGATTTTAATACCGTTGATTTTGGTTCCTTCGTTTTTTTGGATCAAAACGGCTGTCCATCTAAAAAGGCGGTTGATGTATCTCAATAGAAGGAACATGAACAATAGAACCACTAGTGCCAAGCCAATTTCCTTTAAGAGGGTGGAAAGGCTCGTTTCTTCCTTGTATTGATGCAAAGCTTTGATGATGGTTCGCTTGTATTCGTTGGCCAGAACCTGACGTGAGGTATTGTTCCAAAGAGCGTCATTTTCCGAGATACTCATGATGATTTTATCACCCGACACCAGGTCAATCGAATTTTCGTTAGTGATTAACTCGATTGAATCGACACCTATTTGACTGGTGAGACCATGGATACGAGTCTCAATGGCTGCCGCTCTTTCCTTTCCAGAGAAGCTGCCTGAGTTGGTGTAAATGAGAAAGAGGGTGTCTTTGAAAAAACCTTTTACAGCGAAGGGATTGGCCGATTTTCGGAGCAAGTCAAGTTTTCGTTTTTTTTCCTCAATGCGCTGTGCCTCTTTTTCGTTAAGGAACTCTAATTGTTGTTGCAATTCTTACTTTTTCAGGTTGTCGGTTGTTTTTAACTGCCCGATTTGCTCGAGTAATTTTGCACGTTGAATGGAGTCCTTGCGCTGAATGTCCTCCATTTCTTGGATTTTTTTCTGGTAATCTGTAAAGATTTCCGCATTGATAGAATCCAAAGCTTTTGCACTGGTATCAGCTTGTGAAAAGGAAAACAAAGGAAGAAAAAGGACAAAGAGTAAGCTGCGCATTTTGGGATAGGAATTGTCTTGATCAATAAATTCTTTTCTAAGTTAACATCTTTCAGGTGAAAGGGTTTAGCTAGTAGGAATAGTTTGAAGGGAAATGTTTCGGAATTCTACTTTATTGGGAGGTTTGGTTGTATGGTCGGATGTTTGCCACAAGTGCATGAGGATTGGGGGCTGGATTGTAATAATAAAAAAACAGCGAATGGTCCGTTGTTTACCACAGAAATGAGAAACGGTGCAAATTTTTAAAAACAACGAATGGTCCAATGTATACCACTGAAATAGGAAAGGTGGGGTTTTCTATAATAAGCGAATGGTCCATTGTTTACCACCATCTTTTATAGCCACTAGATTTATACGATGAAAAGGGTTAACTCAAAATCCAAAACTTTGATAATAAAACGAAATTGTCAGTAATTCAACGGATGATTTGTAGGGTGCGAAATAAAACTTTCAAAAATTATTGAAAGTTTAAAATGTTTGTTTACATTTGGGTCATGAACTTACCAGAAGCAAAAGCGGAATTTATACAAGCATGGGGAATCTTGGGTGCCAATTGGGGTATCAACAAGGCCATGGCTCAGATTCAAGCTTTGCTGCTGGTTTCTCCTCAGGGCTTATCTACAGAAGATATCATGGAGGAATTGCAGGTGTCTCGTGGAAACGTGAATATGAACATTCGCGCTTTGATGGATTGGGGCGTGGTGCGCAAGGAGTTGAGAATAGGGGAAAGAAAGGAATATTTCGTTGCCATAAAAGACGTGATGGATTTGGCGAGAATCATTGCCAATGAACGCCGAAAAAGAGAGATTCAGCCTGCTTTGGAAGTATTGAGAAAGGTCCAGCAAGTGGAAGGTAAAGAAGGGGAGAAGGTGGAAGAATTCAAGGCTCAAACTGCGGAGTTATTGGAATTTGCAGAGAAATTTGATGGAATATTGGATCGTTTTTCGAATAGCGACAAAAATTGGTTTTATAAGTTGCTATTAAAACTTTAAAAAAATTTGTTCTTTACTTTCAAAAATTATTGAAAGTTCAATACATACTAATAATTAAAAACAAATGTCATGAGTTACACTGTTATCGCATACACGCTTTATTTATTGTTCTCTATCGCCTTAACCATCTGGGTGGCGAGGACACTAACCCGTTTTGGTCAAACCTTTTTGATTGATATTTTCAAAGGAAATAGTGAACTCGCAAGGAGTGTTAACAAGCTTCTGGAGGTCGGGTTTTACCTCATCAATCTCGGGTACATATTCTATGTTCTGAAAATTTATTCAATGGTGTCAAATGCCGAATATCTAATAGAGGTTTTGAGTTACAAATTGGGCGGCATTGCCTTGTTCTTGGGGGCAATTCACTTTCTGAACTTGGTGATTTTATTTCGTTTGAAAAGTCGCGCGCATCTATACTAAGAAGTCATGAAAAAAGTTGTAATAGCCGGTGGAAGTGGGTATTTGGGGAAATTGCTACACCATCATTTTAGCCAAAAAAATTGGGACGTTCAAATTTTGACTCGTCAGAATGAAAAAGAACTTTCTTCGAATTACATTCATTGGGACGGTGAACACATTGGACCTTGGATACATTGTTTGGAAGGAGCGGAAATGTTGATCAATCTATCTGGAAAGTCTGTGGATTGCAGATATAACCGACGCAATAAGGTCGCCATTATAGACTCTCGTGTCAATTCCACCAAAACGTTGGGGGAGGCCCTCGTTCACCTCAATTGTCCTCCAAAATTGTGGATCAATGCTTCATCCGCAACGATATACGAAGAGGCATTTGAAGGCGTACAGGATGAATACACGGGTACCGTTGGCGACAATTTTTCGGAGCGTGTATGCAAAATGTGGGAAGAGAGTTTCTTTTCACTCCATACTCCTATGACGAGAAAAGTAGCCATAAGAACCTCCTTTGTTCTTGGAAAAGGTCCGCTACTGAATGAATTTTTAAACCTCGTAAGTTGGGGGATAGGAAGTCGCTTGGGTTCGGGTAAACAGAAAATGAGCTGGATTTCGGAGGAAGACTTCTTGCGCAGTATTGAATTCATTAGAAAGGACGAGACGCTGGATGGTCAGGTGAATATCACCCATCCCAGACCAGTTCGAAACAGAGAATTCATGACCCTATTGAAACAAATAAAAGGAAAAAGATTCCTGATTCCTGTGGATACTTGTTTGATCAAATTGGGTGCATTTATCAAAGGAACAGAAGCGGAATTGGTCTTGAAAAGTAGGAATGTTATACCTCGCAAATTATTGGATCACGGCTTTCAATTTCAGCATGCAGATTTGCATATGGCCCTCCAGCAAATCTTACATCCTTCCAAATCTTAAGGTTCCCTATTTTCAACTCAACTCAAATGCCATTGATCTTCGGGATTGATGGCATTTTTATTGAATTATTTGGGTAGTCCTACTTTTTGCAAAACCTTATTGGCTTGTTCCACTTTTTCTGGAAAAAGAACTTTGGTTGACGTTTTATTCAACTTGTTGTTAATCTTGACAATTGGAATTTTGGAATTGTTTAAGTCCTTTATTTTCATACTCATAACATAACAAAGTTAAGGTTTTTTGGAAATCAAAAATGCATCATAGTTCTGATTGATGTTGAAAATTTCCCATTGATCATTAAGTAATCCATGAATTTCAAAGAGATCATCAATCAAATGTAGATTGGTAGAAATGCCAATTCTATAAAGTCTGGTTCGGATCGAGTTACTACCAACGATATAAACAATCGCGTTAGGATGTTTGTCGAAGAAGGCAAACAAAGAGGAAGACACAGTTGCTAAAACTTTGTATGAGTCACCATTATTTGTAATAACATCATCAATTACGCAACCTGATGCTTCATCCCAATCACCAAAGCCTAAATTATATATCCCAGAAATGTTGGTTTCGGTGTATTGAATGACTTTTTTTATTCTTCCTTTTGGGCCAATGCTTATGAACTCGAATAAGAGTAGTTTTTGATCTGATTGTAGGGTGTATTTTTCATGGTTCATAGTAGTTGTAGAATGTTTCTTTACTTAAGATAATCAAATTAAAATTACGCTATCCCAACAAAGCTTTCCTTCTTTTTCTCACATTCGGACTGCAACGAACTCCTTCGGCTACCATTTTTACCTCAGGACCCAACTCTGGATATTTTTCAACCAAGGTTAAAAGTGCGTCCAAACTTCGCGATTGCGTACTTACCTTGTAGTCGTTTGTAAGGAAGTGAATGAGTAAATCCAGGGCATCTGATTCATTTTCTTCGGGAACACCGAAATAGTACCAGTAGGTTGAAAATTGTTCTTCGAAATCAAAAAAAGTAACCTCTTTACGCTTGGAAAATAAATAGGGCAAAGTGCGAAACAAATAGTCTTTGTTGTATAAACCAATGTCTGTTAGTAACCACGAAAAGCGATAGGATACTTTTTCTTTTTCAAATAGTAAGGTGCTCAATTCTTGAATAGAATGCTGTTCGTTTACAATCAAGCGAGCAAATTCTTCGCGCTCAGGCTTGTACCCGTGGGGTAAATCTCGTTTGAGTTGAGCTATTAATTCCTTAGTTGTCATGGATAGTCTTGCTTTAAAATTTCATATTGCAACCAGTTTTTTTCTCTTTCAATAAAAGTGTGTTGATAGGTAAAGCCAAGTTTTTGAAGTACATGTATAGATGCTTCGTTGCCTACTTGTACCCGCCCCACAATTTTAGGAATATCCATGCCGTGAAAGGCGAGTCGCAAGCATAATTGCGCGGCTTCGGTGGCGTACCCCTTGTTCCATTCTTCCTTGATTATGCGAAAGCCAAGGTCAATTTCTCCTTTGTCTTCGTGATATTTCAGTCCGCACCACCCAACAAAAGTATGGTGGATTTTGTCTTTAATTCCCCATCTACCCAATCCATCTTTCTGGTAGGGTTGGTAATCTTGAAGAAAGGACCGAGCCTCCTCAAGATGGGCAAATGAACGATCGCCCGTGAACTTCATCACTTCGCTGTCGGCATTGAGTCGAAAGAAATTATCAGCATCATGCACCGTTAGTTCGTACAAATAAATACGGCTGGTGGAAGCGATGATTGTTGGTTTATTATCCCTGTTTTTCATTTTTCTGAACCAAATTCATTCCCCTTGGTGATCCGTTCTTTTTTCATACTCTTGGCGACTTATTCGATACCAATTGTGGTCTACCTCATCATATACTCCTCGATCAAAGTACGTCAGACCGATTTTCTGTAAAACCCGATTGGAAGCACCATTTTCCACATCTGCACCAGCCAATACTTCAGACAGTTTCATTTCTTCAAACGCATATTTTAACCAAGATGAAGCTGTTTCTGTGGCAATCCCCTGACCCCAATATTCGGGTAAAAAGCGATAGCCTATGTCGTAATAATCCTTTCGAGCACAAATCTCAACATCCACAAACTTCAAACCGCACCAACCGATGAAGGAGTCATTTTTCTTGTCGATAACGGCAAATCTTCCAATGCCATACTCGGTATATTGTTTTTGTATATAGCCGATGATGTCTTTGATTTCTTCCAAGGTTTGTACGGGTGAATTACCCAAATAAAGGTGCACTTTTGGGTCGGAATCCATTGTGAACATTGCCTCGGCGTCTGAAAATTCAATCGGACGCAGCAAAAAACGCTCCGTGTGAAGAGATGAAATCATTTTTTAAAGATATTAGCTTTGTAAAAATGCGCTTACAGCCTGATCTCTAGAAAGTGCTTCAAAAGGAAGATGAACCGTTCATGTAAATTATTTAACAAATTGTTGATTTTCAATTGATAGACGTGTATATTAGAGCGCCTGCTTGCTAAAATACAAGGCTGTTAACCATTGTTTTACATGAAAAAGATCTACACTGTATTCACCGGATTGCTTGTTCTTTTCCTCTTGAATCACAATTCATCCTTTGCTCAATATTGTTCAGCGACTTCTAGTTGTTCGATCCCCATTCAAAACGTAACCTTGAATGGCGTAAATAACAATATTTCGAATGCCTCCGCTTGTTCGGCTGGTGGGTATGCTGATTACACGGCAATGAAGGCGGATATACGAACAGGGTCTGCCTATAACATGTCAGTGGTTACCACATCGGGAGGAACGCTTTCGGCAAGTATCTACGTGTATATCGATTGGAATCAGAACCTCATTTTTGAAAACAGCGAGCAAGTCTATACAGGAGGAGTATACAGTCCGGTTGGAAGTTTTACTTCAACTGTT
This sequence comes from Crocinitomicaceae bacterium, assembly GCA_025210175.1. Classification (GTDB taxonomy): domain Bacteria; phylum Bacteroidota; class Bacteroidia; order Flavobacteriales_D; family Crocinitomicaceae; genus UBA2040. Next base: position 8,516 of record JAOASF010000155.1, on the reverse strand, counting down.
GTAATTAACGTTCCCACAACAGCCCTTTTGGGAGAAACACGAATGCGTATTCGTACGACTGGAACAGCAAGTGTAGGAGCGAATATCTCGTGTGGAAATCAAGGCTCAGGAGAAGCTGAAGATTATACGGTAGAGATTTTGCCGGCCAATCCACCCAATTGTGCAACGAATTTTACACCTGCCTCAGGAACAGAAGATGTCTGCCTAAATACAACACTTAGTTGGCGCTCAAGTGCAACTGGTAGTCGAGCATCAGGGTTCAAAGTCTACCTCGGAACGGCCACGAATCCTCCTCTTGTTTCGGATCAAACCGATTCTAGTTATAACGCAACGAATCTTTTGCCAAACACTACTTACTACTGGAAAATTGTACCGTATAATAGCACAGGGGATGCAACAGGTTGCGGCGAAAATACCTTTGTCACCACCGATTTATCTGCTGCCATAGAACCCGACCCGGCGGAGGTATGTCAGAATGCGGATTTGCCTGTAGACGGTGGACCAACGGGTGGTGTTGCTCCATATAGTCACACTTGGTCTGGATCTGGAAGTTCATCCCTTTCGGCGACCAATGTGCAGTCTCCCACGTTCAACTCTTCGGCTTCAGGAACCTTTGACCTCATTTACCAAGTAGAGGACGCCAATGGCTGCATTTGGGAAGAATCGAGAAGTGTAACCGTAAACGCGACGGACCTGTATGACGTGAGTATTGACGTGACCAGTGGTAATGATACCATTTGTGATGGAGAAACGGTGGTGTTTTCGGGAACAGTTAACAATGGTGGAGCAAATGTAGTTTATGATTGGCAAATCAATGGTGGATCTGTTGGTTCCAACTTAACTTACTCTAGTAGCAGTTTGGCAGATCAGGATGTAATTACCTTAACTATTACGCCTGATTTAAGTTGTCCAGAAGCACCGTCCAAGACTTCCAATGCCATTACGATGAAAGTGAACCCGATTTTAACACCAGAGGTAAGCGTGAACCTAAGTGCAGGTGCAAATCCGACGTGTGATGGGGAAACTGTTGAATTTAGCGCGGTGCCAACCAATGGAGGGACGAATCCGACCTACACTTGGCAGGTGAATGGAATTCAGGTTGGAACAGGTGACCAATATGCGAGCAATGGCTTTGTGGATCAGGATGAAGTGACGGTGACCATGACCAATAATGCCCTTTGTCCAAGCGAACCCACTACTACAAGCACACCTATTATTGTAACCGTAATTGCGAATGAAACGGTTAGCGTTAGTGCGAGTATGACGGCAGGATCAAACCCAAGTTGTGATGGTAGTACTTTGGAATTTACTGCCACGCCTACAAATGGAGGTGCCAATCCGAGTTACGACTGGCAGGTGAATGGAATTTCAACGGCTTCAGGTCCCGTTTTTACGAGCTCTTCCTTGAATGACCAGGATAATATTTCTGTGGTATTGACTTCTGACTATGTCTGTACGATAACTCCCACGGCTACTTCTAATACCCTAATTATTGATAGAACGCCCAATGTGGTGACAGACCTTCAGATTGATTTTCAACAAGGAACTTCATCCATTTGCGAAGGAGAAACCGTGATTTTTTCCTTGTCTTCTTCCAACGGGGGAACAACTCCTGTGTATGAATGGCAAGTGAATGGCATATTTGCAGCCAACGGGACGACCTACACCACAGATTCATTGGCTGATGGCGACATGGTACAATGCTTCATGACCTCTTCAGCACCCTGTCCAGATCAGTCAAGCACGCCTTCACAGATCATTACGATGTCAGTTACGCCTATACCCAATCCATCTGTTAGTATAGCCTTAACCCAAGGAGATAACCCTTCCTGTCCAAATGAAACACTAGAATTCACAGCGAGTCCAACAGATGAAGGTAGCAGTCCCATTTATGAATGGAGAATCAATGGCATTGCTAGTGGTTCTGGAGCGGTGTTCTCGTTTAATAATTTTTCGGATCAGGATGTGGTGGTCGTAGAAATGACTTCCAATGCCACTTGTGTTGCGAACCCAAATGTGATGTCAAATTCCATTACCATTTCGCAAACTCCATTTTCTACCACTTCTGTTCAAGCGAGTATAACCCAAGGAAACAACCCATCGTGTACAGGTGAAACGCTTGAATTTACGGCAACACCTACAAACGGTGGGACTAGTCCAAGTTACGATTGGCAAATTAATGGTGTGTCGGTTGGAACGGGATCAACTTATACAAGTTCCAGTTTGAATGACCAGGATGAGATAAAGGTGAACATGGCTTCTTCGCTTCAATGTCCAGTAGACTCAGCCGTTAGTTCATCGCCAATAGTTGTAAGTATTTTACCAACGGACGTGACATCTGTTCAAATTCAACTTACGCAGGGGACTACAACGATCTGTTCTGGTGATACGGTGGCATTTGCTTTATCGTCGAATGGAGGAGGAAGCACTCCCGTTTATGAGTGGCTTTTGAACGGTATAGTTGCCACCACTGGCTCGACTTATACGACGGATTCGTTGGTGGATGGTGATCAAGTTCAGGTGAGAATGACCTCTTCAGCGCCTTGTCCGGACCAAGCCAATACTTTGTCCAATACCCTTACTTTTCAGGTTACGCCATTATCTAATCCCGCAGTAAGTATTGCTCAAACTGGCGGTTCGAATCCGAGTTGTCCGGGTGAGAATTTGCAGTTTACGGCCACACCAACGGATGGAGGAACCAACCCGAATTATACCTGGAGAATCAACGGTAACCCAATTGCCTCTGGACAGGTATTTAATTTCAATGGATTTAACGATCAAGATTTGGTAGATGTTCGCATGGTTTCGAATGCAGCCTGCGCCATTTCGCCAACTCAATTTTCCAACTCAATTACCATCAACGAAACTCCAACGGCGGTTACAGGAGTTCAAATAGCCATTTCTCAAGGTACCAACCCAGCTTGTGAAGGTAGTGCCATTGAATTTAGCGCCACACCTACCAATGGAGGTGCGAATCCAAGTTACCAATGGATGGTGAATGGAGTAGCAGTGGGGTCGGGAAATCCATATGCAACTTCTTCTCTAAATACAGGTGATGTGGTAAGGGTAAAAATGATGTCCAATGCTGCGTGCGCTGACTCCGTTCAGAAGCATTCCAATAGTATTACGATGAACATGCAACCGTATGTTACGCCGGATATCTCCATTGATTTTACACAAGGAGCGAATCCGAGTTGCGATGGTAGCAATTTGGAGTTTGGTGCCACGTATAGCAATGCAGGGAACAACCCGAGTATTGAATGGTGGGTAAATAACACTTATGTGGCCAATGGATTGATTTATGGGGCTTCCAATTTGCAAGACCAAGATGAAGTTCGAGCAGTGGTTCTATCCAACGCCACTTGTTCAACGAGTGCCACTGACAGTTCGAATATTCTTATCATTCAGCGAACCCCTAACGATACTTCATCTATCGCAATTGCGGTATCGGATTCTTCGTATTGTGAGGGAACGGCGATTGATTTCCTTATTACAGATCAGCAAAATGAAGGTAATTCCCCGATGTATACTTGGTATGTGAACGGTGATAGCGCTGCGGTTGGAACGAGTTTTACTCCCGATTCTTTGTCAACCGGAGATTTGGTGTATGTTCAACTGCATTCTTCTTTAACCTGTGTAATCAACGATTCGGTTGCATCTAATGTGTATACGGTCAACAATATTCCAGCCGTAGAACCAGAAGTAAACCTACAAATCAGCCAAGGGCAATTGGAGTCGTGTGAAGGCAGTTTTGTTGGGTTTATCGCACAACCGACCAATGGTGGAACCTTACCCAATTATTCATGGTATCGCAATGGCGTTTTTGTATCCAACGGTAGTAGTTATGGTTCATCCAATTTTATGAATGGAGATGAGGTTTACGCAACCATGGTATCGAATGAAACTTGTGTAGTATACAGCACTGCGCATTCCGACACTTTGCAATTGATCAGAAACCCAATTACTCAACCAGAAATCACCACTCAGCTTACCTCAGGAAGCCTTACCATTTGTGAAGGTGAAAATGTTTCATTTAAAGCAAGCGCCAGTCAGGCAGGCATGTCTCCGAGTTTTCAATGGTATTGGAATGGGCAACCTACTTCTACCGATTCGATTTATGCTTCTTCGTCTTTCTCCGATCAAGATTCCGTTTGGTGTATTTTGACATCGAGTGATGGATGTGCAGCCAGTACTACGGACAGTTCTGAATTGTATGTTTTGACCGTACAATCCACAGCTCCAGCCCCTATTATTTCTACTGAAATGACCGATGGAAATACCGAAAATTGCAAGGGAGATTTTGTAGCCTTCAAGGCTAGTTCTGTGCAATCTGGTTCTAATCCCACTTACCTATGGTATCTCAATGGAATTGCTGTGGTACAGGATTCCGTATATGGTTCTTCTAATTTCAACAATGGGGATCAGATTTGGTGTGTGGTTACCTCTAATGCGCAATGTATAGGAGTAGAGGAGGATACTTCGGTGGTGTATTCTTTAGTAATGAACCCAATACCACCTACGCCTAGCGTTACACAAAATGGAACCACTCTTACTTCGAGCTCAAGTTCAGGCAATCAATGGTTAAAGGATGGTGTGGATATTCCAGGTGCAACGAGTCAAACCTATACCTATACAACCAATGGTGTGTATGCTGTGCGGGTTATCGCAGCTTGTCCATCGGATACGTCAAATGAAATAAATGGTAACGACGTAGGTTTAGGAGAGTTGAACTTTCTACAAGCAAAAGTATTTCCGAATCCAACGAATGGAGAATTGACCATTGTGTTGAAAGAAACGGTACGGGGAGTCATGCATTTGTATGATGCAAAAGGAAATGTGCTTATGCAGCAAGCAATTAACGAAAATGAAACGAAGGTATCTCTAGCCTCATTTAGCGCAGGTTTGTATCGTTTAGTCCTGGAAACAGACAAAGGATTTTTTACCCAGAATGTAGTTAAGTATTAGCCAAAGCGTTGGTTACAAAAGAAGGGTGCTTCGATTGGGCACCCTTTTCCTTTTTATCTTTTATTGCTCGGTAAACCAGGCTTACTTTCTTCCTTTCTTGTAATCGTCGTGAAGGCCTTTTCCTTCCATGATCCAAGATTTGTATTTTTCAATTCGTGCGACCTTCGTAGAGGAGTTTTTGGGTTGATTGAATTGGAGTAGATATCCTTTTTGTCGACCCGGAGTTAAGTTCTCAAAGGCTTCTTTAAAGAAGGGATCCTCATCAAAAGCTGTTTCCAATTCCGCTGGATAGTCTAAGTGGGTAACGGGTTTTACTTCCACTTTTAAGCCGGCTTTTTCAATCTCAACCGCTTCAAAAACATAAGCCTTAATGGTTTGTTCCAAGGCTAAGATGTCATCCATTTTCTGAAAACGAAGCAATTTTGCCACCTGTGAATTTGCACCCGGACTCACCAATAATTTTTCTTGATCTTCTAATAAGGTTCCTTTGAAAAAACTCAAAGAAACATTGTCTTTCCAAGCTGCGATCATTACAATGTTTTTCCCGTCAAAGGTGTAGCATGGATAGCCCCATTTTGACTCTTCAGTAAGACCTGTATCGAGCATGTAGGCTCTTAATGTAATCAACTCTTGTTGCCAGGTGTGCACCTTACATTCTGGAGTCCCAACGAGTGAACATCTTCCACAGCCTATTTGAAAAAATTCGTCAACAGTTTTGGTCATCATAACGTTTCGCTTTGAAGAATAAAGTTAGTATTACTGAGCTTTTACTTTCTTGCATTCTGGACGGAAGTACCAGGATACGACAGTTAAAACCGCCAAGAAAATACCAGGAAAAATATCGCCAAAACCGTCGTGAACGGCAATGTGTGAAACAATGGCTCCCGTTGCAACAAAGAAGAATCCAGCGTAGGCCCATTCTTTTAGAACTGGTGTTTTAGGAAGGAAGATGGCCAATACACCCAATAATTTCCAAATAGCAATAATGTGCATTAAGTAAAATGGGTATCCCAAGTGTTCGAACATTTCAACTTGTTCTTTCATGGGTAAAAGTTGGAGAATGGCACTTGATGTCATTCCGAAAGCCAACCAAACCGTGGCGATCCAGTAGATGATTTTTTGTGTTTTCGACATATTAGTTTTGATTTGATTTTACGATTTCTTCCAAGCGATTATGTGCCCAGTTGATTCCCTGAGCGAAGGGCATTTTCAAGTGTTCATCTCTGTGAAAAACACTCTTGTATACCACCTGCATTTCCAGCTTACTCTTGTTTTCTCCCAAAGAAATAAAGTTCAAATATTCCATTTGAGGAGGGAAGGGAGTGCCGACCATCTCAAAGGTTCGAACGATGATTTCATTCGGTTTAATTTGATGAATACAACCGCGAAAAGGATGTTTATTGCCCATGGGATCTGTTGTTTCAAAATGATAGCTGCTAAAGGATTCGTTGTCTAGTTCAATCACCTTGGTACCCATCCACTGTTCCAAAATATCCTTATTGGTATAGGCCATAAACAAAAGATGAACGGGAAGGTCAAATTCGCGATGGACGAACAATTCCTGCTCGTTTTCTTTGGCTATGACTTGTGTTTTGATCTCCATTACTTTTTGTTTTGGTGTTGTTTCATCACTTCCTCCAAACGGTTGAAACGCTCTTCCCACATCAGGCGGAAAGGTTCAATGAAATCGGCAATTTCTTTCATTTTCAAGGGGTTGAGTTGGTAGTAGATTTCTCGACCTGCTTGGGTTTTGGAAAGCAAATCACATTCCGTTAAAACGGTGAGGTGTTTCGATATGGTCGGACGAGCAGAATCAAAATTAGCAGCAATAGCACCGGCCGATAAAGACTGAGAAGCGAGCAACAATAAAATGGCTCTCCGTGTAGGATCGGCGATGGCTTGAAAAACATCTCTTCTTAAATTCATTCCGTAGCTATTTGGCTACAAATATATGTTTAGCCATTTGGCTACGCAAGTTTAATTTGAAATTTTTAAGTAATTCGTTCCAATACGCCACGACGTTTCACGATGTTCTTATAGTCCCATTGGATATCTCGTGCTTTTTGCAACCAACGAACCAAGTCTTCTTCTTTGATGTCATCAATGGAATGATAGTAGTATTCTGCCGCTTTGAATTTTCCTTCGGGCTTCAGTTTTTCTTCATCGAAACTTTGGCCACTCCAAAAGAGCAAACGCAAACCTTTTTTCAAACGATGATATCCCACCACCGGATTTCCATTCAAAAACCAAACTGGGTGTGCATGCCAAACCTTGCTTTCCGCTTCAGGTAAATTAGTATTGATAATACCTTGTAAGGCTTCACATATCTGCAAGTCATTGGGGTCAAGTCCGCCGTGATATTGTTGAATGTCTGCGCTCATTTCGAATGTCTTAATGTTCCAATAGAGCAATGAAGGTACTATTGTTTTTTAAAATCGATGTGAAAATGATCGTCGTGAATATCGTTGACTTCCTTGCTTAAACGTTGAGCAAAGTAAATGCCTTTTTTCTGGAGTTTTTGTCCGTAAGTGGTGGCGAATAATTCGTCCTTGTATTCTAGTTTGATGATCACTTTTTCGATGGTCCAACCCAGTTTTTCGGCTTCTTGAGAGAGAATGTAGATGTGCTCGGCCACCAAGTTGAAATCAATTGCAATGTTCTTGTCCTTTTCATAGCGACCTTCATTGTCGAAGGTTAAAAAGTAGTGCATTAATCCAATGGTATCCAAAGTATAGTCGGGTTTACCAGATTTCAACTTAGGCATCATGAAGTCGGCACTTAAACCATTTTGATGGGTGTGATGCGGGTACAATTTTCCTCCCTTTTGATGCGATAATTCCATGAGGTAAAAATGTCGGTCGGGATGTGCTCTCAACAATTGATCGTATCCATTTAGGATTATCCTGCGGACAGCATCTGAGGTATAGGCTCTTTTGGATCGGTAACTTTCTTGGGCGAAATAAGTAAAGTTGGGTCCGTAGAATGGAAAGATCTTACCGTTTTTGAGACTTCCCCTGCCCACGGTACCAATTGATTCACTGGGTGAATTCAGGGTGTCTTCACTTTTGTAAAATTGCTGTATTTGCAAGGAGTCGGTATTGACCTTTTTTGCTGAAGTTAGGCTCTTCTTGCTTTCAAAATTTTGACTGCAAGAACTTAAGCTAACGAAAAGTAAACTAAAAAATAGGGTACTGAGAAAGGCTTGATTCATGAAGGGAGAGTTAGCAAATTCTATTCCGTTTTAAAATGGTTGAGGAAATGGAAAGGTTCAGGGTGAAAGGGGGCGGGTAGAAAATGGACGAAAATTTCCCAAAAACCTAATGGTCCAATGTGTACCACAAGGTTGAAAAATGGAATGGTCCAATGTTTACCACAAGGATGAAAATCTCATTGGTCGCTTGTTTGCCACTAGAAGTTTTTATGGTGTAAATTGTTTCGTTTCTACAGGTATACTTTTGTTCATTCAACTTAACCCAAAAGTTTCGGATACCCCAAGTTAATAGAGGGTTGGGAGGTCGATGAAAAGGCAAAAAAAACGAATGGTCCAATGG